>JANMQL010000012.1:0-11320 GCA_031370475.1 Hyphomicrobiales bacterium | reverse complement strand
GTTCTGGAACGGCCGGGCGGTAAGGAATTTTTGAACTTTGTCATCGCGGCTGCTCGTCACCAGGCCATTCTGTCAAACGCACCTTAGTCGGCAGTGGTGGCCCGCAAGATACATAGCGATCTGCCGGCAATCGCCGACAGGGCAGCGGCTTCAATCCAACTCAGGGTCCATAGCTGGCGAAGGATTCCACGCCCTTGACGATGTCCGTTCCGGGTCAAACCGCGGCATTGGCCCACTCGCGGCAAGGTCCGCTCGCGGGCGCTCTTCAGACATGTCTCGTACTGCTTGAACTCTCGGGTGGTCGTGTGATTCAAGCTCTGAAAAGGATCTCTTATGATGCGATACGCCCTCGGCGAGGCGTAATGGACGATCATTCAGCCGATATTGCTGTACAAGCCACCGGGCATTCCGCATGTCGGTGACCGATGGGCTCGCGATGGCATCTTCCGGGTCTTGCGATCCCGGGCCCCATGGCGGGATTTGCCATGCTGCCATGGCCCATGCTCGACCCGCTGCAATCGTTGCGATCGGTGGGCGTTCGGACCCGGTGAATTCCTGTGACCGGCCTGAGGCAGAGGTGACGTGTCATACCGGACACATGGGTAACGCTTTTCGCCCGCGCTTGCGTCGTTGTCCCGACGCCAGGTCCTTTTGCCGATAGTTGACTCTGTCAACTAATTTGCCTCGAAAATGGCTCCCCAAATGCGCGTATTTTGCTCGCAAAATGCCGGTTTTTGGCGCCGGAAGCGTCGCGAAAGCGCGGCAAAATCAACCATTCTCATCGTTCTAGGAATGGTTTCACGTGAAACATTGCCCGCCAAAGTCACCCAAATCTTGGGTGCGTTTTGCGACCGGTTTCTTCGGATTGGACACTTTGAAATTGGAGCGGGCGAAGGGATTCGAACCCTCGACCCCAACCTTGGCAAGGTTGTGCTCTACCCCTGAGCTACGCCCGCGCGCGTGTGCCGGCGAGGCCGGCGAGGTGGCAGGTCTTATTGCGCAGCCGCCAAACAAATGCAAGAACAACCTCGATCCGCCCAATTCCACGCCTGAAAGGCCGCCCATGCTCGCGACCCGCGCCGACCTGTTGGCCCGCTTCGACCGTCTCGGCATCACGACCGAGACCCGCGACCATGCCCCGGTGTTCACCGTCGAAGAGGCCCGGGCGCTCCGTGGCGAAATTCCGGGCGGCCACTGCAAGAACTTGTTTCTCAAGGATGAAAAAGGTTCGATCTGGCTCATTGTCTGCCTCGAGGAGGCCCGCATCGACCTCAAGGCGGCACCATCCAGAATCGGCTCGAAGCGGCTCAGCTTTGGCAAGCCCGGTCTGCTGATGGAGGTTCTGGGCGTCGAGCCGGGCTCGGTCACCCCTTTCGGCCTGATAAACGACACAGCCGCCCGCACCCATGTCATTCTCGACAAGCCGATGATGGAACAGGCCTTGCTCAACTATCACCCGCTCTCCAACGATGCCACGACCACCATCCACGCCGCCGATCTCCTAGCCTTTATCCGCTCCTGCGGGCATGAGCCGCGCATTGTCGCGGTCAGTGACGGGTCATTGTAAATGCCGCGCCATTGCGCCATTTATCCGGTCTGAACCCAGGGAAGATTGCAATGGATTCGATTATTGGCGGCCAGGACAAGCGGCCGGGCAACGCCGCCGCCCCGCCCGGCGAACTGATAAAAGACAGCGATACCAAGCGCTTCGTGGCCGACGTCCTTGAGGCCTCGCGCCAGCAGCCGGTGATCGTCGATTTCTGGGCCCCCTGGTGCGGCCCCTGCAAGCAGCTTGGACCGGCCCTTGAGAAGGTCGTCAAGGAAGCCGGCGGCAAGGTCAGGCTGGTCAAGATCAATGTCGACGAAAACCAGCAGCTCGCCGCGCAGATGCGGGTGCAGTCGATTCCGGCGGTCTTCGCCTTTGTCGATGGCCAGCCCGTCGACGGTTTCATGGGAGCGCTTCCCGAGAGCCAACTCAAGCAATTCATCGGCCGCCTGTCGGGCAAGGGTGGCATGGCCGAGGAGATAGAGGCCGCCGTGACTGCGGCGCGCCAAGCCTTGGCCCAGAAGGATTATCAGGCGGCGACCCAGATTTTCGCGCAGGTCGTACAGGCCGACCGCGAGCATGCCGGTGCCTTGGCCGGATTGGCCCGTTGCCAGGTTGCCGTTGGCGATCTCGACAATGCCAAGGCGACGCTCGCCCTGGTGCCGCCCGCCAAGGCCAATGATCCCAATGTCCTGGGCGCCAAGGCCGCCCTTGAACTGGCCCTCAACCCGGTTGATCGCTCCGCCCTGGCCGAACTCAAGCGCAAGGTCGAAAAAGACCCCGACGATTTCCAGGCCCGCGTCGATCTCGCCGTGGCGCTGAACGGCGCCGAGCAAAAAGCCGAAGCCGCCGATCAGCTCCTCTATGTCATCCGCAAGAACCGCGGCTGGAACGACGAAGCCGCCCGCAAGCAATTGGTGCGGTTTTTCGAGGCCTGGGGCCCCAAGGATGAAGCCACCCTGCAGGGCCGCCGCAAATTGTCTTCCATTCTGTTCGCGTGAGATATCATGAAATTCAGCGACCGTTATCGTAGCTCCGGCGACCTGCCGCGGAGACTGCCGGTTTTTCCCCTGGCCGGCGCCCTGCTGCTGCCGCGCGCCGAACTGCCGCTCAACATCTTCGAGCCGCGCTATCTCGACATGGTGAACGACGCCCTGGCCGGAGACCGGCTGATCGGCATGATTCAGCCGGTCCTCGAAACGGAAAAGGACGAGCGTCCGGCGCTCATGGAAATGGGCTGCGCCGGCCGCATCACCGCCTATGCCGAGACGCCCGACAACCGCATCCTGCTGACGCTTGTCGGGGTCAGCCGTTTCACCATCCGCGAGGAACTCGATGCCGGCACGGCCTATCGCCAGGTGATCGCCGATTTCAGCCCCTTCGCCATCGATCTCGTTTCCGATCTCGGCGCCGGCGAGGTCAATCGCCCGGCTCTATTGAAGGCCTTTCGCGACTATCTCAACGCCAACAACATGAATGCCGACTGGGACCAGGTCGATGCCGCCTCGACGGAAGTGCTGGTCAATACCCTGTCGCTGCTGGCGCCCTACCCAGCCAAGGAAAAGCAGGCCCTTCTGGAGGCGCCGGATCTCAAGACGCGGGCCGACGTACTGGTGGCCTTGACCGAGATGGCGCTGGCCCGCGGCACGGGCGGCCCACGCTCGCGTCTGCAATAGGTGCGTCGATGACCGGCCAGCGGGAAACCGATCCGCGCCTGCTTGAATTGCTAGTCTGTCCAGTGACCAAGATGCCGCTGCATCATGACCGCGACAAGCTCGAACTGGTCTCGCGCGCCGCACGCCTTGCCTATCCGATTCGCGACGGCATCCCGATCATGCTGCCGGGCGAGGCGCGGGAACTCGACGGTGACTGATCCGTGGCCGGAGGAATTGCGCCTGCGCGACGGCGGCAGGCGTCTCGAAATCCGCTTCGACAGCGGTGAAGTCCACGCACTGGATGCCGAATATCTGCGCGTCGAAAGTCCAAGTGCCGAGGTAAAGGGCCATGGGCCCGGCCAGGAGCAGCTCGTCTGGGGCAAGCGCAACGTGACGATCGTCCGGCTGGATCCGGTCGGCACCTATGCGGTCCGCATCATCTTCAGCGACGGCCACAGCACCGGGCTCTTCACCTGGAGTTATCTGGCGAAACTCGGCCGCGAACGCCAAGTGATCTGGGCCGCTTATCTCGAAAAACTCGCCGCCAAGGGCATGGTGCGCGGTTAGAGTGGCTCGCCCCGCAGCAATTTCGGCAGGTTTCCGGTCTGCCCCGCTGCTTCCTTGACGAACATCGATTTTAGTTTCGACGAGCCGCCGGCCGCCCTGAGACCGGCATCGCGCAGCAGGCGCAATGCGGCATTGTCATTGGCGAAGAGCCGGTTGAGCCCATCCATCGCCATGGCCGTCATCACCGTATCGAAACGCCGCCACAGGCTATAGCGCTCGAGTACCGCATCGCTTCCCGGATCGAGACCCAGCGCGAAGGCATCGTGCACCGATTCCGCCAGCGCCGCGACGTCGCGCAGCCCCAGATTAAAGCCAAGCCCGGCGATTGGATGCACCACGTGGGCGGCATCGCCGATAAGTGCAAGCCGGGAGGCCGTGAATTCGCGGGCAATGAACATCGCCAGGGGATAGCTGTGACGCCCGCCCACCAGCCTGACCTCGCCCAGGCGATCGCCGAAGCGGTGGCGGAGTTCCACTAGAAAACCGGCCTCATCGAGACCGAGAATCCGGTCCGCGTCCGCCTTGGTCTCGGTCCACACCAGCGACGAGCGATGGCCCGGCAGTGGCAGAATGGCAAAAGGGCCGGAGGGTGTGAAATGCTCTTCAGCGCGGCCGCCATGGGGCAGATCGTGCTCCACCGTGGTAACGATCCCGACTTGGTCGTAGCTCCAACCCATCAGATCGATATGGGCGGCGGCGCGCGCCGCCGAGTTGCGCCCGTCAGCCGCTACGATAAGAGAGGCCGTGCGCACATTGCTGTCGTCGAGCGTCACTTCCGCCAATCCGGGACCAAATCGGAAGTTCTTTGCCGCCTGACCCGTGGCGAATGCAATGTGAGGTGACGCCGTCGCCGCTGCAAGCAGTGCACCATAGAGATGCCGATTCTCCACCATATGGGCCGATGGTGTGCCCCGCATTTCCTCTTCGCCGAACTGCAGCAGGATAGGCCGGACCGCGGCGCCGGGCCTTGCATCGGTGACGACAATCTCCTGCATCGGCTGGGCGTGCGGCGCGATGCCACTCCAAACGCCCAGGGCCTCGAACATGCGCCGGGCGCTGGCGGTGATCGCCGAGGCCCGCCCGTCGAAGGTGCTTGAGGAGAAATCTCTGGGATCCTTGGCATCGATGACAGCAACCTTCAGCGGCCGGCGCAATTGCGCGCCACCTAGAGCCACGGCCGCCGCCAGGCCGTTCAAAGCGGCGCCGGCGATGATGGTGTCGGTCTTGCCAGTCACGGGGTTTGAAAGACGGCCTTCGGCGCATTCCGTCAAGCGCCATCATCCTGTCATGCAGTCGCATGGGTAATGAGTAAAAATTAGGCAAATAGTTTCAGGTGATCAAAAAATAGTCTGAATCTTTCCATCATTGCTGAGGCAAGAATTAAAAATTACGCAATATCAATATATTACAAAAATATTCCCACTTGGCACAATTCTTGTGTTGCAGCGCATCATTAGTAACGAGAGGGCTGCTGCATGAAATATATTATTGCCATTCTGAAGCCGTTCAAGCTCGACGAAGTCCGTGAGGCGCTTGGCGGCTTGGGCATCCAAGGAATCACCGTCACCGAGGTCAAGGGTCACGGCCGTCAGCGCGGTCACACCGAGTTCTACCGCGGGGCCGAATACACGGTGAGCTTCGTGCCCAAAGTCAAAATCGAAATTCCGTCGATGGAGCGCTTGTCGACCGGGTGATCGAGACCATCCAGATCTCCGGTCAGACCGGCCAGATCGGCGACGGCAAGATCTTCGTCCTGCCGCTCGAACAGGCGGTGCGCATTCGTACCCGCGAGACCGGCCAGGCCGCGCTGTAATCCATCAACCTCAGGGGAATTCCACATGAACCTACTCACCTCCTTCAGGCGGTTCGCTTCCGCCATCCCGGCAGGGCTGGCGTTCGCCGCCCTGCTTCCCACGACCGCCGCGCAAGCCGCGGCCACCGTCAACAAGGGCGACACGGCCTGGATGCTGGTCGCCACCGCGCTTGTGATTCTGATGACCATTCCGGGCCTGGCGCTTTTTTACGGCGGCCTGGTGCGGAGCAAGAACGTACTGTCCGTCCTGATGCAGGTCTTTATCTGCTTCTGCATGATCGCGGTCTTGTGGTTCATTTACGGCTATTCGGTTGCCTTCACCAATGGAACGCCGTTCTTCGGCGGACTAAGCAAGGCTTTCTTGCATGGCGTCAACGTCAACACGCTTGCGGCCACCTTCTCGAAGGAGACCTACCTGCCGGAATTCGTCTATGTGATCTTCCAGTTGACCTTCGCGGCGATCACGCCCGCGCTCATCGTCGGCGCCTTCGCCGAGCGCATGAAGTTCTCCGCCGTTCTGCTCTTCCTGGTGATCTGGTTCACCTTCTCCTACCTGCCGGTGGCCCATATGGTCTGGTGGTGGGCGGGCCCGGATGCCTTTACGCTGAGTCCCGACAACATCGATGCCGTCAAGGCGGCGGTGGGCGAACAAGCGGCGATGGATTTCCTCGCCAAGCTCGCGGCCGCCACCGACGATGCCGTCAGGACGGCGGTGCTGTCCGACTACGCAACCGCCGTGAATGCTTACAACGGCTGGCTGTTCAACAAGGGCGCGATCGACTTCGCGGGCGGCTCGGTGGTGCACATCAACGCCGGCATTGCCGGTCTGGTGTGCGCCCTCGTATTGGGCAAGCGCGTCGGCCTCGGCAAGGAGCCCATGGCACCGCACAATCTGTCCTTGACGGTGATCGGTGCATCGCTCCTGTGGGTAGGCTGGTTCGGCTTCAACGCGGGCTCGAATCTCGAAGCCAATGGCCTCACGGCTCTCGCCTTCTTCAACACCATCATTGCGACCGCGGCCGCGGCGCTGGCCTGGACCGCCGGCGAATGGATGTTCCGCGGCCATCCGAGCATGCTGGGTGGCGCATCCGGTGCAGTCGCCGGTCTTGTGGCCATCACGCCGGCTTGTGGCTGGGTCGGCCCGATGGGCGGCCTGATCATCGGCGCTGCCGCCGGTTTCATCTGCCTGTGGTCGGTGGTGTGGCTCAAGGCCAAGCTTGGCTACGACGACGCACTCGATGTGTTCGGCGTGCACGGCATCGGCGGCATGCTCGGTGCCTTGCTGACCGGCGTTTTCGTGAATCCGGGATGGGGTGGCGTCGGCGTGACCGATTACCTCGCCACCGATACGTCGGCGAAGGTGGCCGAATACATCTTCTCGGCTCAAATGAAGGCGCAGATTATCGATGTGGTGACCGTGGTCGTCTTGTCGGCCGCAGTCAGCTACGTGGCATTGATGATTTGCAAGGTGACAACCGGTCTGCGCGTGTCCGAGCAGGAGGAGCGCGAGGGCCTCGACATCATCGATCACGGTGAACGCGCCTACAACTGATCTGGCGTCAAACAATTCCGAGCGGAACCGGCGGGACAAACGTCCCGCCGGTTTTGTTTTTCTGACAGCGATTTAACCGCACTTTAACCATGTGCCGTCAGACTGCCGTTAACCATTTGTTATGGCCGCAAAAGCCCACGCAAATGGCGGAGACGCGCATGGCCTACGACCCTTCCATCGATACCGACGATAGCGCGGTACCGGCCGCGGTGCGGCGGTTTCTGCGCAACCGGCTTTTCGAAGCCGCCGGGTGCGGCCTATTCGCCGTTCTGATCGCCACCGGCATCGCACTTGCCACCTGGTCGGTCGACGATCCCTCGCTCAATCATGCGGTCGATGCCGCGCCGCACAACTGGCTCGGCTATCCCGGTGCGATCGCCGCCGACGAACTGATGCAGCTTCTCGGCCTCGGCGTGTTGCTGCTGATTGCCATTCCCATGGCCTGGGCGGTCCGTCTCGCCGGACATGAGCCGGTGCCGCGCCCGTTCCGCGCCATCTTCACCTGGATCATTGCCTCCTTCTGCGCCAGCGGTGCCTTCGCCGCCATTCCCGCCACGGCAAGCTGGTCGCTGGCCACCGGTCTCGGCGGCAATGCCGGCGACATTCTCAACGGTGCGCTGACCGCCGTCCTGTTGCTCGGATTAAAGGGCGCATTCGCCAAGACCGTTTCGGGCCTCGCCTGGGCGGCGCTGGCCCTGTGGCTCGGCTTGCGGGGAAGCCGGCTGCAGCGCGCCGCCGCCTATGACGGAGCGAGTTTTATCGGTTCGCGCTTCCGCGATTGGGCCGCCGCCGTGCTTGGTGCCTTCCAGCATCTCTATGTGAGCTGGCGCAAGCGCCGCGTCCGCAAGCGGCTGGAGGCCGAAACCGCCAAGTCGGGAGCCCGCGGCGACATCATCACGCGCCTCGCTCCAGCGCGCAGCGGCGGCCTTTACCGGGACCGGATCGAACCGTCGCTCGACGGCCGGGCACGGGGTCTTGCACCACCGCTGGAAGACGCGGAGGAAGAAGAAGACGACTCCGAGGATGAGGACTTTGAAGCCGGCGAGGACGATGGGGAATCGGACGCGCCGCGGGTAAGCCGCACCGCCAAACCGATCAAGACCGGCAAGCGCATCAAGAAAGATACCCAACTCGGTTTCCGCTTCGCCCGCGCGGAAGAATTCGAACTACCGCCGTTGACGTTTCTGACCGAGCCCAAGCGTCTGGGCCGCACCGCCGATCTCTCCGACGAGGCCCTCGAACAGAATGCCCGCATGCTCGAAGGCGTGCTCGACGATTTCGGCGTCAAGGGCCAGATCGTCAACGTGAAGCCGGGTCCGGTCGTCACCCTCTACGAGCTTGAACCGGCGCCCGGCATCAAGTCGTCGCGGGTGATCGGCCTGGCCGATGATATCGCGCGCTCGATGAGCGCCGTGGCCGCTCGCGTCGCCGTGGTTCCGGGACGCAACGCCATCGGCATCGAACTGCCGAACAACAAGCGCGAGACCGTCTATCTGCGGGAACTGCTCGCCTCCGAGGCCTTCGAGAAGACCGGGCAGAATCTCGCGCTGGCACTCGGCAAGAATATCGGCGGCGAGCCGATTTTCGCCGATCTGTCGCGCATGCCGCATCTGCTGATTGCCGGCACCACCGGTTCCGGCAAGTCGGTCGGCATCAACACCATGATCCTGTCGCTGATCTACCGGATGCCGCCCGACCGCTGCAAGCTGATCATGATCGATCCCAAGATGCTGGAACTCTCGGTCTATGAGGGCATCCCGCATCTGCTCTCGCCCGTGGTTACCGATCCGCGCAAGGCGATCGTGGCGCTCAAATGGGCGGTGCGCGAGATGGAAGACCGCTATCGCAAGATGTCGAAACTGGGGGTCCGCAACATCGACGGCTACAACGCCCGTGTCAAACAGGCCCTCGCCAAGGGCCAAGCCATGACGCGCACCGTGCAGACCGGTTTCGATGCCGAGACGGGCGAGCCCGTCTTCGAGCGCCAGCAAATGGACATGGCGCCGATCCCCTATATCGTGGTGATCATCGACGAGATGGCCGACCTGATGATGGTGGCCGGCAAGGACATTGAAGGCGCCGTGCAGCGTCTCGCCCAGATGGCCCGGGCCGCTGGCATCCATGTGATCATGGCAACCCAGCGGCCCTCGGTCGATGTCATCACCGGCACGATCAAGGCCAATTTTCCGACCCGGATTTCGTTCCAAGTCACTTCCAGAATTGACAGCCGGACCATCCTTGGCGAGCAGGGCGCCGAACAACTCCTCGGTCAGGGCGACATGCTGTACATGGCGGGCGGCGGCCGGATTTCCCGATTGCATGGTCCCTTCGTCTCGGACAGTGAAGTTGAGAAGATCGTCAGCCACCTGAAGTCCCAAGGCAGCCCGGAATATCTCGATGCCGTTACCGAGGAAACCGAGGATGGAGATTTCGGCGAGCCGGGCTCCGGGTCGGCCGGAGAAGCCGGCGGCTCTGGCGACGAACTTTATGATCAGGCCGTGGCGGTAGTCCTGCGCGACAAGAAAGTCTCGACCAGCTATGTGCAGCGCCGTCTGCAGGTCGGTTACAACAAGGCGGCGAGTCTGATCGAGCGGATGGAAAAAGAAGGCCTGATTTCCGCCGCCAACGCCACGGGCAAGCGCGAAATCCTCGTGCCGGGAGACAGCGCGCGGGCCTAGCCCGCCTCAATATGGCCGGTTTGTGCTTCTACCGCGTTCCTGAAGACTAAGGAGATTCGACATGATCGCAATGGCTGCCAAAATGACCCGCTTCGTCCTCTTGCTTATGGGGCTGATGCTTGCAATCGCTGCCCAAGCCATTGCCGCCAAGTCGATCGAGTTGACGCCGGAGCAGACCGCATCAATTCAAGAAATTGGCACTTATATCAATGAGTTCACGACATTACAGGGCGATTTCACCCAGATTAGCCCGAAGGGCAAAATGTCCAAGGGCATTTTCTACATCAGCAAGCCCGGCAGAATGCGCTTCGAATACGCCCCTCCCAATCCCTTTCTCATCGTCGCCGACGGTACATGGCTGACAGTGAAGAATCGCAAGAAGGAAAAGGGCGACCAATATCCCCTGTCGGAAACGCCCTTGCGTCTGGTGCTCAACCAGGATGTCGACCTAATCCGCGACACCAATATCCTTGCCTATGAAGAGGCCGATGGCCTCGCCACCATCACCCTGGAGGACAAGGACGCTTTGATGGGCGGCAAGCTGGTTTTGGTCTTCGACCGCAAGCGCAAGGCCCTGCAGCAGTGGATCGTCGTCGACAGCAAGGGACGCCAAACCACCGTCTCTCTCGAAAACATCATCGCCGGGATCGATCCCGACCCTCAGCTTTTCATCGTCAAGATCGACCGGAAGAAGCGGGACTCGCGCTAAATCGCGATAAAGTCTTCGTGAGGCGAGCCCGGCCTATTGAAATCTGGACGCGGAATTTCCACGTCGTTACATCATGATTGGCTGGTAGGCGGCAGGACCATTTTGCCCCCGCTCGAGCCCCCTGCCGCGGCCGTCATGAACGCCGGTGTCCCCTCCCCGGCGTGAGTTGCGCGTTCGCCGCGCGGGCGCCCGGTTCCCCTACCGGGCGCCCATCTTGTTTCTGATGCTTGCCTCGGTGTGCCGCCCTGTGCCATTCACTGCCGATGAAACTCAAGATTGCCACCTGGAACATTAATTCGGTCCGCCTGCGCATCGATTTGGTCACCGACTTGCTGCGACGCTGGAAGCCCGATGTCCTCTGCCTCCAGGAAACCAAATGTCCACAAGGCCAGTTTCCATCTGGACCGATCGCGGAGCTCGGCTACGCTCACATCGCCGAATCCGGCCAGAAGGGCTACCACGGTGTGGCCATCGTTTCCCGCCTGCCGTTGCGCGCACAGGGCGTGAAGAAGTTCTGCGGCAAGGACGATTGCCGGCATATTTCCGCGGTTGTTGAAGGCGGCAAGCCGGTCACCATCCACAATCTCTACGTTCCCGCCGGCGGCGACGAACCAGATTCGTCGATCAACGATAAATTCGCCCATAAGCTGCAGTTTCTTGCCGAGCTCGAAGCCTGGTTCGCCGATGGCTGTCTGCCCAAGGATAATCACGGCGTGGTCGTCGGCGATCTCAATATCGCGCCCTTGGAACATGATGTTTGGTCGCACAAGGAGCTGCTCAAGGTGGTCAGCCACACACCC
>JANMQL010000190.1:0-1968 GCA_031370475.1 Hyphomicrobiales bacterium | reverse complement strand
CGGAAGGCACGGAAGCGGAAAAGCATGTCGCCTTTGCCGATGCCTACGGACGGCTGTACAACCGCATCTCGATTTTTCTGAGCCTGCCGATCGCGTCGCTCGACAGGCTGTCGCTCAAGAGGCAACTCGATCAAATCGGCCAGGCGAGGGACTGATGGATTTTTCGCGCAAGCTCGCCGCCGAAGCGCTGGGCAGCGCCTTCCTGCTCGCAACCATCGTGGGCTCCGGCATCATGGCGGAGCGGCTGGCGGGCGGCAACATGGCGCTGGCGCTGCTCGGCAACACCATCCCGACGGGCGCAATTCTCGTCGTTCTGATCGCGATTTTCGGACCGGTCTCGGGGGCGCATTTCAATCCATTGGTGACGGCTGCCGCCGTGTTGCGCGACGGCATGAGGCGGGGCGATGCAGCGTTCTATGGGCTGGCGCAGGTCGCGGGGGCGATGGCGGGCGTTGCCGCCGCCCATGCGATGTTCGATTTGCCGCTGTTGCAATTTTCTCAAACGACGCGGACGGGAACCGGCCAGTGGCTTGCCGAGGCGGTTGCGGCCTTCGGCCTTCTTACCGTGATCTTTGCCAGTCTCCGCCACGCGCCGCAATCCGTTGCGGTCAATGTCGGACTCTATATCACCATATCACCGCCGCCTATTGGTTCACCGCCTCCACCAGTTTCGCCAATCCGGCGGTGACGCTGGCGCGCAGTCTCAGCGACACCTTCTCCGGCATCCGGCCGGTCGACGTGGCGGGTTTCGTCGCGGCGCAAATCGCGGGCGCGCTGCTCGCCACGGCTTTCGACCGCTGGCTTTTCGGTCCTACAATGCGAACGAAACTTTGAATCCCGCCGCACAGGCGCGAAGTTCGGCATAAAGCCCATCGGGTAGCGAAATGCCTTCGGCCTCGCGCTTGCGGCGGCGTTCCCATTCGGGGCCGCCGGCCGCATAGGTGCCGGGCTGGGTCTTAAAAGCGTCAAGGTAGGCCGTGAGCCTTGCGGCGAAGCTCTCCATGGTCATGAACAGGGTCGGATCGATGACCATGACGAAATGACCCATGCGCGTATCGGCCAAAGCCAACCCATCCTGTTCGATCGACAGACGCATGCCGGTGAGCACGCCGCCGAGCACTTCGGCCAAGCCGGCCAGCCCCGCGCCCTTGTAACCATAGTCGCGGCCGCCATGGGGCGCGAGTGCTACGGCCTTGTGGGGATCGGTGGTGAATTTGCCGCCGGCATCGACGGCGACATCGGGCGGCAGCGGCAATCCCTCGGTGCGGTAGCGGAGAACCTTGTTCCAGGGAATGGAACTCGTTGCCATGTCGAGCAGGAAAGGATCGCCGCCGGGATTGGGAGCGGCAAGGGCGATGGGGCTGGTGCCGTGGATGGGTCTGGTGCCGCCATGGGGAATGACGAAAGCGCCGGAATTGGCGGTGATGAAGCCGATGAAGCCCGCATCCGCGGCGGCCAACGCATAGGCGCCGGCGGCGCCGAAATGGGTGGAATTGATGACCGCCGCCATGCCGATGCCGCAATCGCGGGCCAGCGCGCAGGCCTCGTCCATGGCCCGGTAGGTGGCGATGTGGCCCATGCCGCCATCGGCGTCGACGAGCGCCGCGGCGCGGCGCGGGTGGCTCACCTTGATGTTGGGCGAACCCTTGCTAAGACCGCTGCGCAGGCACTCGGCATACCAGGGCAGAAGCCGGATGCCGTGGCTGTCGATGCCGTGCAGCGAGGCATGAATCAACGCCCAGGTCGCGGCTTCGGCGGATTCATGGTTTGCACCCGCTGCCGTCAACAAATCCATGCTGAATGCGGCCAGTACGTCGGCTCTGGCGGTGCGCGGCATCACCCGATGCTGCCGCCGAGTTCGTCCGAAATATGGACGCGGATGATGTCGTCGAAGGAGGATTCGGCGCGGAAGCCCAACGCCAAGGCGCGCTCGGGCGCGAAATTGCGCGGCCAGCCGGAAACGATCTT
>JANMQL010000188.1:0-1661 GCA_031370475.1 Hyphomicrobiales bacterium | reverse complement strand
TGGCGCGGATGAAAGGCGTATCCGCACCAAGAACGCGGTTATCCACAAAAGCAAAGGCGGTTTTGGGGGTTTTATCCAAGATCGCCGATTGCGTGCGGACAGGTTCATCGTCCGTGCGCAATCGGCGATCCGCGCGGACGGGCCGCCGTCCGCGCAAGTTCGATTGCCGCAGTCGGAAGTATCCTCTTGCGCCCGCCGAGGTCCGCGAAGGCGGCGCCTAATACAAAGGCCGGCGTGCGCCGGCCTTTCGCTCCGCACGAACACCCTGCGGTTTTCGCTTTAACCCATTTTGCAGCCGCGCGCCGGATCGGCGAGCGCCTTGTGCGCCACGCCGATCACCTTGTTCTCCTTGCCCACCACCTTGCGCAGGTAGATGTCCTGGATCGGGTTGTGCGCCTTCGACATGGTCCAGGCGCCGCGCGGGCTGTCGATCTTGGCTTTCTCCAACGCCGCAATCAGCTCCTTCTTCTTGCTCACGTCGCCGTTGACCGCCTTCAGGCCCGCGGCCAGCAGCAGACCGGCATCGTAGCCCTGCACCGCGTAGACGTCGGGCTGCAGCTTGAAGGCCTTGGCGTAATTGAGGCGAAAGGTCTTGTTCTTGGGCGTTTCGATGCCGTCGCCGTAGTGCAGCGTGGTTTCGAGGCCCTCGGCCGCATCGCCCACCGCGTCCAGAATGCCGTCGGTGAGGAAACCCGAGCCGTACAACCCGATCTTGCCCTTCAAGCCGGCCGCCTGCCAGTCCTTGATGAACTTGGCCCCGCCGCCGCCGGCGAAAAACACAAACACGGCGTCGGGTTTGATCGACGCGATCTCGGTCAGCAGCGACTGGAATTCCACGTTGGGGAACGGCAGGGAGAGCTCCTTCATGATCGTGCCGCCGGCCTTGGTGAAGCCTTCCTTGAAGCCGTTGATGGCTTCTTCGCCGGCGCCGTATTTCCACGTCAAGGTGACCACCTTCTTGATGCCGCGGTCGGCGAGCACCTTGCCCATCGGGTAGGACGGCTGCCAGTTGGTGAACGAAGTGCGGAAAATATTCGGCGCGCACAAGGCTCCGGTGGCCGCATCCGACCCCGCATTGGGGATAATGTACAGTATCCCGGTCTCGCGCGCGATTTTCACCATGCCCATGGCGACGCCGGAGTGGACCGTGCCCACCAGCACATCGACCTTGTCGCGCGTGACGAGCTTATTGGTGTTGTCGGTCGCCTTGGCCGGATCGGATTCGTCGTCGACGGTGAAATATTCCAGCTCGCGACCGCCGAGCTTGCCGCCGGACTCGGCCACCGCCAGCTTGAAACCGTTGGTGATAGCCACGCCCAACTGGGCGTAAGTGCCGGTGTAGGGCAGCATCAGGCCGATCTTGATCTTGGCGCCTTGCGCAACGACCAAATTCGGCAGGCCGACGACGCCGGCCGCGGCCGCAGCGGCCTTGAGAAATTCACGCCGGCCAAAGGTTTGATTAATGCTCATGTCGATCTCCTCGGTTGGATGTTGACTACTGATTTTGCGCCTGCGACTTGGCACGCAGCTTGAAACGCTGGATCGTCCCGGTCGCCGTTTTCGGCAATTCGCTGGCAAATTCCACCCAGCGCGGGTACTTGTAGGGCGCGAGCCTGGACTTCACGTGCTGCTGCAACTGCTCGGCCAGCGCCGCATTGCCG
>JANMQL010000422.1:0-7394 GCA_031370475.1 Hyphomicrobiales bacterium | reverse complement strand
CGTAGGCGCCGACCGCCTCGAACGCGCTCACGATGGTAAGATCCTGTCCCTTCCACCTGCCCGGTTTGATGGTTCCGGCATAGACGTAGATGGCGGGGACGTTCATGCGCGCGATGGCCATCATGCCGCCGGGCATGTTCTTGTCGCAGCCGCCGCAGACGAGCACGCCGTCCATCGCCTGACCGTTGACCGCGGTCTCAATGCAGTCGGCGATCACCTCGCGCGAAACCAGGCTGTATTTCATCGCCTCGGTGCCCATGCCGATGCCGTCGGTGATGGTGGGTACGCCGAACACCTGCGGCTTGGCCCCGGCGGCCTCGAGCGCCGTCATGGCGCGGTCCACCAGCGGCTGGATCCCAGCATTGCAGGGATTCATGGTCGAGTGGCCGTTGGCCACGCCGACGATGGGCTTGCTGAAATCGCCGTCGCGAAACCCCACGGCACGCAGCATGGCGCGATTGGGGGAGCGGGCGACGCCAGCGGTGATGAGACTGCTTCTGCGGTTGTCCGCCATGACATACTCCTTCGATTTTCAAATGGCCAATAACCCGCTGCGAACCAGCGCTCTGCCGCAGGCGGCCCCGGGCGGGCAAGAGGGAACGCATCCCTCGTTTTCAACCGGCCTGCGTTTTTGTCGGGGCCTGAGACGATAGCACCGGCTCCGGCCTGAGACAACCGAGTATCGCGCCGCCCGCGACGAGCACGAAGCCGGCGGCGTGATAGGGAAACAGGCGCTCGCCGATGAACAGGGCGGCGAACACGCTGGAGAACACCGGCATCAGGTGGATCAGGATGCCGCCGCGTACTGCGCCTACGCGCTCGACGCCATAGCTGAACAGTACCGTCGAGACCAGCGTGGCAAATGCGCCTATGTAGAGCAGCCCCAGCAATTCGCGCGCGCCTAAATGAATTGAACCGGCATGAGCCCATTGGAGTGCGGCAAACGGCAGCGTCAGCAATTCGCCGATCAGCGACAGCGCAAACACGAATGCAAACACGGACAGGGAATGCGGCCGGTCTTTCAGGCGCAGGGTGTAAAGCGCCCAGATCACCATGGCGACCAGCATCAAAAGGTCGCCTTGATTGAATTGCAGGTGAAGCAGCGATTGCAGATCACCGTGTGCCAGGATCAGGAGCACGCCGCTGAGCGAGATCGCAAGCCCCGTTGCCTCCAGCCGGCGCGGGCGACGGGCGTACCAACCCCAGCTGATGAGGATGATAAGTACGGGGACGGTGGAATTGAGCAGCCCCAGGTGGATGGCCGTACTCGCGGAAAGCCCGGTGTAGACCAGTGCGCTCTGCGGCGCGCTCCCCAGCAGCGAGAGCGCCAACAACAGCTTCCAGTCCCGTCTGAGTGAGTGCGCGATCGCCCGCCGTTCCGGCCACACCAGCGGCAGCAGCACGATGAACACCACGGCCCAACGCGCCGCCGCCATGACCAACGGCGGAATCGTGTCCATCAGAGCCCGCGAAACGACGCCGTTGCTGCCCCATAGTGCGGTGGTGCAGATCAGCGCCGCGTAGGCTAGGGCGCGCGAGGAAGCGGGGATGAGGGGCATGGTATGGCGCCGCAAGCGTACCGCGGCGGTGATATGTTTTCTAATACACTTTACAATGAGGGTTGCATTCTAATCCCCCGCAGGCATCGAACACGCGCCATGTTGATCCATCCACAAATCGATCCCGTTGCCATCGCCATCGGCCCGCTGGCGGTGCGCTGGTATGGCCTGATGTATCTCATCGGTTTCGGTGTGGCCTTCCTGCTCGCTCGCAGCCGCATCAAGCAGGGCGAGAGCGGAAACATTTCTTACGCCGTGTTCGACGACCTGTTCTTTTTCTGCGTGCTGGGCGTGGTTCTGGGCGGGCGCCTGGGCTATGTGTTGTTCTACAAGCCGGGCTACTATATTTCGCATCCGCTGGAAATCCTCGCGGTATGGCAGGGCGGCATGGCGTTTCACGGCGGGTTTCTGGGCGTGCTTCTCGCCATGGTGTTTATAGCGCGCAAACACCGCATCGGCTGGCTTGCAATTACCGATTTCATCGCGCCGCTGGTTCCGCCCGCTCTGGCCGCGGGGCGCATCGGCAATTTCATCAATGGCGAACTGTGGGGACGAACCACTGACGTTGCCTGGGGCATGGTATTCCGCGGCGCCGGCCCGCTGGCGCGCCATCCTTCGCAGCTGTACCAGTTCGCCCTCGAGGGCGTGCTGCTATTTGTCATTCTGTGGCTATATTCGGCCAAGCCGCGCCCGACGGGCGCGGTATCGGCGATGTTCCTGATCGGCTACGGGGTACTGCGCTTTGCCGCCGAATTCTTTCGCGAACCCGACGACTTTCTCGGCCTGTTGGCGTTCAACCTGTCCATGGGTCAGTGGCTCTCCCTGCCCATGATCCTGGCCGGCATCGCCATGCTCGCCTGGGCCGGGCGAAAGGTGTAGTCTATTTTGCAAGGAGGGCGGCCATGGACGATGACGATGAAGCGCTACACGCCGCGCTGCGACAGCGCATCGGCGAACTGCAAATGGAGCACCGCGACCTGGACGACGCCATCGCGCGCCTGTCGGAAAATCCTCTGCCCGACCAACTGCGCATGCAGCGGCTGAAAAAACGCAAGCTGCTGCTCAAAGACCAGCTCACTTATCTCGAGCGCCAGCTCGATCCGGACGTGCTGGCTTAGAGCCTGTTGTAAAACAAGGGGCTCCTTTCGAGGATGTCGCGCTGGTCGAATTCGCTGAACTCGACGGCGTACGGTATCCCATCGAACCCATCCCCGTCCACAAGCTTCTGGAGCTTCACCATACTCCGGAAATGGCCGCCTAGATTTTCCGCAAACTAGACGGAGGGCCGGATAAGCGCATGGCTATCCGGCTTGTTTCTTCAGCGCCCAGTACCTGCATTCCGTCCTACTTTCACCACGCTGGCGGCGGCGAGTCGGGTCACGAAGAACTCTCATTCCTACGTTACAAGGGCCCGATGGAACCGCGCGCAGCGCTGAGCAATGCGCGGTAACCGCATGTCATACCCCAGTGGTACCTATATCACGTGAGCGTGCGGGTGCCCATCCCGTTTACCCTGGTTGAGGAAACAATGGCTTGAGCGTAACCTGATCGTGCTAGACCCCGCGTTTGGGGTCTTATAAGGCCCCACTAAAGGGGCCGACTTCGAGGTAGGCCCATATCCGTTACCGAGAGATCATCGCAATGGCTAAGAGCACTGAGTTCCGCATCTATCAGGTCAAGGTTACCTTGCAAGGTGTCAAGCCGCCGGTCTGGCGGCGCCTGTTGGTGCCCAGTTCAATTTCCTTGAGAAAGCTCCACGACGTGCTGCAAGTCGCTCTTGGATGGACGGACACGCATCTCCATCTATTCGACGTTCAAGGTCAGACCTACGGTGTGCCAGATCCCGACTTTGCGAACGACATGCGAAGCGACGCGAAGGTGCGGTTGGATCAGATGCTCGTGCAAGAGAAGGATGCGATGTTCTACGACTACGACTTTGGAGATGGGTGGAGACACAAGATTGTCTTGGAGAAGATAGTTCCCCCGACACCGGAGACACGTGCCCCACTGTGCGTTGCTGGGGCTCGTGCCTGTCCGCCCGAGGACTGCGGCGGCGTGTGGGGCTACGCAAACCTCTTGGAGGTGATTGCCAACCCGTCCCACCCCGAGCACGAGGAAATGCTTGAGTGGCTTGGTGATGAATTTGATCCGGCGCATTTCGAGCTGGAGGAAGTCAATGCAATCCTCGCGCCGACCAAAAGACGGCCCTAACAAGGGCTTCAACCGGACACACAAACAGCGGCGCTGCGCTTGCTGTTTGTGTGCCGGTTAGGCCCAGCGTTAGGCGCACCAAACAAGCGTCCGCGGGGTGAGCAACTGGAATCACAACGAGCGCATCGACGAAAGCCAGTCCTGAGAGGAAATACGACACCGCCGATGAGCTTGACACCCCTCACCACGCGAAGTACTTCGCCCACGACCTGACCCGGCGGGCAGCGAGCGGCATGGAACGCCTTTCCGTGGCGCTGTTCGACGCAGCCGTCGATCTCAATCCGCACCAGATTGAGGCCGCGCTCTTCGCCTTGCAGTCACCCCTCTCCAAGGGCGTGATTCTGGCCGACGAGGTCGGCCTCGGGAAAACGATCGAGGCGGGCATCGTGCTCTGCCAGTTCTGGGCGGAGCGCAAGCGCCGGTTGTTGGTGATTTGCCCGGTATCGCTGCGCAGTAAGCGGCAGGCGCGTCAGGCGGCCACGCTCGAAGAGCAGCATGCGATTCAGCAGCAACTGCAGAAGCTGGAACAGCAGCAGCGCCGCCAGCGGCAGGACATCTTCAAGGCCGAGGACGAGATCATGGAGAAGCGCGACTCGCTGATTGAATCGCTGGAACGGCGGCTGGCCCAGCACACCGCGACCGACGTGCTCTTCACCATCCGCTGGGCGGTCGCGTGATGTGGCTCGGTTTCGTGTTGCGAGCCGGCAGACTCGGAAGGCTGGCGACGGCCGTTGCTTCCGAGTCGCCTTCCGAGTGTGGGATCTTGTGGATACCCCCGGCGTTGACCGCCAACTCGATGTTTCTTGACGGTGCTCAGTGTGATGAGTAAAATTACTCACTACAATGAGTGACCTGACCGACCGCCCCACCTTCCAGCGTGCACACACTACGGTACTCGCCACCCGGCTGGCAGAGCCGCGGCGCTTTCTGCACGTAGTGGCCGGACCGCGCCAGGTCGGCAAGACCACGCTCGTGCAGCAGGTCCTGGCGCAACTCGATCGCCCCAGCGTCTTCGTCTCCGCCGACGAACCGGCGTTGCGCGATAGGGCCTGGCTAGCCGCGCAGTGGGACCGCGCTCGTCTGCTGGCACAAGCCTCTGGCAAGCAGGGCGCCGTGCTCACGCTCGACGAAGTGCAGAAGATTCCCGACTGGTCGGAGGCGGTCAAACGACTCTGGGATGAAGACACCCGCCACCGCCTGCCGCTGCGCGTGGTGCTCCTCGGCTCGGCGCCGCTCCTGGTGCAGCGGGGATTGTCCGAGAGCCTCGCCGGGCGCTTCGAGCTCCTGCATCTGCCGCACTGGTCCCTTACCGAGATGCACGCGGCCTTCGGGTTTACGCTTGAGCAGTACCTCTACTTCGGCAGTTATCCCGGTGCCGCACCGCTGGTGGGCGACCACGCGCGCTGGCGGCGCTACCTGCTCGATGCGCTCGTCGAGACGACCATCGCGCGCGACGTGATGTTGCTCACCCGCGTCGACAAGCCCGCGCTACTGCGGCGGTTGTTCGAGCTGGGATGCCGCTATTCCGGGCAGGTGCTCTCGTACACCAAGATGCTCGGCCAGCTCCATGACGCCGGCAACACCACCACCTTGGCGCACTATCTGGAACTCTTGGCCGGGGCAGGGATGCTGACGGGTCTTTCCAAGTATGCCGGTGCTGCCGTGCGCAGCCGCGGCTCCAGTCCCAAGCTGCAGGTCTTCAACACCGCGCTCTTGACCGCGCAATCCGGGCTCACGCCACAAGAGGCCCGCGACGACCGCGAATACTGGGGACGGCTGACCGAATCCGCCGTGGGAGCGCATCTGGCCAACGCGGCGGCGTCCGGCGATTGTGAGTTATTCTACTGGCGCGAAGGCAATCGCGAAGTGGACTTTGTGCTGCGCGCTGGTCGGGTGGTGGTGGGCATCGAGGTGAAGAGCGGCCGCGCCCCGCTCGCGCACTCCGGCCTGGCTGCGTTCACTGAAGCGTTCAAACCCAAACGCACCCTGCTCGTGGGCGGCGACGGCATCCCGGTGGAAGAGTTCCTGTCGCGCCCGGTCACCGACTGGCTGCAACCTTAAGGCGAAATTGATGAGCCAGAAATACGAAAAGCTGAAGACGCTGTTGCAGGAGCTATTCCAGCTCGACCAGCCCGACCTGGACTTCGGCCTCTACCGCGTCATGCACGCCAAGAGCGCCGAGGTGTCGCAGTTCCTCGACCAGGACCTGCTGCCGCAGGTGCAGGCAGCGTTCGGCCAATACACGACCGCCGACAAGGCCGAGATCGAGAAGGAGCTGGCCAAGGTCATCGCGGGCATCGACGCGGCGGGCATGGACCCCGCGCAGTCGCCCAAGGTTGCCGACCTGCGCGCCCGGCTTGCGAGCGACGCCGTGGACATCGGCGCGCTTGAGAGCGAGGTCTACGACCACCT
Organism: Hyphomicrobiales bacterium; assembly: GCA_031370475.1. Lineage (GTDB taxonomy): Bacteria > Pseudomonadota > Alphaproteobacteria > Rhizobiales > Aestuariivirgaceae > Aestuariivirga. Next base: position 1,212 of record JANMQL010000422.1, on the reverse strand, counting down.
GTTCAGCTTCTTCCGCCGCTACTACTCCGAGGGCGACTTCCTCGCCAAGCGCGTCTACAAGCCGGGCGTCTACGCCATCCCCTACGAAGGCGAGGAGGTCACCCTCCACTGGGCCAACAAGGACCAGTACTACATCAAGACCAGCGAGTACCTGCGCGACTACGCCTTCCGCCTGCGGCCCGACGACGACAAGAACCCGATGCGCGTGCACTTCCGCCTGGCGGACGCCGCCGAGGGCGAGCACGGCAATGTGAAGGCCGCCGAGGGCAGGGAGCGGCGGTTCAAGCTGGCCGAAGAGGACGCGGTATCCATTGAAGAGGGCGAACTGGTCGTCCGCTTCACCTACCAGACCGATCCGGCGAAGCAGAAGGAGCTGAACGCGGCGGCCGAGCAGGCCGTTCTGGCGTCGCACGACGCGGCGCTGACGGCATGGATCGCCGAACTGGGCAAGCCGAACATGAGGCCGGACGGCACGGCCTCGGGCACGCGCCTGCGGGTGCATCTCGACCGCTACACCGCGCGCAACACCTTCGACTACTTCATCCACAAGGACCTCGGGACGTTCCTCCGCCGGGAGCTGGACTTCTACATCAAGAACGAAGTCATGCACCTGGACGACGTGGAGAACGAGACCGTCCCGCGCGTCGAGCAGTACCTCTCCAAGATTAAGGTCATCCGCAAGATCGCTGGCAATATCATCGACTTCCTCGCCCAGCTCGAGGACTTTCAGAAGAAGCTCTGGCTGAAGAAGAAGTTCGTGGTCGAGACGCAGTGGTGCATCACGGTGGGCTGCATTCCCGAGATGTTCCATGCGGAGATTGCGGCCAACGAGGCGCAGCGCGAGGAATGGGTGAAGCTGTTTGCGATCGACGAGATCAAGGGCGACATGGTGACGCCGGGCTACGGCAAGAAGCTCAAGCCGGAGTTCCTCAAAGCGTACCCGACGCTGGTGGTGGACACGCGGCACTTTGATACGGGTTTGATCGCGCGGCTACTTGTAGCGATGGGCGACGTGGACGAGCAGACCGACGGCGTACTGTTTCATAGCGAGAACTTTCAGGCACTGTCGCTGATGCAAACGCGGTATCGGGAGCAGATAGGGTGCGTCTACATTGATCCTCCGTACAACACTGACGCGGGACCAATCGACTACAAGAACGGTTACAGAAGCTCCTCATGGATGTCGATGATTCAAAGCCGCTTATGTCTGTC
>JANMQL010000404.1:0-5403 GCA_031370475.1 Hyphomicrobiales bacterium | reverse complement strand
CCGCCATTGTGCTTGCGCGGGTCCATGCGGTCGCGCAGGTCGGCGAAGGCGCCGGCGGCCAGGAGGGCGCCCAGCTTCGACAGCAGCGTGCGGTTCAGAGCGCGCTTGAGGGTGGTGGCGAGCTGCTTGGCGGTGCCTTCCGCCGCCTTCAGCGCGATGTTGCCGGTGAAGCCTTCGGTCACCACCACATCGACGGTGCCCTTGCCGATATCGTCGCCCTCGACGAAGCCCATATATTCGAGCGGCAAATTAAGATCGCGCAGCAGCCGGCCGGCCTCCTTCACCTGCTCGAGGCCCTTGATCTCCTCGACGCCAATGTTGAGCAGGCCGATGGTCGGCCGCTCGAGGCCGAACAGGCAGCGGGCCATGGCCTCGCCCATCACCGCGAATTCAAGAAGCTGGGTAGCGTCGGCACCGATGGTGGCGCCGACATCGAGCACGATGCTTTCGGCCCTGAGCGTCGGCCAGATGGCGGCAATGGCGGGGCGCGAGATGCCCGGCAGGGTCTTGAGCACGAAGCGCGCCATGGCCATCAGCGCGCCGGTGTTGCCGGCCGAGACGGCGGCCTGGGCCTCGCCATGGCGCACCGCGTCGATGGCCTGCCACATGCCGCTCTTGCCGCGGCCGCTACGCAGGGCCTGGCTGGGCTTGTCGTGCATGGCCACATGGATGTCGGTGTGGCGGATTTCGGCTCTGGCCTTGAGCCTGGGCTGCGCGTCCAGAAGCGGCGCGATGCGGGCGCTGTCGCCGAACAGCAGGTAGCGATAGCCGGGGTGGCGGATCGCCGACAGGGCCGCACCCGGAATGACCGTGTCGGGGCCGTTATCGCCGCCCATGGCGTCGAGTGCGATGGTCAAATTGCCGGTCGTCATGCGTGCTGAAATGCTGCCCCTCGATCCCGCCGCCGACGCTGCCGCCGAAGCACCGGTGGGCGGGGAAAATAGAGGCTCCGCCTGGGGAAACAACCCCCAATATCAAAAGGCGGTATCGCGCGGCGCTCCACTACTTCCGCTTGAGCCCGGAAAGCGCGGCAAAAGGCGAGGCTTTTTCGGCCGGCTCGGGGTCAATATCGGCCGCTGCCGCGAATTCTTCCCCTTCCTTGCGCGGATAGGGATCGAGTTCGAGAGCCAGGGTTTCCGCCACCACCTCGCCCATATCGATGCTGCCGTCTTCGATCGCGTCGATGTCGTCGCCCTCGGCATGGGCCGCCGCAGCGGCGGGAAGAAAATAGCGCAACACCGGGAACGCAACCTTGCGCCGAAAGGCTTCGAGGCTGACGACGGAGACCTGTTCCAGATCGGCGGACAGCCCGCCTTCGAGTTTGACGCCGCCGCCGCGCCAAGGTTCGGCGGTCAGTTCGGCGGAGAGGCCATGGAAGGCCGGCAGCGACAGGCGCCGGGCAAGCGCCGCAAGCTCCTTGGCATCGGCCACCAGATGCTCGGTGCTGCCGCCCTTGGGCACGCGATCGACCGCCAGCGGCCGGGAAAATTCGGGCACGGGAGGTTTCATGGCCGTGGCTTCGGAAAGGCAATCCGGCCCTCCAGTAATTCCGCGGCCGGCGATTTGGCGATCATATCACGGGCCTCCCCGATATAGGCGGCGAGCTTCGCCACCGCTGCTGTCGGCGCGCCATCGGGGAAAACATTGCGGGCCAATGCCGCCTCGAGGGCTTCGGTTCCCTCCCCCAGAGCCCGCTCATAGGCGGCGACGCGGCCATAGAAGACCTCGGCCATCTTGCGCACCTTCTTGCCCACGGAAATATCGCCCACTCCCATTTCGCGCAACGAGCGGTCCATATCGGCGAAGAGTTCGTCCACCAAAGCCTGGCGGAAATCGTCATCGCCGCCCTTGAGCCGGTCAAGCGCCAGATACGCATGGACGGCGATCATGTCGAAGCGGCCATCGAGGCTATCGGGCACCTGCCAATGGGCATAGGGCACGGGATGCCGCGCGGCGGCCACAATCGCCTCATAGAGACGGCGGTGGGCCGCGGCCGGCTTGCGGAACAGGCGGTTCAGAAGCATCGGCTTGCTGCCGCCTCGGGGACCGGGCAAAAGAATGGCGGCGGGTAGTTCAGTACGGGGACGGGTGTTGCGGACATGACCGGATTTCTTCGTTGCAAGGCGCATATGTGGCCGGTCGCCGCGATTTTCGCAACCTTGTTGGTGGCCTGTACGCCGACCATCGATCACCGCGGCTACATGGCCAGGCCCGGCGCCTTCGACCAGGTCAACAACGGCATGGCGAAATCCGAGGTCGAGGGAATTCTCGGCTCGCCCTCGACCACGGCCAGCGTCAATCTGCAAGGCGACAGCTATTATTATATCACCAGCATCACCGAAAGCCGCGCCTTCCTCAAGCCGCGCGAAACCGGCCGTGAAGTTATCGCCATCCGCTTCGACAAGAGCGACCAGGTTACGAGCTTCGCCCAATACGGCCTGGAGGACGGCCGCATCATCGACATCAATTCGCGCCAGACGCCGGTGGCGGGCGAGGATCTGTCGATCCTGCAACAGCTCTTCCGCGGCCTTCTCGGCTCCAAGCCGGGGGCGGGCGGCTCGATGCTCGGCCGGAAGCTCTGAGGTGTTCGACACGATCCTCACGGGCGGCCGGGTGATCGACCCGTCACAGGGGCTCGACGCGGTGCTTGATGTGGGCTTTGCCGGCGGCAAAGTGGCGGCAGTCGGCCAGGGCCTGAAAGCCTCTCCCGGCACCGCGGTCAGAACGGTTCGCGGGCTGATCGTCGTGCCCGGCCTCATCGATCTTCACACCCATGTCTATTGGGGCGGCACATCGCTCGGCATCGACGCCGAGGAATTCTGCCGCAGCAGCGGCGTGACCACGGCAATCGACACGGGCTCGGCCGGCCCCGGCAATTTCGCCGGTTTCCGCAAGCATGTGATCGAAAAGAGCGCCACGCGCATTCTCGCCTATCTGCACATCTCGCATGCCGGCATATTCGGCTTTTCGACCAATGTGAGCGTCGGCGAGAGCGAGGACATCAGGCTGATGGACCCCGCCGCCGCCGTCGAGGTGGTTGAGGCCAACCGCGACACGATTGTCGGCATGAAGGTCAGGGTCGGCCGCCATGCCAGCGGCGACCAGGGTCTGGCGCCCCTCGACATCGCGCTGCAGGTGGCGGAGGAGGTCGGCCTGCCGCTGATGGCCCATATCGACGAGCCGCCGCCATCCTATGAAGAGGTGATCGCAAGGCTCAGGCCCGGCGACGTGCTGACCCACGCCTTCCGCCCTTTCCCCAATGCTCCGTGCACGGCGCAAGGCTCGGTCAAGCCCGCCGTCATGGCGGCGCGGAAGCGCGGCGTGCTGTTCGACATCGGCCACGGCATGGGTTCATTCGCCTTCAAGACGGCGCGCGCCATGCTGGCCTCGGGCTTCGCACCCGACACGATTTCCTCGGACGTCCACAAGCTGTGCATCAACGGCCCGGCCTTCGACCTGGTCACCACGATGTCGAAGTTCCTGTGCCTGGGCATGACCCTGAACGAGGTCATCAAAGCCGCGACCTGCAACGCCGCCTTCGCCCTCAAGCGCCACGAGCTGGGATCGCTCAAGCCGGGCTCTGTTGGCGATGCCACGGTGCTCTCCATCGACGAGGGCAAGTTCGACTATGTCGATGTGACGGGCGAGCATCTCGCCGGCCACGCCAAGATCAATTCGCGCGGCGTGGCGATCGGCGGCAAATGGTGGCATCCAGTCTAGGCCCCCGGAACCGGCCTTAGTTGAACCAAAACGCATATCCCAGAAAATTGCCCTGAAACACCCGCATCAGATTGTTCCAGTCGCCGCTTGACGAGACCGGCCCGTCCTCGAGATAGGGCACCGCATCGGTTCCGGTCAGCAACAGAACCAGATCGAAGCGTTTCGATTCTTCAAACATGCGCCTGATATTCATGCCGCGGTCGAAGCGCCAGTGCGGAAGCAATTTCTTGCCATCGAGGATCATCTCGAATTCTTGCATCACCGCAAGCCAACCGTCGATCGTCTGGTCGGTAACCGGCAACGGCGATAGCGCGCCGGTTTGCCTGGCGTTCGGCAGCCACTCCCGGTCGTTGTCGGTTTCCGCCCGCGCCGCCTGCCAGCTTTGGCGGCTCAATGCCGCCATGGCCTTGAGTCTCAATCTCACATCCGCCAAGCGCGCCGGCTCGGCGGTGGGCCAGCTGATCAGATGAATGAAGGCGATGGCATCGCCGATGGCGCCATCGGAAAACTGGCCTTCCGCCACGGGGCGCCGCAGTTCCTTGGCCAGCGGCAGACCGGCATTGGGAAAGAACACATGAAAGGTCTTGTCGAATGTGTCCCGGAAATCATGGGCCAGCCCAAAATCGGCCGCCGCCGCTATGAACTGCATGTAGCCGCGAAGCCAGTAGATGTCCGCCGTATCGAACGCAATCGTCATTTCCGCGGGCCCCGGCGCCGCTGCCCGCGACAGTGTCTGCATCATCGCCCCCAGGGTCTCATAGTCGCTGGCCTTGCCGTCGCCGTCGAGATCGAGCCGCACTTGCAGGAGATCGACGGTGAATTTCACGTCGCCACCACCGGCTGCCGCCAGCCGCGCCTCCGCCGCCGTCAGGTCGGCGACCAGTCTTTGCAGAATGGCCCGGAACATCTGGTAGTCGAGCTTCTCCGGATGCGGATTGGGCGGCACCGGCAGGCGCAAGATCGGCAAGGTCAGCATCATCCGGCTTTCCGGTGTTTCGAGACCGTGGCGGTGCAGCGCCTGGCCGAGGCGTTCTATGCCTGCGACAAAGGCCAGCATGCCGCGCGCCGCTTCCGCCTCGGCGGCCTTGGCCGGATCGGCCGATTGCGCCAGGGGCAGAAGCTCGCGCTCGCCGTCCGCCAAGGAGCCGGCATAGAGATGGCGGATGAGCAGGTCGTTTACTTCGCTTGCACGTCCGGGAGCGGCAAGCGCGAGAAACAAGGCGGCGGCGAGAACCAGAAGGCGCATGAACGGGACACCTCGCTTAATGGCGCAGTCCTTCACCTTATACGCGGCTTGCGGGTTGCCAGCCAGCGGCGGACAGCAAATCCGCCTCGATCGAACAAAAACCCCGCGAGGATCGCTCCCAGCGGGGCTTCAATTTCCGTCCGTGATCCGAGCGTTAACGCGCTAGCACCGCCAGCAACAGCAGCGCCACGATGTTGGTGATCTTGATCATCGGGTTGACCGCCGGTCCCGCCGTGTCCTTGTAGGGATCGCCAACGGTATCGCCGGTGACGCTCGCCTTGTGGGCTTCCGAGCCCTTCAGGTGCTTGACGCCCTTGCTATCGACGAAACCGTCCTCGAAGCTCTTCTTGGCGTTGTCCCAGGCGCCGCCGCCCGCCGTCATCGAGATGGCGACGAACAGGCCGGTGACGATCACGCCCATGAGCATGGCGCCGAGC
>JANMQL010000382.1:0-4264 GCA_031370475.1 Hyphomicrobiales bacterium | reverse complement strand
CAAAGCGCCGGGTGCTTGGCCTCGACCATCAGCTCGGGCAGGTTGCAATCGATTACGCACAGCTGGCGGTCGAGGAGGGGGTAGCCGTCAACGTCAGCGCCGATGATCGTTGGGTTGAGGTGGCGCGGGCTGGGAAGGATCGGTCGGAGGTACTTGCCCGGAAGCCCCAGGCTCTTCGCATCGGCGCGATCGAGCACGAAAAACTTGTTGCAGCCTGTGGCGATGCCCCGCTGGACGCGGAAGAAGTCGCCAAGCGTCGGGCCTTTACCGTCGCTGAGCGTGTGCCGATCGTTCTTGGCGTGACTCGGGTACACGGTCCACTTGCGAGACTCGCGCAATCGTTCACGCGGGATGAGGTCGCGGGCGTGCGGCTCGGCCAGGGTGCCGCCGAAGGTGAACAGGGCGGCATGAGCGGCGGCGGGCGGCGTCTTGCGGAACACCAGCACGACCGACGACACAAGGGCGTCACCGAACTGAACATCGTCGGGGTCAAAGCGGTGGACACGGATAAGCGTTACGCGATCCGTGAGGAACCCCTTGAGGGCGGCGCCGTAATTCACATCCATAAACTCCGATGGGATGAGCCACGCGGCGATCCCTTCGTCTTCCAGCCATGCCGTAGCGAGCAAGAGAAAGTAGACGTATAGACCCGCAAGGCCGTTGACTTCAACGCCGGCCATCTTGAACGTGAGGCCTTGGAGGCGTTCCTTGTCCTCTCGGTTCATGTGATGGTGTCGTACGTAGGGCGGGTTCGCTAAGATGACGTTGGGTGAGGGCGGGAGGGAGCCGTTGGCGACAAGCCTCGTGAAATCGCCGCACACAACCTCAAGCCCTGCATCGGACCACAAATTGCGAGCGGCGTCGGCGAACGCGGGATCGAGCTCGATTCCGACGGCGCTGCCGATTCGCTTGGAACCGAAGACAGCCAGCGCTGCCGAAAAGAAGCTGCCCGAGCCAATCGAAGGGTCGGCGAAGCGAATACTATCTTTGGTCCGGCTGAGAACTGATTGGACGTAGCGAGCGATTTCGACAGCGAGGACATTGGGCGTTGCAAACTGGCCAAGGCGGTTCCGCTCCGCCGCCGACTTGCGCGTATCGATCTCCGCCTGAATCGCTTGTCGCCGCGATTCAAGCAGGTTGTCCTGGTGAGCGATCATGCGATTCACAGCCCCAGTTTCACAAGGTCGTCAATGCGATGCTCCCAGACCCAATCGATGCCGTGATCGGCTTCGTACCCCAAGTAGGCGCCGCCAAAGTAGCCGCAGAGAAAGAGCACGAACGGCACGGTTTTACCATAGGCATCTTTAAGCTGTTGGATTTTGATGGCCTCTTCTTTGCGCCGCTTGTTGGTATTGGTAAAGTCACCCGCCGACTTGGCTTCGATCAGGATCGGTAGTCGATCTTTGCGCAGCTTCTTGGGCTGAATCACCACGTCAACCGGGATGTTCACCTTCAGCGCCTTCCCGACCGCGAGGTTCATGCGGAATGTGTACGTTGCGGCTTCCATTTCGGTCAGCGGCTTTCCGCTGGGATGAGCTTGCTTCCGGTAGCCTCGGGCATCTAGCCAATCGCCCGCGAGTTTGAGTTGTCGCTGTTCCTGGGCGTTGCGGACGATCGGGTTTGCCACGGCGCTGCATAAGCGGTCAGCGACGATCGTTGAAGCTCGATCGCGTTCGTGATCGGTAGGATCTTTCGCGGCGTCCAGCCACGGGAAGATGTCACGGTCCAGGAGCCTTGAGATGATGCGGCAGAGTTTGGTTAACTCCGCATTCAAATCGGCGGAATTCATATTGGTCGGGAGCTTGCCATCTTCCATCCGACCGACGAGGTTCTTGCTCGCGTCGGCCAAACCGATCAAGCGGTCCACAGCCAGCGGCGGCGCCGTACACATGCGCAGCGTTGACAGCGCGCTCGGATTGTCCTTGAGGGTGGCGGCGTTGATGCTGCGCAGGTCGCTGGTGGCGAGTAACGCTGCTTTGACATACCCGGTGGTCTTAACGCGTGTCGAGCGAAACGCCTCGGGTGCGAAGCGCATGAACCACTGGTTGAACTGATCAACGGAAGCCGAAATGTCGGCTTTCCAGAGGTGCGGCTTGTCCGCGTTGATTCGCCTAGGCATCATAAATCCATTCGTTCATGGGTGCTGGGTCTCCAGCTGTCCGCGACAGTGTTGGGCGTCTAACTGCCATTCATAAACGTTCGAGAAAGGCAGAAAGGCTACAAGTATATATCTGCGTATGCAATTCTCCACGGGTAAATGAGTCCATATACCGATATCACGTGGCACACCAGGCTTTCGAATACCGCTGCCAACCAGACGCCCCGGCACCCTGCGCCGGTGCTACCATTTGCTCATGAATGCCTGAGCCGGAGGAAAGCATGGGCTGCTGCCACCAGTATTTCGCCAACACCCCGGAAGGAGACGACGCCTTCGTCATCGACGCTTCGCGCATGGTGTTCGGCGCCGGCTGCCTGAAGGAAGCCGGCGCGCACGCCAAGGCGCAGGGCATGACGCGGGTCGCGGTGTTCACCGACCGCCGCGTGAGAAAGCTCCCCTTCTTCGAAACGGTGACCCGGTCGCTAGGTGCTGCCGGCATCGATTTCGCCGTCTACGACGAAGTCGCCGTCGAGCCCACCGACGGGTCGTTCAAGAACGCCGCGCGCTTCGCCGTCGAGGGCAAATTCGACGGCTTCGTCTCGGTCGGCGGCGGCTCCGTCATGGACACCTGCAAGGCGGCCAACCTTTATTCCACCTGGCCGGCAGATTTCCTCACCTACGTCAATGCCCCGGTGGGCGCGGCCCGGCCCGTGCCCGCGCCGGTGAAACCGCACATCGCCTGCCCCACCACCTCGGGCACCGGATCGGAGGCGACCGGCATTGCGATTTTCGATTTGCTGGCGATGAAGGCCAAGACCGGCATCCAGTCGCGCATGCTCAAACCCACGCTGGGGCTGGTAGATCCGGACGTGACCAGGAGCCTGCCCGCGACGGTGGTCGCCGCCAGCGGCTTCGATGCCATGTCGCACGCGCTGGAGTCGCTCACCGCGATCGCCTATGCGCGCCGCGCGCGCCCGGCCGACCCGAATTCGCGTCCGCCCTCGCAGGGCGCCAACCCCTGGAGCGACGCCATCGCCACCGAAGCGCTGAAATCGGTGGGTAAGTACCTGGTGCGCGCGGTGCGCGATGCCGCCGACACCGAGGCCCGGACCGAGATGATGTACGCCGGCACGCTCGCCGGCATCGCCTTCGGCAATGCCGGCTGCCACCTTCCGCATGGCATGTCCTACGCGGTGTCGGGCCTGGTGAAGGACTACCGCGCCCCCGGCTACCCGGAGGACCAGGCCATGGTCCCGCACGGGATGTCGGTCGTGCTCAATGCGCCCGCGGTGTACCGCTTCACCGCCTGCGCCTGCCCCGAGCGGCATCTGCACGGGGCCGAGTGCCTGGGCGCGCTTACCCGCGGCGCGGCGCCGGAGGACGCGGGCGAGATCGTGGCCAAGCGCATCATCGAAATGATGCAGGCGACGCTGTTTCCCAACGGTCTGAATGCGGTCGGTTACGCGGACAAGGATGTGCTCGCGCTGGTCGAAGGCGCCTATCCGCAACGCCGCGTGATGGGCAATGCGCCGCGCGAAGCGAGCAAGGACGATCTCGCGAACCTGTTCCGCGGCGCGATGAAATACTGGTGACGTGGAGATCAATAGGTGGCGGGAAGGAATTCCCGCCATATGACTGCAACTGTAGTCACAACTTTATCGATAATGGAGAAAACATGAAGCTCTTGCACAAACTGTTGATGGCACTCGCGCTCGCCGTCCCGGCTCTGGGCGCGCAGGCGCAGTCTTATCCCAACAAACCAATACGCCTCGTCTGCCCGTTCCCGCCCGGAGGCGCGGTGGACATTGCCTCGCGCGCAGTGGCGCATGAACTCACGCAGATCCTCGGACAGCCGGTCACCGTCGACAACCGGCCGGGCGCGGGCGGCAATATCGGCGCCGAGATCGTGGCCAAATCGCCGCCCGACGGCTACACCCTGCTGATGACCACGTCCGGCATCATGGCGATCAACCCGGCGCTGTACTCGAAGATTCCGTTCGATTCGATCAAGGATTTCGCGCCGGTGTCGATGATCGTATCGCTCAACAACGTGCTGGTGCTGAATCCTTCGGTTCCGGCCAAATCGGTGCAGGAGGTGATCGCCATGGCCAAGGCTCAGCCGGGCAAGCTCACCTACGCATCGAGTGGCAACGGCACCAGCATCCA
>JANMQL010000309.1:0-3206 GCA_031370475.1 Hyphomicrobiales bacterium | reverse complement strand
CCTCGGCGGCGAGGAAGCCGCCGGACTGGCGCTGCCAGAGCGAAGCGTAGAGCCCGCCCTTGCGCTGCAGCTGCTTGTGGGTGCCTTCCTCGACGATGCGGCCCCGGTCCATGACCACCAGGCGGTCCATGGCGGCGATGGTGGAGAGCCGGTGAGCCACGGCGATCACCGTCTTGCCTTCCATCAGCGTGTAGAGATTTTCCTGGATCGCCGCCTCGACTTCCGAATCGAGCGCGCTGGTCGCCTCGTCGAGCACCAGGATGGGCGCGTTCTTGAGCAGCACCCGGGCGATGGCGACGCGCTGGCGCTGGCCGCCCGACAATTTCACGCCGCGCTCGCCGACATGGGCGTCATAGCCTTTGCGGCCCTTGGGATCGACGAGACCGGCGATGAACTCATCGGCATGGGCCTTGCGCGCCGCCGCCTCGATATCGGCCATGCCGGCGTCGGGATTGCCATAGCGGATGTTGTCGATGACCGAGCGGTGCAGCAGCGAGGTATCCTGGGTGACGACGCCGATGGTGGCGCGCAGCGATTCCTGCGACACGCGGGAAATATCCTGGCCGTCGATGAGAATGCGGCCGCTTTCGAGATCGTAGAAGCGCAGCAGCAGATTGGCGACGGTCGATTTTCCCGCCCCCGAGCGTCCGACCAGACCCACTTTCTCGCCGGGCCGGATGGCCAGCGACAGGCCGTCGATGATGGGGCCGGCCTTCAGCACCGTCTTGCCATAATTGAATCGGACATTTTCGAAGACGATGGCGCCGCGCGTCACCTTCAGGGGCTGTGCGCCTTGCGCGTCGGTGATGGAACGCGGCCGGGCGATGGTCTCGATGCCGTCCTGGATGACGCCCACGTCTTCGAAGAGTCCTGCAACCTCCCAGATGATCCATTGCGACATGGCCTTGAGCCGCAAGGTAAGGCCGACGGCGAAGGCAATGGCGCCGGTGGTGATGGCGCCCTGCAGCCACAGCCAGATCGACATGCCGGCCATGGTGAAGATGAGAATGCCGCTGAGAATCTGCAGCGCGGTGGTCAGCAGCGTCGACACGCGCATCGAGCGGTAGACGGCATCGAGCATCCAGCCCATGCCTTCCTTGGCGTAGCCATCCTCGCGGTCGGCATGGGCGAATAGCTTGACGGTGGGGATGTTGGTGTAACTGTCGACGACGCGGCCGGTGACCAGCGAGCGCATGTCGGCCTGGAGTTCGGAAAGCTTGCCGAGGCGGGGCACGAAATACCAGGCGGCGGCGGCATAGCCCGCCAGCCAGATGAGCAGGGGAATCATCAGCCAGGCATCGCTGGAGGCCACCAGCACCAGGGCGCCGATGAAATAAACCGATACATAGACGACCACCTCGGTGAGCTTCATCACCGCATCGCGCACGCCGAGCGAGACTTGCATGACCTTGGTGGCGACCCGGCCGGCGAAATCGTTGTGGAAGAAGTCCATGCTCTGGCGCAGCACATAGCGGTGGGCCAGCCAGCGGATACGCATGGCATAATTGCCGCGCAGGCCCTGATGCGAGATGGTTTCCGAGACGAAATTGAGCAGCGGCAGGGCGACGAGCACAAGGGCGCCCATGACGGTCAGCTTGGTGCCGTTCGCCTGCCAGAAAGTGGCGCGGTCGGCGGCGGCGAGAAGATCGACGAGATCGCCGAGAAAGGCGAAGAGATAGACCTCGATCATCGCGATGGTGGCGGAAAAGGCGATGGAGGCGGCAAGCAGCGGCAGGAATGGCCGTGTATAATGCCAGACGAAAGCCATAAGTCGCGCCGGCGGCTGGTCAGGCTGCGGCAGCGGAAATGGGTCAACGCGGGTTTCAAACCAGCGGAAAATACGGTCTAACACAGCGAACTCTCCAATCGCCGCGCGGCAAGAAGATGCCGGCGCGGCGCTACGCCGATATAGGCGCGAACTGGCGAATCTTATAGTCCCGGCCCGGCATGGCAGGGAAGGGCCGGCGGCATGTCAGGGGCTGAGATCGCGTCCCATGAGCGCCCAATTGCCGCCGTGCTCGAGACCAGGATGGGGGGCGATGGGGCGGGTGTCGTGAATGCGGAATCCGTGGCGCCGATAGAAATCGACAAGTCCCGTATCGGCCTCGAAGGTGCTGAGCGCCAGCCGGCGGAAGCCGCCACGGCGCGCCAGCCTTTCCGCCTCCGCCATCAGGGCACTGCCGATACCGCCTTTGCGGCGTTTGGGAAAGACGGCAATGATGTTGATGTAATAGGTGCCGGCGGCCGAATTTTCCAATTCCGTGAGCGTGTCCACGACGGCCAGCCGCTCCACCGTCAATAGGGGGTCGGGTGGGGATTTTTCGAAGACGTCATGCGGGAAACTGTTGAGCGCGCCAAGTACGCCGCCGGTCCCGTCCATGGCAACGCGCCAATTGGCCAGTTCGGCAAAATTGCCCGGGCGGAGCATGCGCCGTTCGGCGACGATTTCGGCAGTGGATTTTCCGGGCATGAGGCCGCCGTAGAAGATGTCGAGCAGGCCGTGGCCGGCCATGACGGCGAGTTGCGCAAGCGGCATGGCATCCGCCGCCAGCGCATCGCGGATTGCGATAGATTGCGCGCTTCCGTCGTCAGCCATGTTTCCCCCGGGTGGCACTTCTGGATTGATTATATTGCATGAGCCCGGCGCCGGGGCCATGCTATTGAGGCCCGCCGATGCCGCCCAGTTCCCGACTGATTCCACTGATCATCGCCTCCGCCCTGTTCATGGAAAACATGGATTCGACGGTGATCGCCACTTCGCTTCCGGCGATTGCCGCCGATCTCGGCACCGATGCCATCGTCCTCAAGCTCGCCTTCACCACCTATCTTCTGAGCCTCACCATATTCGTGCCGGTGAGCGGCTGGTGCGCCGACCGTTTTGGCGCCCGCCATGTATTCCGCGCCGCGATCGTGGTCTTCACCCTGGGTTCCATCGCCTGCGGCGCGGCGCAATCGCTGGGCGGTCTGGTCGCAGCCAGGGCCTTGCAAGGTATCGGTGGCGCCATGATGGTACCGGTCGGCCGCATCATCCTGTTGCGCGCCATTCCCAAATCGCAGCTCGTCGATGCGCTCGCCTGGCTGACCATTCCGGCCTTGATCGGCCCCCTGGTCGGGCCGCCGGTCGGCGGCTTCATCACCACCTATTTTGACTGGCGCTGGGTGTTCTGGATGAATGTGCCCTTCGGCGTGGCGGCCGTCATCTTCGC
>JANMQL010000308.1:0-1524 GCA_031370475.1 Hyphomicrobiales bacterium | reverse complement strand
CGGCGGCGGTCAGCACCGCGTCCTCGGTGACCCCGTCTGCGGTCACGATCTCGACAACCTCCGGCTGGCCGAGGGTGAGAGTGCCCGTCTTGTCGAAGACGATGACGTCGAGCTTGGTCGCGTCTTCGAGCGCCGAGGCGTTCTTGAACAGAATGCCGTTCGCGGCACCCAGGCCGGTACTTACCATGATCGCCATAGGCGTCGCGAGTCCCAACGCATCCGGGCAGGCGATGACAAAGACTGTGATGGTCAGCGTCACGGCGAACAGCAACGGCTGTCCGATCCACCAGAACCATACCGCGAAGGTCGCAAGACCGATGACGATCGCGGCGATCACCAGCCATTGCGCGGCCTTGTCGGCCAGCAGTTGCGCCGGCGCCTTCGAGTTCTGCGCCTCCTGCACCAGTTTTACGATTTGCGCCAACGCCGAGTCGGCGCCCACCTTCGTCGCTTTGTATTGAAAGGTGCCGCTCTTGTTGATGGTCGCACCGATCACCGTGGCGCCCGGCCGCTTCTGGACCGGCATCGACTCGCCGGTGAGCATGGACTCGTCGACCAGTGATTCGCCAGTCTGCACCGTGCCGTCGACCGGAATCTTGCCGCCCGGCCGGATCACTACAATCTCGCCCGCCAGCACCTCGGCGGTTGGAACTTCAACCTCGATGCCGTTACGGAGCACCGAGGCTTTCGCCGGCGTGAGATTCATCAGCGCCTTGATGGCGGACGACGCACCCGCCCGGGCGCGCATTTCCAGCCAGTGGCCGAGCAGGATGAAAACCAGCAACACGGATGCGGCCTCGAAGAACTGTCCGCCGTCCTTGAAGAAGAAAGTGGTGCCGACGCTGAAGAGATACCCCGTGCCGACGCTCAACACGATCAGCGCTGCCATGCCCAGGACGCCCTTCCTGAGCGCGCGCCAGGCGGAGACAAAGAACGGCCAGCTCGGATAAATAATTGCAGCACTGGCGAAGAAGAACAGCCACAGGTTGAGCTCCAGTCGGAACGGCGGCGTCGGCGGCGGGAAAAAATTTCCCATCGGGGCGTAGACAAAGATCGGCACGGTGAAGATCAGGCAGATCCAGAAACGGTTGCGCATGTCGCGCACCATGGCGGGCAGGTCCGTGCCGCCATGGCCCATCTCATGCGCCATATCCGCCGACAAGGTGCGTTGCGCGCCCGGCACCGCGTGGCCCTCGTGGTCGGGCGCTGTGGGAGCGGCCGACGTGGGCGCGGCGGCAGCTGCGTCTGGGACGGGTTTCGGTGCAGCGGGTGTAGGCGGGGGGGCTGCGGTCACCACGGCCGGACCGGGTTTCATTGCAGCAGCTATCGGTGTTGACGGCGGCGCGCCAGGTGCTGCGTGGCCCTCGTGGCCACCTGCAGCGGGAACACCCGGCGCGGGCGCCGAAGCGGCGGTCGGTAAAGTTTCCGGCGTTG
The DNA here is from genome assembly GCA_031370475.1 of Hyphomicrobiales bacterium. Lineage (GTDB taxonomy): Bacteria > Pseudomonadota > Alphaproteobacteria > Rhizobiales > Aestuariivirgaceae > Aestuariivirga. Next base: position 90 of record JANMQL010000308.1, on the reverse strand, counting down.
CCACTACGGCCGGCTTCTGCGCAGGCTTGTGTTCACTCGCTTGCTCGGGCACGGATTCGCCCGGAGGTTGATGTCCGCGCTGGTGCACGA
>JANMQL010000290.1:0-5465 GCA_031370475.1 Hyphomicrobiales bacterium | reverse complement strand
GCCAGCGCCGCCGCCTCGTCGACGCGGCACATGGCGTTGATTGCCTTGTCGTGTTTGGCCATCTGCGCCAGGCAGGCGCGCGCCACCTCGACCGGCGAGAACTTTTTCTTGGCAAAGCCCTTGGCCAGCTTCGCCGCCGATTTCCAATTCAGTTCCATGGTCGTGCTCCCTGCCACCGCCACAGGCGAGCATAGCCGCGAAACCATGAAGCATTCAAACCGGATGAGGCATTGCCGGTATTCATAAATTCTTCCGCGCTTTCTCCAATTCCGCCCGCCCGACCTCGGGCGAGACTTCCTCGATCTCGACCGATTGGCTGACGGTGATGCCGTTCGACATATCGGCTCCGCTGATCACCTGGTCGACCCGCACATAGGAGCTGCCGCCCGCCACCACATCCACGCTGACGCTGCGCGGAATGGTGGGCACCAGCATGAACAGGCTCTGCTGCACCGCTACCGTAACCTCGCCCTCCGGCACCTCGACGGCGATATAGGAGCCCGACCGCATGCGGCCGCGGGACTGGCCGCCCACCGAAACGAAGGGCGGCTCGCCGCGCGTCGCCACGGTGCCGAGCGGCCGGTAGATATAGATGATGCCGGTGCCGGCGGCCGGAGCGTTGCCGGTCGGCGCATAGCGCGGGCCTTGCGCCGTGCAGGCGCCCGCCGCCGGCAAGAGCAGCGCCAGCACCTGCCGCCGCGTCCAGGGTCTCGTCATTGCCAAATGCCTCTTCCCGCCACCGCCATGGGAGGCACGGTTTGCGGCGGCAATACGGCAAAAATTCATGCCGCCGCGGAATCTCCGCAATCGCCACAATTGCGCGCCAAGCCGGCCAACAAGCCGCGCCAATCATATCCCCATCTAAATGCCAGATGAACGGCGCATTCAGACTGGGTTCCACCTGGGACCGCTAGTGTCCTCCCATCATCGCAGACGGTCCTTGAGAGGAGACGCCGACATGATCCGCTACACACTCTTCGTCCTGACGACGCTGGCCACCACCGCCGCCGCGATCGCCGCCATCGCTCCCGCCCATGAGCAAGTCGACCTCTCGGCCAAGAACGTCACCGTGATCGAGAAGAACCAGGCCTTCCCGGTCCGCGGCCCCATCGTGGTCGAGCAATGCGCGACTGTAGATTGCTCGGAGGTGCAATCTTGAATTTCCTTGTCCGGACGGCGACAGCCGGACTTGGATGCCGGGGCGCGCGAGGCCGTGGGCCTTCACAACAGCCCCTCTCGCAAGGCTTGCACTTTCGCGCTCCGGTTCCTATTTTATAAGCTTACCCAGGCAGTCACTTCCCCCCCATCCCCTGCAAAAACTGCCTGCAACTTGAAGGCCCCGGAACTTCCGGGGCCTTTCTTCGTTATTGATGCAGACCTGTGACGGGCAGCACTCCGTGCCGTCGCGGTCAGGCATAGAAGAGCATCACCGAAGCCGGTTGCCGCCACTTTGGAGAAGACCATGATCCGCTACACACTCTTCGTCCTGACGACGCTGGCCACCGCGGCCTCCGCCATTTCCGCCATTGCCCCGGTCCACAAGGCCATCGATCTCATGGCCAGGAATGTTACTGTTATCGAGAAGAACCAGGCCTTCCCGGCCTATGGTCACATCGTGGTCGAGGATTGTGCGACCGAAGATTGCCCGGAGGTGCGCTCCTGAACCCCTTGTCCGGATGGCGACATCCGGACAAATCTGCCGGGGCACGCGGGGCCATAGGCCTTCGCAACAGCCCCTCTCGCAAGGCTTGGATCTGCGTGCCCCGGTTCCATCTTTTGAGTTTCCCCAGGCAGTCACTTCCCCCCATCCCCTGCAAAAACTGCCTGCAACTTGAAGGCCCCGGAACTTCCGGGGCCTTTTTTTGCGCGCTGTGACGGCGGGCACAGCGGCGGCGCGGGCGGCGGCGCATAAAGGTTGCGATTTCCTCCCCAAAGGGCAGCCTTCCCCATCCCCTGCAAGCGCTGCCGAACTCAAAGGCTCCGCGACCCGGAGCCTTTTTCTTGGGCGGGAAGTCCGCGGCTAAACCGCCGATGAACGGGGCATTCAGCACCGGTTCCGGCGTGCCCGTGCATCTTGCCATTCACGCTCAACGCTTTCACCGGGAGGACGACATGAAAACGCCGATCGCAACTTTCATCCTGACCGCCGCCTTTCTCGCCGCCGGCGCCTTTGCCGGAAACGGGACCGGTCCGGCCGCCGGCCCCCACGGCGCCAATGTCACGGTGATCGTCAAGAATCAGGCCTGGCCGGTGAAAGGCCAGATCACGCTGGAGCCCTGCCGGATCAATCGCTGCCGCGATGCCTGAACGATATTTGCCATTCGCCCCCTTAAAGGGCGATGGGCCGGGAGGCGGCGGGGCGGCTCGATCAGGCCCCTCTCAAGCGCCGCGCTGTCCGCCTCCTGGGACCCCTTCGTGCCTCAGCGAACGATCACCTTGGCGCCGATCTTCACCTTCTCGTAGAGATCGCTGACATCGTCATTGGTCAACCGGATACAGCCCGAGGACACCGCCATGCCGATCGTATCGGGATAGAGCGTGCCGTGAATGCGGTACTGGCTGCTGCCGAGATACATGGCGCGCGCGCCGAGCGGATTGCCGGGGCCGCCCTCGACGAATTCCGGCAATTCCGGCTGGCGCTCGCGCATTTCCGGCGGCGGACGCCAATCGGGCCACTCCGCCTTGCGGGTGATGCGCTGCTCGCCTTTCCAGGCGAATCCTTCGCGGCCGACTCCCACGCCGTAACGAACCGCCTTGCCGTCGCCGATCACCAGAAAGAGATAGCGCTTGCCGGTATCGATGATGATGGTCCCCGGCTTCTCCGCGGTCTCGTAGGAGACGATGCGCTTCTTGAACCGGAGGTTCATCGGACGCGACAGTGCCGAACTCGTCCAATTCGTCTTGTAAACCTTGCCGGAAGCGTTGGTCGCCGCCGCCGCCGGGACGGCCAAGGCCGCAGCCAGGCACAGAGTCGCTAATGGAATCGAGAATCGCCGCATCGTAAAGCCCCCAGTGAATCGGCCCCTCTTGGAAGACCCTAAACGCCATAAGGTAAGGTCTTTCGTCAAGGTCGGTTTTCGTATGAACAATGGCTTAACGGGCCGCTCATCGCAGGTTTGGCACGACTGTTGCAGTAAGGCCACGAAATGGAGCAGTTGCCATGACCAGATTCCTCAGCCTTGCCCTTCTTCTCCTCGCCGCATCGCCTTCCGAGGCGGCGGTGCGCAACTATTTTGCTCCGCAATTGGAGGGCGCCCATCTCGATGCCTGCCTCGCGTCGGCAAACACTTGCGGCAAGCCCGCCGCCGATGCCTTCTGCAAAGCCGAGGGTTTCATCGGGGCTCTGACCTTCCAGCGCCAAACCGGTTTCTCCACCAAGCGCCTCGGCTCCGGCCAAACATGTGAAGGTGATGGCTGCACCTCCTTCAAGCAGATCAAGTGTTTCTCACCGAGCAATACCGCCGCTGCCGGGCAGAACTAGCGAATCCATCCCGTCATCCGGGCCAGGCGAAGCTCTGCGCCGCTCTGACCATGGCGGCCGTCGCCGGGCTGTATTTCCGGCCGGGCACGCTGACCAGAGAGATCGTCCTTGTCACTTCCGGCTCGATCAGCGGCCGTTGCAGAAGCTCGGGCAGGGTCACCGAACATTCCGGCATGAAGGCAAAGCCGATCCGCGCCAGAACCATGGCCTGCACCCAATCCTCGCGCTCGGAGCGGAACCGCGCATAGAGATTGACGTTGTTGTCGCGGCAGACGCCCATGACCATCTCGCGCATTTCGCATGACAGGCGGTCGACATAGGGTTCGCCGGAGAGATCGCCGAGCCTGACGGCATTCAGTTTCGCCAAGCGATGGTCGGGCGGGAATATGACGATATAGCGTTCCTTGTAGAGATCGTGGACGGTGAAGCCGTCGCGCAGATTGTCCAGCGTGTTCATCACGGCGAGGTCGAGTTCGACATTCTCCAGCCTGTTCTTCAATTCGGCCGGACCCGCCTCGCTGACCGCGACGTCCACGCCGGGGAATTCCTTCTGGAACTTGGCCAGAAAGCGCGACAATCGCACCGGGCCGACGGTCGACATGACGCCGAGCCGGATCGGCACCTGGTTGAGCAGCCGGAAATTGTCGGCCAGGGTCCGGGTCGCCTCCGTTTCCTGCACGATGTGCTGCAAATGCGGCAGAAGCGACCGGCCGAAATCGCTGAGCAGCATGCGCCTGCCTTCGCGGTGGAATAGCGGCGCGCCGAGCTCCTCCTCAAGAACCCTGATTGCCTTGGTCAAGGCGGGTTGCGAGACGTTGCACTCCTCCGCCGCCCTGGTGAAGTTCAGGACGCGGGCCGCAGCCAGAACATATCTGACCTGGTACATTTCCATCGCGCGTTCTCCCCGCCACGGCTTCAAAATGGCTGTTTAGCACGTGCAGTCATAACTGTCGGCTATCGATCGATAAGAACTTGATCGTTCCTCTAACCGCGATTCTGCGGTCAGATCGGCCGTCTCACAAACCGGAGAGGAGCGAAACAATGTCTGTATTCATGGTGGAACGCGATCTTAAGGGCATCAGCATGGAAGCGCTTGGCGGCGCCCAGAAAGCGGCGATCAACAAGGCCAGGGAAATGTCCTCGTCGGGCACCGATATCAAATATATCCGCTCGACCTTCGCCCCCGACGACGGCCGCTGCATGTGCCTGTTCGAGGCGGGCTCCGATGCCGCCGTCAAGCGGCTCAACGACGATGCCGGCCTCCCCTACAACCGGATCGTTAAGGCGCTCGATCTCACGCCCTGAGCCGGAACGCCGCGCGAATCGAAGGCTGAGCCCTGGGTGGTAACGCCCGGGGCTAGCGGCTTTTCGCCAGCCGGGTAAAATTCATCGAACCGGTTTTAGGCCGGCTCTAACTCCTTGGGGTTATTCACCGTCCGGGTTGACTATGGCATGAGAATATCCATCGTTGCGGCAAACGGGACGCAATGATGACCCGGTGCAACAGGATGAGCCCCATGCCCACCAACGCCCCCTATGATGCCGAAGAAGTCAGGCGCCAGGATATCGCGCACCATTTTCACCCCTTCACCGATTTCGCCGACTTCAAGAAAACCGGCTCGATGATTCTGGGCGAAGCCGAAGGCGCCTATCTTACCGACAGCGACGGCAAGCGTTACCTCGACGGCATCGGCGGCTTGTGGTGCGTCAACATCGGTTACGGCCGCGAGGAAATGGCCCAGGCAATCGCCCAGCAGGCGCGGCAGATGGTCTATTACTCCTCCTTCGGACACCACACATCGGTGCCCGCCGCCCAGCTTGCCGCGAAACTTGCGCAGCTTGCCCCGGGGACTCTCAATCACGTTTTCTACGGCACGGGCGGCTCGATGGCCAACGACACGGCCGTCCGCATGATCCATTTCTATTTCAACCGGCTAGGCAAGCCCGCCAAGAAGAAGATCATCACCCGCCACGACGGCTATCA
>JANMQL010000257.1:0-1877 GCA_031370475.1 Hyphomicrobiales bacterium | reverse complement strand
CGTTCGAGGCGTCGAGCCCGATCACGTCCTCGATCTGCTGCTTCACCTTGGCCGGTTCCGCCGCCGGCAGATCGACCTTGTTGAGCACCGGCACGATCTCATGGCCGGCATCGATGGCGTGATAGACATTGGCGAGCGTCTGCGCCTCGACGCCTTGCGAGGCGTCGACCACCAGCAGCGAACCTTCGCAGGCGGCGAGCGAGCGGTTGACCTCGTAGGCGAAGTCGACGTGGCCCGGCGTGTCCATCAGGTTGAGGATGTAATCTTTGCCGTCGGCGGCGCGGTAGTTCAGGCGTACGGTCTGCGCCTTGATGGTGATGCCGCGCTCCTTCTCGATGTCCATCGAGTCGAGGATCTGCTCCTTGCCCGCCATTTCGCGCGCGTCGAGCCCGCCGGTCAGCTGGATCAGCCGGTCGGCCAGCGTGGACTTGCCGTGGTCGATGTGGGCGACGATGGAGAAGTTGCGGATATTCTGGATTGGAACCGCCGTCATGGCGGCGAGATAACACTCAGGGGCAGCCCCTTCAAGCGGACTGGGCGGCTTTGCGGCCGCCACACCCTTATTCGTGGAACCCGCCTGCGGCGATAATGCCAGCCCCGCAAGCCGATACAGCCTTGCGTAGTATTCTTAAAACCATCATCCTGTGCGGGTAGTCGTATTTCGCCGGATCGTTGCCGCAGCAAGCCGCAAATGGGGCAACGCTTTGCGCGACAGTGTCTCAGGGGGCGAACATGCGTTTCCATGCACGGCTTCTGCCGATCGGTTTGGCTTGGGTTCCTGTTTGGGTTCCTGTTTGGGTTTCTGTTTGGCTTTTTGCCTGTTTGATTGCGCCGGCCATGGCGCAATTTCCGCCGCAGGTCGTCAACATTCCGGAGGACCAGCACGGCGCGGTCGCCCCCGGTTTGCAGGTGATCTGCATTCCGAATCCCGGCACCGGCGCGCACAGTCCTACCTGTCCGGTCTTGAAGCTCAACGGCTACAGCTACTGGGCCTATAGCTACAACGACAACCGGATGGACATGGCGATCATTGCCTATGACCCGGCCGGCCGCGTCGCCTATGCTTGGGACAAAGCGGGCGCGCGCTACCTCTTTCAAATCAATGTCAACGCTGGCAACCAGACGGTCGCTTTCGTCGGCCAGGGCGGAAACACGATCAACATGTCGTGGCAGGAGCTCGAAGTTCCGACCCAGCCGGGTGGCCTGTCGGTGGCCACGATCAGCGAGAACGCACTCGGTTGTCTGTTCATGGACCGTTGCACCGGCGGTATCCCGACCGTGACCTTCGCCAATCTGACGCTGCCGGTGGGCGTGTCGGGTACCGCCAGAATCGAGACCCGCACCATCGCCGGCGCCACCGCATCGGCGGGCGCGGGCAAGACCGCCTACCAATATCGTGTCGACATGACGCAAGCCACCAGCGACGGCGAAGTGCCATGCGTGACCAGTGTCGCCGTCGATATAGGGCCGATCAGCCAGTTGAAATACAACGGCAGCGATGCCAACGACGCCTTCGAGATTGCCCAAGGCGGCGCCGGCACGATCGGAATTCTCAGCGCGATCAAGAACGGCAACACCGCGACCTTCATATTCGAGCAGCCGGTCTGCGCCGGACCTCCCGGCGGTCACGGTCTCTCCAGCCTGTACTTCGGCATCGCTTCGAATTTTCCGCCGAAAGTGGTGTCGATGATGGTGGGATGGCCGGGCTTCCTGCCGTTCAGTGTTGGAGCACGCGCGCCGGGTCATTGAATCCAAAGAAAAACGGCCTCCCCGCGAGGGGAGGCCGTGATTCAAAGACCGTATAAAGCGGCGGACGCCTAGTAGCGATAATGATCCGCCTTGAACGGGCCTTCCTGCTTGACGCCGATATAGTCGGC
>JANMQL010000203.1:0-18348 GCA_031370475.1 Hyphomicrobiales bacterium | reverse complement strand
GCGCCCCGGCCTGTCCGAAGGGCCTCAACCCAGCCAAGGCCATCGCTGAGATCAAGAAGCTCATGGTCAAGCGCCGAATTTAGTGACTGTTGAAAGGAACGACGGATGCCGATGGCGAACAGGACGATGACGAAGCGAGCCTAGCAGGTGCCGGTGCGCCGGGCCTTCATCACGAAGGCCGACGGCAGGCTGCGGCATTGAAAAACAATCAATCGGGCGTGTGCCGTGTTACGACTTTCGTTCCGGTGCCTACTGGAGGCGGATTTTAGCCTCCAGACACGAAGCCGTAAAATCGGAAAAACTTCAATCAAATGGTGAGCCCGGCGCGGATCGAACGCGCGACCTACTGATTAAAAGTCAGACGCTCTACCACTGAGCTACGGGCCCGCAGCCATCGTCTTGCGAAGCGGCCGGACCATAGTTGCGGGGGGTGCCGGGGTCAATAGCGCCGGCAAGGTTAACGGCGCCGCCATAGTGCCGCCATATGGCTCAGGCCCTGCTTTGACAGACTTATAGAATCCTGAAATGACACGGGCCATCATGAGGCAATCGGCGATCGTCGTATTGGCGGCGGGCAAGGGGACGCGGATGAAATCGGCGCTCCCCAAGGTGCTGCACCGGGCGGCCGGGCGGAGCCTCCTCGGCCATGTGCTGGAGGCCGTCAAGCCCCTCAAGCCTGTCCGCACCGTGGTGGTCGTCGGTCTGGGAATGGAAGCCGTGCAGGACGAAGCGCGGCGCCACTCGGCGGGAGTCAAAATTGCGCTTCAGCAACAGCAGCGCGGCACCGCCGATGCGGTCGCCACGGCGAAGGCGGCTCTCGCGGGCTTTTCCGGCACCGTGCTTGTCGCCTATGCCGATGCGCCGCTGATCCGCGCCGAGACCGTGGCGGCGCTCGCCGAAGCCGTGACGCCCCGGACGCCGATGGCCGTTCTGGGCTTCCGGGCCGCCGAGCCCAAGGGTTACGGCCGCCTCATTCGCAACGCCAAGGGCCATATTACCGCCATCCGTGAGGAGCTCGATGCCACGCCCCGCGAGCGCCGGATCGATCTGTGCAATTCCGGACTCATCGCCATCGATGCCACGCTCCTGTGGACGCTCTTGCCGAAGATCGGCAACGACAACGCCAAGAAGGAATACTACCTCACCGATCTCGCGGGCCTGGCGGCCAGGGCCAAGCGCCGGGTGGCGCTTGTCGAGTGCCCGGAGTCCGAGGTGGCGGGTGTCAACGACCGGGTCCAGCTTGCTGCCGTCGACGCGGCATTCCAGACCCGCTACCGCCGCCGCTTCATGCTGGAAGGGGTGACGCTTACCGCACCCGAAACCGTATTCTTCTGCGCCGATACCCAGATCGGCAAGGATGTGGTGATCGAGCCGCATGTGGTATTTGGCCCGGGCGTCAGCATCGACAACAATGTCCGCATCCTGGCTTTTTCGCACATCGAAGGCGCTACCATCGCCGATGGCGCCCGCATCGGCCCTTATGCCAGGCTCAGGCCCGGCGCCGAGATCGGCTCGGACGCCCATATCGGCAATTTTGTCGAAGTGAAACAGACCAGGATCGGCGCCGGCGCCAAGGCCAACCACCTCAGCTATATCGGCGATGCCAGTGTCGGGGCCGGCACCAATATCGGGGCCGGCACCATCACCTGCAATTACGACGGTTTCGAAAAACACCGCACCGAGATTGGCGCCAATGTCTTCGTCGGTTCCAACACGGCATTGGTGGCGCCGGTCAAGGTCGGCGACGGCGCCAATATCGCGGCGGGCACCGTGGTCACCGGTGCCGTTCCAGCCGATGCGCTGGCCATCGCCCGCGCCGAAATGCAAATCCGCCAAGGCTGGGCGGCGAAATACCGCGACATCAAGAGAGCGCGTAAGGCCGCCAAGGCCAAAGGCGCGAAGGAGTAAGTCATGTGTGGCATCGTCGGAATTCTCGGCAAGACGCCGGTGGCGCCCGGCATCGTCGAAGCGCTCAAGCGGCTTGAATATCGCGGCTATGACTCGGCCGGCGTGGCCACCATCGAGAACGGCGAAATCGGCCGCCGCCGCGCGCCCGGCAAGCTCCGGAACCTGGAGGAGCGGCTTGCCGCTTCGCCGCTGCTCGGTACATCAGGCATCGGCCACACCCGCTGGGCCACCCAAGGCGATCCCACCGAGGCCAATGCCCATCCCCATATGGCGGGCGATGTGGTGATCGTCCACAACGGCATCATCGAAAATTTTCGTGAGCTGAAGGACGAATTGCTGGCGGAAGGAGCTGCTTTCGAAACCCAGACCGATACCGAAGTGGTGGCGCATCTGCTGGCCCGCGAACGCAAACGCGGCAAGAGCCCGCGCGAGGCCGTGCGCGTTGTGCTGCCTCGCCTCGAAGGCGCCTTTGGCCTCGCCATCCTGTTCAAGGGCGACAACAATTTGCTGATCGGCGCCCGCAAGGGCAGCCCCCTGGCGGTCGGTCACGGCGAGGGCGAAATGTATCTCGGCTCCGATGCCATCGCGCTCTCCCCCTTCACCAACCGCGTCACCTATCTGGAAGATGGCGACTGGGTGGTGCTGACACGCTCCACCTGCGAAATCTTCGATGCCGAAAATCGCCCCGTGCCGCGCCCCATGAGTTTCTCGCAAGCCTCCTCCATGTTGATCGACAAGGGCAATCACCGCCATTTCATGGCCAAGGAAATCGCCGAGCAGCCGGAGGTCGTCGGCCACACGCTTGCCGAATATGTCGACTTCGCCGAGCGCGCCGTGCGCCTGCCGGAAAAGTTGCCATTCGATTTCAAATCGCTCGAACGCTTGACCATCACCGCCTGCGGCACCGCCGCCTATGCCGGGCTCACCGCCAAATACTGGTTCGAGCGTTATGCCAGACTTCACACGGAAGTCGATGTCGCCTCGGAATTCCGCTACCGCGAGGCGCCGCTGCCAAAGAACGGACTGGCCATCGTCGTCTCGCAGTCGGGTGAAACGGCGGACACACTGGCGGCGCTGCGTTATTGCAAGGCGCAAGGCCAGCACACGCTGGCGATCGTCAACGTGCCGGAATCGACGATTGCCCGCGAGTGCGAATTGGTGCTGCGTACCTATGCCGGCCCCGAAATCGGCGTCGCCTCGACCAAGGCCTTCACCTGCCAGTTGGCCGCCCTGGCCTGCCTTGCCATCATGGCCGGCAAACTGCGCGGCACCATCAGCCGCGCCCAGGAAATGGAGCTGGTCGGCGCCCTGATCGAGGCGCCGCGCCACATGGCCGAGATCCTCAAAGAGGAAAAGCATATCGCTTCCGTGGCCCGCGACATTGCCCATGCCCGCGACGTGCTGTTCCTCGGTCGCGGCATCAATTACCCGATTGCCCTCGAGGGCGCCCTCAAACTCAAGGAAATTTCCTATATCCATGCCGAAGGCTATGCGGCGGGCGAGCTCAAGCACGGTCCCATCGCCCTCATCGACGAGAATGTGCCGGTCATCGTCATAGCACCCCGCGACGAGCTCTACGAAAAGACCGTCTCCAACATGGAGGAAGTCGCGGCCCGCGGCGGCAAGATCGTGCTGCTGACCGACGACAAGGGGATTGCCTCCAACGCCCAGAGGGCGTTCCAGCGCATCCGCGTGCCCCAGGCTCACGCCTTCATCAGCCCGCTGCTCTATGCCGTGCCGGTGCAGCTTCTCGCCTATCACGCCGCGGTCTTCATCGGCACCGATGTCGACCAGCCGCGCAATCTCGCAAAATCGGTGACGGTGGAGTAGGGCGCTTCAATGGCTCCTGCCGCCGCGCGGGCGGTAGGATTTGTTGCGCGGATCGTAACCCTCGAAATATTCGCGCACCTGCGGGTGGCGCACCGGATCGCCGGTATTGTCGGGCAGCAGGTTCTGCTCCGACACATAGGCCACATATTCCGTTTCGGCGTTTTCGGCCAGCAGGTGATAGAAGGGCTGGTCCTTGCGCGGGCGCACTTCCTCTGGAATCGACTGCCACCATTCCTCAGTGTTGTTGAATACCGGATCGACGTCGAAGATGACGCCGCGAAACGAGAACAGCCGGTGCTTGACCACCTGGCCGATGGCGAATTTGGCTGCCGGAAGCTGGTTCATGACGAATACTTGCCAAGAGCCGGGCCGGAAGGCAAGTGGGCGCGCATGGCATAAGGAAGTGGCCCGGCCACGCCCAATCCCCGCCGCATGACGAACCGGCGCAGAGGCGCGAAATTTTGCAGGAACGCCAGACCGGCGGCGCGCGCGCCTTCCAGGACGAAGAAGCCGGATAGAAGCGAGCGGTTCATCAGATCGATGACCTGTTGCCGGGGCGCCACATCCCGGCGGCGCGAGGTGTTGAAATCGTCCATAACCGCATCGCTGCCTGGATCCTTGCTTGCCACAATGAGGCCGGCCGCCTGGGCGGCGTCTCGCAGCGACATATTGAGGCCCTGAGCGCCGATGGGCGGCACCACATGACCGGCCTCGCCGACCAGCAGAACGCGGTTGGCGGCGAAGCGGCGCGCCACCAGCCCCCGCATGGGAAACGCCTTGCGCGACCCAACCCGCGAAACCAGGCCCAATTCGCCATGGCAGGCGATCTGGATTTCGACGGCAAGCGCTGCATCGTCGAGTTCCATCAGTTCCGCAGCGCGGGCCGGACGTTCCATCCACACGAGACTCGAGCGCCCCTCCCGCATTGGCACCGTGGTGAATGGCCCCGCCGGCCTGTGATATTCGGTCGAGACATCGAAATGCGGCGCCGAATGGGCAAAGCTCGTGGCGATCGCCATTTGGTCATAAGACCATTCCTCGGTGCCGATGCCGGCCGCCTGGCGCAGCCGCGAGGCGCGGCCATCGGCGGCGATTGCGACTCTCGCCGAAACCTCCCCACCGCCGGCCAGCTTGACGGAAATCTCCTCATCACTTGTCACCGCACCAATCACTTCATCGTCGATGAAGACGACGCCAAGTTCGGCGGCCCGGGCCCGCAGCGCCGGAATGAGCAGACCCAGGGGAATATTCCAGCCGAATGCGTCTTCGCCCAGTTCCGCCGCATCGAAAGTGACGGTGGGCGCCTTAAAGGCCGCACCCGTGTCGTCGACCAGGCGCAACTTGCGCAAAGCTGCGGTCTGCGCACGCAGCGATCCCGGCCACAAGCCGAGATATTGCAGCATGCGGATCGACGGCTGCATCAGTGCCACGGTGCGCGGATCGGCTTCGGCGGATGGCTTGCCGGTCACCAATGCAGTGCGCTTGCCATCCCGGGCAAGCAGGACCGCGGCCGCCAGCCCGGCGGGTCCCGCGCCGGCAACGATGACATCGAAATCGATCACCGGGGCAAATTGCGCCCTCCGGCACCGGCATTCAAGAGAAGGTCTTGTCGCGGCGGGCAGGGCTGTTAGGTTGCCGCGATGACCGCCCTCGTGCTGCGACACTTAAGCGATTCCTCGCGCCTGCTCGTCTGGCTCTGCCTCGCGGCGGTCATCGCCGCTGCCTGGCTTGTCCTGGCACTGCTCGTTCACGGCGACGCGCCGGGGTTCTATGAATTGCTGTGCGGCGGTGACGGTGCAGGGGCGGCGGCCGCACCGGCACTCTTCGCCATGTGGCTTGCCATGGCCTTCGCCATGATGTTGCCCAGTGCCGCGCCGACGATCGCCACCTATCTCGATATCGCCGAAGCGGCGCGGGAAAAGCGCATGGCCGTCGTCTCGCCCCTGGTTCTGGCCGGCGGCTACATGACAGTGTGGATCGTCTTCGCTGGTACGGCGGCGACGGTGCAGGCAGCCGTGCGTTCGGCGGAAATCGATCTGGCGGCGCCGCCGGTCGCGGCGGTGCTGCTCATTGGCGCCGGTGCCTATCAGTTTTCATCTCTCAAACATGCCTGCCTGTCGAAATGCCGCCGCCCGTTGCCGTATTTCATGGCCAATTGGACGGTGAAGCCTTGGGGCGTCTTCCGCATGGGATTGCGGCAAGGCGCCCTGTGTCTCGGCTGCTGCTGGGCATTGATGTTGCTGGCGCTGGCCGCGGGATTCATGAATGTGGCATGGATGGCGGCAATTGGGGCACTGATGGTTCTCGAGAAAACCCTGCCGGCGTTCAAGCTTCTCACCCAAGGTCTGGGCGCCGGTCTGATCGCGGCGGGGGCTGCGGTTCTGATGATGAATTACGGAGGATAGAATGGCGGCAAATGAACCATGGTCGATTAAGGGGGAGCTCATGCTCTCCTGCAATTGTACGGTCTTTTGTCCATGCGTGATCTCGCTCGGCAAGCATCCGCCGACGGAGGGATATTGCCAGACGTGGGGCGGTGTGCGCATCGACAAGGGCAATTTCGGCGATATCGATCTCTCGGGCATCGCGCTTGGCCTGATGATCGAAATTCCCGGTCAGATGAGCCGCGGCAATTGGAGCGCCGGCGTGTTCATCGACAATGCCGCCGACGTCTATCAGGTGAAGGCGCTGACCCGCATCATGACGGGATCGGTGGGCGGCTCCACCCATGTCCTGTCGATTCTGGTCGGGCGCTTTCTCGGCGTCTGGCAGGAAGACGTGAAGTACGAAGTCGACGGCGAAACGCGGCGCTTCTCGATCCCCAAGATCGTCGACGGCGAATTGGTGCCCATTCCCGGCAATGGGCCGGGCAAGCAAACCACGATCGAGAACAGCCAATACTGGATCGGGCCGAAAATCATCGTCGCCCAGGCAACCAAGAGCCGCTTTCGTCACCAGGGCCGCAATTGGGATTTCAAGGGCCGCAGCGCCGAAATCTGCCCCATCGACTGGAAGGGGCCGTAGAGCATATGCCGCCAAAGTGCGCGCACTTTGGCGATAAGCATATGCTCCAAGTCCAAAACTGGCGCGATTTCTTTGCGGCGAAGTGAGTTCACTTCGCCGGAAAGCGCGTTAGGCCTTGGGCAGCGCCGTTTTCATCATGCTGTCGCGGGCCGAGAAGGTCTCATGGAAAGCCGCAAGCCGGCCGCGGTTATTGCGCCAGTTGAGATCGCCCAGCCGGTAGTCGATGTAGGACAGGACCACGGCAACCGCGATCGATCCGGCACTGACCTCGGCCAGCCATGCCTCCCAGTTGCGCTCGAGATCGTCGAGCCCCGCCTGGACACGCTGCAACTGGCGCTCCATCCAGCTTTCCCATTGCAGGCCCTTGGGCCTGACGCCGATCTCGTAGCGATAGGCCACCGCCGCATCGGCGACGCCCTGGCCCAGCGCCTGCAATGTCAGCACGCGGAAGCGCTTGACGCCGTCGTCGGGGATAAGCGTCGAATTGCCCGCCACATGGCAGAGATATTCGACGATGACGCGGGAATCGTAGATCGGGTGATGATGATCGGTTTCCAGCACCGGAATCTTGCCGAGTGGCGACAGTGCCGTGAGCTTCGGATTGGCCTGGGTGGGGGTAACCGTTTCCTTCACATGCTCGACGCGGGCGCCCAGCCCCGCCTCATGGGCGGCGACCAGCGTCATGCGGACGAAAGGAGAAATCACGTCGCCATAGATTTTCATTCGGCACTCCGGCGGTTAGGCAGGCGAGTTTAGCCGAAGCGGCGGACAATGAAATAGGCGATCTCGCGGCGCCGCGTTCTCAGTATTTGCGCATCAGCCCGACCAGGCGGCCCTGGACGCGCACCCGGTCGGGGCCGAAGATGCGGGTTTCATAGGCCGGATTGGCCGCCTCCAGCGCCACCGAGTCGCCCTTGCGGCGCACCCGCTTCAACGTGGCTTCTTCGTCGTCGATCAGCGCCACGACGATTTCGCCGTTGTTGGCGGTGTCGCCCTTGCGGATCAGCACCGTGTCGCCGTCGAATATGCCGGCCTCGATCATCGAATCGCCCTTGACCTCAAGAGCGAAATGCTCGCCGCCGCCCAGCATTTCCGGCGGCACCGCGATGTTGTTGGTATGGTCCTGGATGGCCGAGATCGGAACACCCGCCGCGATCCGCCCCATCAGCGGCACGATCGCCATGCGCGAGCTTCCGTCATTGGAGGCGGGCATCGGCTTCACCTTGCCGAGATTGCCCTGGATGACATTGGGGGTGAAGCCGGTTCGCTTGGCGAGGCTGGGCGAATGCGATTCCGGCAGCTTGATCACTTCCAGCGCCCTTGCCCGGTTCGGCATGCGCTTGATGAAGCCGCGCTCCTCGAGCGCCACGATCAGCCGGTGCACACCGGATTTGGATTGCAGATTGAGCGCATCCTTCATTTCCTCGAACGAAGGTGGCACGCCTTCTTCCTTGAGGCGCTCATTGATGAAGAGCAGCAATTCGAGCTGTTTGCGCGTCAGCATGGCGGTAGCACCTTCCTGTATCGCTCCGGAATCGGAACAAACCTGAAACATATATACAAGTTGCCATTTAGTTCTGCAACTGTTTACTTTCCGTAACTATCAAAAATCGAGCGGCAGAATGGATACCAGCTCGCCCTTGGCGGCTGCAGACGCCTGGGGCGGGCGCACGATCAGGCAATGCGATTCGCGCAAAGTGCGCTGCATGGAGGAGTCCTGGCGGGCATAGGGAGTTGCGATCCGCGCCCCGTCCGGGCCCCCACTTAGCCTGGCGCGGACATAGTCCTGGCGGCTGTCATTGGCCTCCATGGGGGCTCCCAGCCGCGCCATGACCGGCTCTCGCTGCCCGGCAAGCCCCAGGAGCGCGTCCAGCAGCGGCTTGAGGAACAGCCGGGCGCAAACGAGCGCCGAAACCTGATTGCCGGGAAGGCCCATCACCCGCTGGCGGCCGCGTCGGCCATACATGAAGGGCTTGCCCGGCCGCATGGCGATTTTCCAGAAATCCAGCTTGACGCCGGAACGCTTCAGCGCCTCCTGGACGAAATCATGGTCGCCCACTGAGGCGCCGCCGCTGGTCAGCAAGATGTCGGCACGGGCAGACCGGACGATGGCGCGTTCTGTCGCCTTGAGCGAGTCGGCGACGATGCCGAGATTGAGAACAGTTGCGCCGAAATGTTCCGCCATGGCGGTGAGCGCGTGGCTGTTGGAGGAGGAAATCTGATCGGCACGCGGGCGCTGCCCCGGCAGCACCAGCTCGTCGCCGGTGGCGATCACCGCCACCAGCGGTTTCCTCCGTACCCGGACGGTGGCGCAATTCATCGCCGCCGCGAGGCCGATGTCGCGGGCATTGAGGCGAATGCCGGGCGAGAGCAGGGTTTCGCCGGCTTTGAAATCCAGGCCCCGGTTGCGGACATTCTGCCCCTGCCGCGCCGCCCGGTTGACGTTGACCAATCCCACTTCCGCTGTCGTATTTTCCTGGATCACCACGCAATCGGAACCGCGGGGCAGAGGCGCGCCGGTGAAGATGCGCACCGCTTGGCCGGTCTTGACGGCGCCTTGAAAGCCGTGGCCCGCCGCCGCCATGCCGATCGTCTTGAGACGGACCGGAACCTGCGCAGCGTCCTCCGCTCTGACTGCATAACCGTCCATGGCTGAAGCGTCGAAGGGCGGCTGGTCGCGTTTCGCCTTGAGGGCCTCGGCCAGGGCCCGGCCCGCGGCACCGGCCAGCGGTACCGTTTCGGCCGCGATGGGCTTCACGTCTTTGAGGATGCGGGCCAGCGCCTCGTCGACCGGGAGCAGGGCCATTGTCTCACTCCGCCGTGAAATGCCCGGACTTGCCGCCGGATTTTTCGATGAGCCTGAGATCGGTGATGCGCATGGCCCGGTCCGCCGCCTTGCACATATCGTAAAGCGTAAGACAGGCAACGGAGCAGGCGGTCAGCGCTTCCATCTCCACGCCGGTCTTGCCCTCGACCTTGACGGTCGCGGTGACATCGATGTGGGCGCCCTTGGCATCGGCGTCGAAATCGACCGATGCCGTGGAAATCATCAGCGGATGGCAGAGCGGGATTAGCTCATGGGTTTTCTTCGCCGCCATGATGCCGGCGATACGGGCGATTGCCAATACGTCGCCCTTCTTGGCCTTGCCTTCAAGGATCAGCGCCAGGGTTTCCGGCTGCATGAGGACGCGGGCTTTTGCCGTGGCGCTCCGCGCCGTCACAAGCTTCTCCGAGACATCGACCATATGGGCGTTGCCGGTGGCGTCGAGGTGGGTGAGCCTGTTCATGGCCTGGTCAGAATAGCACGAGTTGCGGCCGCCACATCCACCTGTCGCATCAGGCTCTCGCCGATCAGGAAAGCGTTGACGCCAACCTTCGATAGCCGCGCCAGATCGGCCGCCGTGAACAAGCCGCTTTCGCCCACCACCAGCCGGTCCTTCGGCACCCGCGGCGCCAGCCGCTCGGTCGTCGCAAGACTTGTTTCGAAGCTGTGCAGATTGCGGTTGTTAATGCCGATGAGCCCGGTCGAAAGCCGCAAGGCGCGGTCGAGCTCCGCCTCGTCGTGAACCTCCGCCAGCACATCGAGGCCCCAATCGTGAGCCGCGGCTTCGAGCTCCACCGCCAGAACGTCATCGATCATCGCCATGATCAACAAAATGCAGTCGGCGCCCCAGGCACGGGATTCCGCCACCTGATATGGATCGAGCATGAAATCCTTGCGCAGCGCCGAAAGCTGCGTCACCGCCCGCGCCGCGCCCAGATATTCCGGCGCCCCCTGAAAGGAGGGTGCATCGGTCAGCACCGAAAGACAGGCGGCACCCCCCGCCTCATAGGCCATGGCGAGTTGCGGCGGATTGAAATCGGGCCGGATCAGGCCCCTGGACGGGCTTGCCTTCTTGATCTCGGCGATCAGCGCCCATTCGCCCCGGGCAATCCGCGTCGCGAGCGCCCCCTTGAAGCTGCGCACCGGCGGCGCATCGAGGGCCATCACTTCGAGTTCGTGCTCGGAAATTTCGGCCTTGGCCTTGGCCACTTCCTCGCGCTTGTAGGCGGCGATCTTGTCGAGGATGGTTGCCATCAGCTATTCGAGACCCTGACCAGCGTGTCGAGGGCCTTGAGCGCCGCGCCGTCGTCGATCGCTCCTTGCGCCATGCGCACGCCATCCTTGATGGTTCGGGCCTTGCCCGCCACCAGTAGCGCCGCCCCGGCCGTCATCGCAGCGGCGTCGCGGAAAGCGGTGTGTCCCCCCTTCAGCACATCGCGCAGCGCCTCGGCATTGTGCGCCGCCTCGCTGCCTTTAAGATCGCCCGCCGCCCACCGCTTGAGCCCTACTTCTTCCGGCGTGAGCTCGAATTCAGTGATGGAGCCGTTCTTGAGTTCGGCGATCCAGGTTGTGCCGGTCGGCACGATCTCGTCAAAGCCGCCTTCGCCATGGCAGATCCAGCAGGCCTCGCTGCCGAGATTCTTCAGCACCTGGGCGAGCGGCCCGACCCAGGCGCGCGAGAACACGCCAGTCACCTGCCGCTTGACCCCCGCCGGATTCGACAGCGGCCCCAGCAGATTGAAAATCGTCCGGGTGCCGAGTTCGACCCGTGTCGGTCCCACATGCTTCATCGAGGCATGATGCGCCGGCGCGAACATGAAACCGAGCCCGGCTGCCTCGATGCACCGGGCGATCCGCTCCGGCACAAGATCGATCTTGACGCCGAGCGCCATCAGCACATCCGCCGCGCCCGACTTGGACGACAGCGCCCGGTTGCCGTGCTTGGCCACTTTTAACCCCGCGCCCGCCGCCACGAAAGCCGCACAGGTCGAGATATTGTAGGAGCCCGAGGCATCGCCGCCGGTGCCGACAATGTCGATGGCATCGGCGGGTGCCTCGACCCGCAGCATCTTCTCGCGCATGATTTCGACGGCGCCGGTGATTTCGTCTACCGTTTCGCCGCGCACCCGGAGCGCCATCAGCAACCCGCCGATCTGCGCCGGCGTGGCCTCGCCCGACATCATGATCGAAAAGGCCTCGCGCGCTTCCGCCCGGCTGAGTGCTGCTCCCCCCGCCGCCTTGGCAATGATCGCCTTGAGATCGGACATCAGCCGGCCCCCGCCAGTTCGAGAAAGTTCTTCAATAGCTTGTGGCCATGCTGGGAGGCAATGGACTCGGGATGGAACTGCACGCCATGGACATTTTTCGATTTGTGCCGCAGCCCCATGATGACGCCTGCGGTTTCGGCGCTGATCTCCAGACAGTCGGGCAGGCTTTGGCGTTCGACGATCAACGAGTGATAGCGCGTTGCCTCGAAATCCTGCGGCACATCCTTAAATACGCCCCTGCCGCCGTGATGCACCGCCGACAGCTTGCCGTGCATGAGCAGCGGCGCCCGGATCACCTTGCCGCCGAAGGCCTGGCCGATTGCCTGGTGGCCGAGGCAGACGCCGAGAATGGGGATCGTATCCGATGCCTTTTCGATAAGGTCCAGGCAGATGCCGGCTTCATTCGGCGTGGCGGGGCCAGGCGAAATCACGATGGCCTGCGGCCTGGCCGACATCACCTGGCCCACCGAGATCTTGTCGTTGCGATGGACCACCGTTTCGGCGCCGAGATCGCCGAGGAAATGATAGAGGTTCCAGGTGAAGCTGTCGTAATTGTCGATAAGGACGATCATTGCGACCTCCCGGCCCGGCCGGCGAAGCGCACCGCATCTTCCGCCGCGCGGAACAGGGCCTTGGCCTTGCTGACGCATTCCTGGTGCTCGCTCTCGGGCACGCTGTCGGCGACGATACCGGCGCCGGCCTGCACATACATCCGGCCGTCCTTGACGATCGCCGTGCGCAGCACGATGCAGGTGTCCATTTCGCCGTCGGCGGAAAAATAGCCCACGCAGCCGGCATAGACGCCGCGCTTCTCGCTCTCCAGTTCGTCGATGATCTGCATGGCCCGCACTTTCGGCGCGCCCGAAACGGTACCGGCCGGAAAACCGGCGACGAGGGCGTCGATCACGTCATGGTGCCTCGCCAGCGCGCCCTCGACGTTGGAGACGATGTGCATCACCTGGCTGTAATATTCGAGGATGAACTGGTCGGTCACCTTGATCGAGCCGATCTCGGCGACGCGGCCCACATCGTTGCGGCCGAGATCGAGCAGCATCAGATGCTCGGCCCGTTCCTTGGGATCGGCGAGCAGTTCCGCCGCCAGGGCCCGGTCTTCGGCCGGCGTGGCGCCACGCCGCCTTGTCCCGGCGATGGGCCTTATCGTCACCTTGCCGCCGCGCACCCTGACCAGGATTTCCGGGCTCGAGCCGATCACCGCGAAATTGTCGAAGTCGAGATAATAGAGAAACGGCGAGGGATTGACCCGCCGCAGCGACCGGTAGAGCGCGAAGGGCGGCAGGGTGAATTCGGTTTCGAAGCGTTGCGACAGCACCACCTGGAAAATGTCGCCGGCGGCGATGTAGTCCTTGGCCTTGAGCACCATGGTCTTGTAGTCGTCAGGCGAAGTATTGGAGGCGGGTGCCGCGATGGACGGGGTGTCTTCGCCGCGTTGCGCCACATGGTCGAGCGGCCGGTCGAGGGCATCGACGATCTCCGAAAGCCGCTCCTGGGCCCGGGCATAGGCGGCCTTGGCGCCGATGGCCTTGTCGGCATAGACGGGCGAAGTGACCGTCACTTCGTCGCGCACGCTGTCGAAGATCGCCATCACCGTGGGCCGGATCAGCATGCCGTCGGGCAGGCCGAGCACATCCGTGTTGGGGGGCGGCAGCTCTTCCATGAGCCGCACCATGTCGTAGCCCATGTAGCCGAATACCCCCGCCGCCATGGGCGGCGCATCGGCGGGCAGCGCGATGCGGCTTTCGGCGAGCAACGCCCTGAGTGCTTCGAGCGGCGGCATCGCCACGGGCTCGAACGGTCCCTGCGGATTGCCGAGCGCCTTGCGGTTGATCGAGGCCTTGCGGCTTTCCACCTTCCAGATCAGATCGGGATTCATGCCGATGATCGAATAGCGGCCGCGCACAGCACCCCCCTCGACCGATTCGAGCAGGAAGGAATAACGGGCGTTGCGCGCGAGCTTGAGCATCGCCGAGACCGGCGTTTCGAGATCGGCGACCAGACGAGTGGACACGATCTGCGCCGTGCCTTCCTCGTAAGCGCGGGCGAAGCTTTCGTAGTCGGGAGAGATCTGCATCTTGAAGCACTCTGAACGGACGTGAGACCGGGGTTAAGGCGTAGGGGTTCCCGCGATCTGTCGCCAGAGGTCTTCATTGATGCTGACGCCGAGTTCCTCTTGCAGTGCGCCGAGATAGAGCGTCAGCAGGTCCTTGCCCATGCCAACCTTGGTCTCGTCGGCCAGCGTTTTGGCCGCTTCCGACCCCGTTACGAATGGCGCCAGCTTGACCGCTGTGGGCTGGATCAGCCGGGCGCCCTTGCCGTCGCCCTCCAGGGCGTAGGTGACGCCGTTTTCCGGGACGCTGAACGTCGCCATGACCGCCGGCCCGTCGAATTCGGCCGTTGCTTCGCTGCGCTTGAGACCCTGGGCGGTCTTGACCTCGGCACCCAATTCCTGGGCCAGAGTGTCGAGTGCCGTGCCGGCCTTGGCCCGGTCCACAAGCTTCTTGGCCTTTTCGTGGGCGAGTTCTCGCAGCTTGCTTGCGACCACGTCGGCCTTGACCTTGTCCTTGATGCTGTCCAGCGGCCGCAATGCCGAGGGAATGACCTCGCGCACTTCGTACCAGACAAACCCGTCGCCGATCGACAAGGCATCGCTTTCCACCCCCACATCGCTTTCGAAGGCGGCTTTCAGGACCTCGGCCTTGTGCGCAATCTCCACATCCTTGCCGTCCTTGTCGCGTCCCGAGGCATCGGCGGCGGCAACCAATTGAAAGGGAATGCCGGCCCGATCGGCGATCGTCTCGAAGGCAGTTTGGGCGGCGCGTGCGTCTTCCACCGCATCGTAGACCGACTGAACCTCGTCTCGCGCCTTGTCGAACTGCATCCGCTCGGTAAGCCTTTGCTTGACCTCGTCGAAAGTTTCCTGCTTCTCCGGCTTGATCTTGGCGATCTTGACGAGCGTGATGGCGAGGCTGCCCTCGATCGGTTCGCTCACCGCGCCCTCGGCAAGCGCGAAGGCTTGATCTCCTACTTTCGGATCCAGAAAATCGGCTTTTGTCTTGTCGGCCAGCGTGACATCGGACTCGGTCAGCCCCCGCTCCTTGGCGACGGCAAGGAAATCCTCGCCCGCCGCCAGCCGCGCCTTGGCTTTCTTTGCTTCGTCGAGCGTCGTGAACGTCATCTGCAGGATGGTGCGCAGTTCCGGGGAAAAATAGTCGCCCTTGAATTTCTCGTAGCCGGCCTTGATCTCTTCCTCGGTCAGCGTGACCTTGGCGGCAATGTCGGAAGGCTCGACCTTCATCACCGCGATGCTGCGGTATTCAGGCGCCGTATAACTCTGCGGATCGGCCTCATAATGCTTCTTGAGCTCTTCGTCCGTAGGCGGAGCGATTTCGCTTTCCGCCGCCTTGATGATGAAATAACGCACGTCGCGCTCTTCGTTGCGGTAGCGGTGTTGCGCCTCGGTGAGAACCCGCGGAGCGGCGAGATCGCCGTCGGCCGATCCGGTCAGCGCCTGACGCAGCTTGGCGCGCCGTTCCGAGGCGAGATACATCGCCTCGTTCAGGCCGTTCTGCTCGAGAAGCCGGCGGAACAGAGTGGAGTCGAACTTGCCGTCGCTGCCCTTGAAGTTTGGGTTGTCCGCCGCCTCCTGGGCGAGAGCCGCGTCGGAGATCGCAAGCCCCATGCTGTGACCTTGCGCATCCAGCGCCGCCGATTGGATCAGGTTGTTGAGCACCGACCGGTCGATACCGAGCCGTCGCGCTTCTTCGGCCGTGAAGGTCTGGCCGGTCTGGCGGGCAAGGTTCTGCAAGGCTTGATTGAAGGCGCGGGTGAACTCGGTCGCGCTGATCTCTTCGCTACCGACAGTGACCAGGGCCCCGGCGCGGTAGCCCCTGAACACATCGGCGATGCCCCAGACGCCGAAACTCGCCGCCAGAAGGCCGATCAGAATCTTGGCCGTCCAGCCCTTGGCGGCAGTGCGGAAAACGTCGAGCATCCGGAAGTCCCTTTACGTCATTCAAAGCCCAAATCGGGCGCCGCGCATCATAGGTAGGCATCGACCCCCTCGCAAGCGCGGCATGTGTCTGCTATTTCAAGCCGAATTGGCATCTGGAGAGACAACATGGCAGCACAAGGGCCGCGCCCGCTGGTGGCGGGCAACTGGAAGATGAACGGAACCGCCGCCATGCTCAAAGAGCCCCGGCTTCTGGCCGGCATGCTCGAGGACGTTAAGCTTAAGTGCGAGGTGATGGTCTGCCCGCCGGCCACCCTGATTCGCAAGGTCAAGTCGATCCTCAAGGGCACCAAGATCAAGCTCGGCGGCCAGGATTGTCATGCCGCGGAGTCGGGCGCTCACACAGGGGATATCTCGGCTGAAATGCTGAAGGATGCTGGCTGCACGGCGGTCATTGTCGGTCATTCCGAACGGCGCACCAACCATTCCGAGACCGACGCCATGGTGGCGGCCAAGGCCAAGGCCGCTCAAAAAGCGGGCCTCACTGCCATAATCTGCATCGGTGAGACCCTGGAGGAGCGCAAAGCCGGCAAGACCCTGGAAGTTGTCTCGCGCCAGCTCAAGGGCTCATTGCCGGAAGGCGCAACGGCAGCCACTACGGTCATCGCCTATGAGCCCGTCTGGGCCATCGGCACCGGCCTCACGCCGACAATCGCCGAAGTGGCGGAAGTCCACAGCCATATCCGCGCCGGTCTCGCCAAACTGATGGGCGAGGAGGGCGCAGGGGTACGCATTCTCTATGGCGGCTCGGTCAAGCCGTCCAATACCGCCGAGCTGATGGCCGTGCCCGACGTCAATGGCGCCCTCGTTGGCGGCGCCAGCCTCAAAGCCGCCGATTTCATCGGCATCGTCAAGGCGTATATGTGATGACCGACATTCCCACCCTGACCAAACGCCGGCTGCAAGCCCAGGTGATCGGGCCTATCTACGAGGAAATGGTGCGGCAGGCGGGCGAAGCGAAAGCGGCTTCCATCCTCGACGCGGCGATCCGCAAGGCGGCCATCGCCGAGGGCAAGGAATTTGCCAGGAAAGCGCCGGGCGGCGTCACCTCGATGGCAGACTTCATCAAGCTCTACGAATTATGGACCGCCGACGGGGCCCTCGAAATGAAGGTGCTGGAAGCCAACGACACGAAATTCGATTTCGACGTCACCCGCTGCAAATATGCCGAAACCTACAAGGAGATGGGATTGGGCAAGATCGGCCATCTCCTCTCCTGCAACCGCGACGGCACCTTCTGCGAAGGCTACGATCCCGCGATCACGCTCGAGCGCAAGCAGACCATCATGCAGGGCGCGCCCTGCTGCACCTTCCGCTATAGTTATGGCAAGCCGAAAGCACCGGCTTGAACCGGGTTGCGCGGCGCCCATATAGCCGCTAAACGCATGCCAAATCGCAACCGGTCCCAGAAACTCCATGCAAACCGTCATCCTTGTCATTCATCTCATCGTCGCTATTGCCCTGATCGCCATCGTGCTGCTGCAGCGTTCGGAAGGCGGCGCCTTGGGTATCGGCTCGGGCGGTGGCGGCGGCAATCTGTTCTCGGCCAGGGGCGTCGGCAATGCGCTCACCCGCACCACCGCCTATCTGGCCGTCGCCTTCTTCATTACCTCGATCACCCTGACCGTGCTGGCCACGCGCGGCGGCACCGGCGGCTCGATTTTCGATACGGTGGCGCCGCAGCAGGGAACGGCTCCCGCCACCGGCCAGCCGGCGGAGCAGGGCGGCAGCGTCTTGCCGAAGCTGCCGGATGCGCCGCAAGTGCCTGTTTCACAGTAAGTGTTTCACGGCTGTCCACAGGGCCCGGAAAGAAAATTTCCGGGCTTCGAATCGTATTGAGGAAGGGGTAGGCTGAAAGCCCATGGCGCGGTACATCTTCATCACCGGCGGCGTGGTCTCCTCCCTCGGCAAGGGTTTGGCTTCGGCGGCACTCGGAGCGCTTCTCCAGGCGCGTGGCTTCTCCGTCCGGCTGCGCAAGCTCGATCCCTATCTCAACGTCGATCCGGGGACCATGAGCCCCTATCAGCACGGCGAGGTCTTCGTCACCGACGACGGGGCCGAAACCGATCTCGACCTGGGGCACTACGAACGCTTCACCGGCCGCCACGCCAACAAGAATGACAACATCACCACCGGGCGCATCTACCAGGACATCATCGCCAAGGAGCGGCGCGGCGATTTCCTCGGCGCCACGGTGCAGGTGATCCCGCATGTGACCGACGCCATCAAGGACTTCATCGGATCGGGCAATGAAGAGTTTGATTTTGTGCTGGTCGAGATTGGCGGAACGGTTGGTGATATTGAAGGCCTGCCATTCTTCGAGGCAATCCGGCAGTTTGGGCAAGAGGCCCCCCGCGGCTCGTGCATCTATATTCATTTGACGCTGCTGCCATACATCCCGACGGCTGGCGAACTGAAGACCAAGCCCACCCAGCACTCGGTGAAGGAGCTGCGCTCCATTGGCATTC
>JANMQL010000176.1:0-6956 GCA_031370475.1 Hyphomicrobiales bacterium | reverse complement strand
TCGCCCCTTCCCGCCAGGGCAGGCCGATGAGCACGGCGGGACCGGATTTGGTTTCGCCCGCCAGCTCCTCGGCCGCTTCCTTGCAAGCGGCGACGAAGGAAGGCCGGAGCACCAGATCTTCGGGCGGATAGCCGGAGAGGAAAAGTTCCGGAAACAGGATGAGATCGGCGCCCTTGGCCTCGGCGCGGGCGGGCTTGGCCTTGGCCAGATTGGCCTGAACGGCGCCCACCGTGGGATTGAGTTGGGCGAGGGCAATGACGAGTCTCTCGGTCATGGCGGCGGTTTAGCCGAGGGACGTTGACGGGTCCATGAAAACTGCGCAATGAGGACTCATGATCCTCAAGGACTTGATCGCCAGTCGGCCGCCCGATGCGGTGGCACTCGTAGCACCCGAACGGGCTGCGATGAATTACGGAACCTTCGCGGGCCTCTGCGAGACAACCGCCCGGTCGCTCAATCGCCTTGGCCTCGGCCGCAACGATAGGCTGGCAATGGTGCTGCCGAATGGACCCGAGATGGCGGCCTCCTTCCTCGCCTGTGCCTCGGCCATGACGGCCGCACCCCTCAACCCCGCCTACCGCGAGGACGAGTTTCACTTCTATATGGACGATCTCAAGGCCAGGGCACTGCTGGTCGAGGAGGGGAGTGCATCGCCGGCCATCGCCGCCGCCCGCCGTCTCGGCATCGCGCTGCTGACCCTCAAGCCGTCGCGGGAAGCCGGGAGCTTCAGCATCGTGGGCGTTGCTGTGGCGGCACCTTCCCGCGCAGGTCCGGCTGAGGGCGATGACGTCGCTTTGGTGCTGCATACCTCCGGCACCACATCACGGCCCAAGATCGTGCCGCTCAGCCACGCCAATCTCATCGCTTCGGCGAACAACATCGCCCGCACCCTGCATCTCTCAGCGGCCGACCGCTGCCTCAACATCATGCCGCTGTTTCATATCCACGGACTGGTGGCGGCGATCCTGGCGACGCTGGCCGCCGGCGGTTCGGTTTTCTGCACGCCGGGCTTCAACGCGCTCAAATTCTTTGCCTGGATGGAGGAGGCGAAACCTTCCTGGTACACGGCGGTGCCCACCATGCATCAGGCGATCCTCGCCCGCGCGGCGCGCAATGCCGGCATCATCAAAGCCAACCCGTTGCGCTTCATCCGCTCAAGCTCGGCCTCGCTACCGGCACCGGTTTTCGCGCAACTGGAAGAGACCTTCACCTGCCCGGTGATCGAAGCCTATGCCATGACCGAAAATGCCCATCAGATGACCTCGAACCAATTGCCGCCGGGCCGGCGCAAGCCGGGCTTCGTCGGCTGCGCGGCGGGGCCGGAAGTGACAGTGATGGCGCCGGATGGAAAATTGCTCGGCACCGGCGAGGAAGGCGAAGTGGTGACCCGCGGTCCCAATGTCTCGGCGGGCTATGAGAACAATCCCGCCGCCAATGAAGCGGGCTTCGCCTTCGGCTGGTTCCACACCGGCGACCAGGGCTTCTTGGACGATGACGGCTATCTTAAGATCACCGGCCGGCTCAAGGAGATGATCAACCGCGGTGGCGAGAAGGTGGCGCCTGTCGAAGTCGACGAGGTGCTGATGGATCATCCCGCCGTGCACCAGGCGCTGACCTTCGCCATGCCGCACGACAAGCTCGGCGAGGAAGTGGCGGCGGCGATCGTGCTGCGCGAGGGCGCCACGGTGAGCGAGCGCGAGTTGCAGGATTTCGCCAATGCGCGGCTTGCCGCCTTCAAGGTGCCGCGCCGAATCGTCTTCTTGCCTGAAATTCCCAAAGGCGCCACGGGCAAGCTGCAACGTATCGGCCTTGCCCAAAAGCTGGGGCTCCCATGACCCGCATCTGCATTTTCGGCGCCGGTGCCATCGGCGGCTATGTCGGCGCCAGACTTGCCCACAAGGGCGAGTCGGAAGTCTCCCTCGTCGCCCGCGGTTCCCATCTCGAAGCCATGCGGGCCGGGGGCCTGACGCTGAAACAGGGCGGCGAGACGATCATTGTGCATCCGAAGGCGACGTCGAATCCAAAGGAGCTCGGTCATCAGGATTTCATCATCCTGACGCTCAAGGCGCATGCCTTGCCGGGAGCGATCGACGCCTTGCAGCCGCTGATCGGCAAGGACACCGCTATCCTGTTCGCCCAGAACGGCGTGCCCTGGTGGTATTTCTACAAGCACGGCGGGCCCCATGATGGGCGGCGGCTTGAAAGCGTCGATCCGGGCGGCACCATCTGGCAGCGCCTCGGTCCCGAGCGGGCGCTAGGCTGCGTCGTCTGGCAGGCGGCCGGGATCGAAGCGCCGGGAGTCGTCGCCCATCAATATGGCGACCGCTTGCCGGTGGGCGAGCCGTCCGGCGAAATGAGCGCCCGCGCCACCACCTTAAGCAAGCTCCTGACCTCGGCCGGCATCAAGAGCCCCCTGCGCAACAATCTGCGCAACGAAATCTGGCTCAAGCTGTGGGGAAACTTGAGCTTCAATCCCGTCAGTGTATTGACCAATGGGTTGCTGGATCAGCTCGCCGCCGATCCCGGCAGCCATCGCGTCATCACGGCGATGATGGAGGAAGCCCGCGCCGTCGGCGAGGCGCTCGGCATTTCCTTCGTCGTCTCCGCCGAGGAGCGCATCGCCATGGCCGCCAAGGTGGGTGCGCACCGCACCTCAATGCTGCAGGATGTGGAGGCCGGCCGAACTACGGAACTCGATGCGTTGCTAGGCGTTGTCATAGAATTGGCGGGAATCACCGGAACCAGAACGCCATGCTTGCAATTGGTCTACGATCTCGCCAAATTCCGTTGCGGCATCCGGTAATTTTCCAATTTCATCGAAGAGGTCGGCCCATGCGTCTCGATAATGAAAAACCCAGCGACAATGTCGAGGACCGGCGCGGCCAGGGTGGAATCGGATTGCCGGGCGGCGGCGGCGGCCGTGGTATGAATTTTCCCATCGGCGGGCGCGGCGGTGGCCTGAGTCTCCGTACCATTATCGTTCTGATCGTCGTCTATTTCGCGCTCAAATGGATTTTCGGCATCGACCTGCT
Organism: Hyphomicrobiales bacterium; assembly: GCA_031370475.1. Taxonomy (GTDB): domain Bacteria; phylum Pseudomonadota; class Alphaproteobacteria; order Rhizobiales; family Aestuariivirgaceae; genus Aestuariivirga. The sequence continues at coordinate 3,924 of JANMQL010000176.1, read as the reverse complement.
GCAAGTCATCAATGGCGGCGTCCAGAATCCCAGCGGCACCGGCACCGAGATCACCACGCCCGGCGGCAGCACCGATGCGACAGGCAGCGGCGGCGATAATGTCGGGGGCACCGGCACCGCCGATGTCACCGGCGATGCCGGCAAACAATTCGTCTCCCGTGTGCTGGGCTCGACCGAGCGCATCTGGGGCGGCGTCTTCCAGAACATGGGTAAGCGGTATGAGAAGCCGAAGCTGGTGCTGTTCACCGGCTTCGTGCAATCGGCCTGCGGCATGGCGCAATCGGCCACCGGGCCGTTCTATTGTCCGGGCGACCGCAAGGTTTATATCGACCTCTCCTTTTATCAGGACATGAAAGACAAGCTCGGCGCCCCCGGCGATTTCGCGCAAGCCTATGTCATCGCCCATGAGGTGGGCCACCATGTGCAGAACCTGTTCGGCATCGCGGAGAAGGTTCAGCAAGAGCGCCTGCGCGTCTCCGAGACCGAGGCCAATGCGCTCTCGGTGAAGATGGAATTGCAGGCCGATTGCTTCGCCGGCATCTGGGCCAAGGAGGCCGACGCCTCGGGGCATATTTTGGAGCCGGGCGATGTCGAGGAGGGCCTCACCGCCGCCGCCGCCATCGGCGACGACCGGTTGCAGAAACGCTCCCAGGGCTATGCGGTGCCCGATACCTTTACCCACGGCACTTCGGAGCAGCGGGTGCGCTGGTTCAAGACCGGTTTTCAGGCGAGCGACATCGGCGCCTGCGATACATTCACCGCGGCGCAGTTGTAAGCCGGTCACGGGCGGCGCCCATGACCGGAATTCGACCGGTCAGCTTTTGTTCATGCCCTTGATGACGCCAACGACGATCATCACGATGGCGCCGCCGACGCCGCCGCCGGCCACATCCTGAATCAGGGCACCGATGTCCAAGCCGCCGGCTGTTGCACCGGCCGCCACGTCCACCGCCGCGGGAGCGCCAGCCAGTATCCGGTCGAGTATCTGGCCGGCACCGATGCCGCCGACCACGCCGGCGATACTGTTGCCGAGCGTGCCGAGGCTCTTGTCCTTCATCGCCGCTCCCGCGACGTTGCCGCCGATTGCGCCGGCAATGAGCTGAATGATGAGCGAAGTAAAATCCATAATGGCCTCCACCTTGAGTTTAATTTCTGCCTCAACGGCAGACAACCCAAGCTAGCAGAAGAGCATGTAGGCTCAAACGCAATAGTCGGCCATCTCTGCCGTTTGATAAAGGTCAAGGCGGCAACCGGATTTGCGGTGTTAATCGAGCATGCAACCTTGGTGAACGGCCCTTGATGCCGCAATGGAGTGGAAAATGACGAAGAAGATCCTGTGCGCGACCGATGGCACCCCCCATTCGGAACATGCGGTTCAGCTCGCCGCCGAAATGTCGGCAAAATTCGGTGCCGATCTCGGCATCTGCATCGTTAACGTGGCGCGTGGCGGCGCCCGCGGGCCGCTGATCTATACGATGGAAGATAGCGACGTGAAGCGGGTGCTCGATAGCGCCGCCGCCGCCGCCAAGAAGGCCGGCGCCAAGAAGGTGCAGGAAATCGCGCTCCGCAGCCGCGATGCCGCCGCGGCCATCGTTCAATATGCGGAGGAAAACGGTTACGATCACATCGTCACCGGAACCGGCGACAAGCACGGCGTCTCGCGCCTGATGCTGGGCTCGGTCGCCGCCGACATTGCCAGCCGGGCTCATTGCACCGTGACAGTCGCGCGCTAAGTACATAGGACTTTCACTCTCCGCCACGGGGAGAAGGAGATTTTATCTCGGGAAGCTGTAGTTCAACTCGACGATGCCGTTTGAAAAGCGGCGTTCGCCGGCAAGCTGCGCGCGTGCCGGGCGGTCCTGCGCCAGGAACAGCGGCTTGCCGTCGCCGAGAAGCTCGGGCACGACGAAGAGCCGCAGTTCGTCGATAAGGCCGTTGGCGAAGAGCCCGCGATAGGTAATGGCGCCGCCCACCGCCCAGACGCGGCGGCTTCCCGCCTCGCCGAGCGCCCGCAGAATCACGTCGGGATCGGCGGCAACCGTGCGGCTCTCGCCCTCGATGCGCGACAGCGGTCGTCCGGTGACGACGAAGGAAGTCTTGGCCGGATAGGGCCATTTCCCGAATCCGAGAATCTGGTCGTAGCTGTTGCGGCCCATCAGCACCGTGTCGACGCCGGCGAGAAACTCGTGAAAGCCCAATTCCGGAATGGAATACGGGTTGAGCCAGTCGACGCCGCCGTCCTTGGCGGCGATGTAGCCGTCGATGCTCGTTGCGACATAGGCGATGATCTGCGGGCGGGGCATCGTGGCGTTTGAGTCTAGCGCATGTCTGCTTTTTATTGAAACGCCGCGTACAATCATCACTTATCCTTCTCCACGGATTTGCCGTGGGGAAGGTGGCAGTTGCGCAGCAACTGACGGATGGGGTTCTTTGCCGCTCAAGTCAGAAAGTCCCCATCCGTCACGCGCGGAAGGCCGCGCGCGCCACCTTCCCCGCCCTTCGGGCGGAGAAGGATAAGGACATCGATTACAGGCGATTTAATCACGAGCGAATTCGCTCTAGCGCATAGTCCGCCTTTTCGAAATCGCGGAATCCGTACCACGTTTTGTCATTTCCAGGCGTGCCCGCTATGCTGGGCCGGAACGGGGTGGCAAGCGTGGCGCGAGGCAGCAGGAAAACCGGGGCGCAGGGCAAGTTCGCCGGCGGCGATCTGACCGGCTCGTCGGCCAAGTCGCTCAACAAGGCGATCGATATTCTCGTGGCCCTGGGCCAGGTGCCGGAAGGCATGAGCCTGCCCGACATTTCGCTGATGGTGGGCCAGCCCAAGTCGACGATCCACCGGCTACTCACCGCCCTCGAGGGCCGCCGCTTCGTGCGCTACGAGAGCGATGCGCGGCTGTGGAAAATCGGCGTCGAAGCCTTCGTCATCGGTTCGGCCTTCCTGCGCAACCGCGACATCGCCGCCTTCGCCCGCCCGGTGATGCAGGCCCTCGTCAACGACAGCGGCGAGACGGCGAGCCTCTATATCGACGATGACGGCGAGATCGTCTGCATCGGCCAGGTCGAGTGCCGCCAGACCATGCGGGTGATCGCCAGGCCCGGCGGCCGCGCCAAGATGCATGCCTCGGGCTCCGGCAAGGCGCTGCTCGCGTTTTATCCGGCAACCCGCCTCGAACAGATCGTCGAACGCCATGGCCTGGCGGCGGCGACCGAGAAGACCATCAACACGCCGCAGGCGCTCCGCCGTAATCTCGAAGCGGTGCGCAACGCCGGCTTCGCCATCGACGATGAGGAGAATGCGCTCGGCATCCGCTGCGTGGCGGCGCCGGTTTTCGATCATGCGGGAGAACCGGTCGCCGCCATTTCCATTTCCGGCCCCGCTTCGCGCATCGTCGATGCCCGCATCGTGGCCCTCGGCGAAAGGGTACGCAGTGCCGCTCGGAGCTTGAGCAAATCCCTCGGCAGCAGCGAGGCGGAGCCCAGCATTCCACGGGAATGAATTTTTAAGACGCTGATATTTAACAGGTAATTTTCATCGTTCCACAATTCGAAATGCTGTTCCGTAATATGGACTGATACCGTGCGGCACTGATAAGAAGGAAGCACGCCAAACCGATCCGCCGGGAGGGAACCCATGCCGCGCATGACCGCCGCCGCCGCCGCCGTTGCCGTGCTTGAACTGGAAGGGGTGCGCACCGTGTTCGGCGTGCCCGGTGCCGCCATCAATCCGGTCTATGCCGGCATGCGGCCGAAAAATTCGATCCGCCACATTCTGGCCCGCCATGTCGAGGCCGCTTCCCACATGGCCGAAGGCTTTACCCGCGCCGCCCCCGGCAATATCGGCGTCTGCATCGGCACATCGGGGCCGGCCGGCACCGACATGATCACCGGCCTCTATTCGGCCTCGGCCGATTCGATCCCCAT
>JANMQL010000171.1:0-2002 GCA_031370475.1 Hyphomicrobiales bacterium | reverse complement strand
ATCGACGAGGTCAAGGCCAACGCCGCCAAGATGCTCGGCCACACGCTCGTCACGAAGCAGACGGGTCCGGCCGGCAAGGAAGTGAAGCGCGTCTTCATCGAGGACGGCGCCGACATCAAGCGCGAGCTCTATCTCTCCTTCCTGGTGGATCGCGGCAGTGGCTGGATGACCGTCATCGCCTCCACCGAAGGCGGCATGGACATCGAGGACGTGGCCGAGAAGCATCCGGAGAAGATCAAGAAGATAGCGATCGATCCGGCCACCGGCCTGATGGGCCACCACACGCGCAGCATCGCCTATGGCCTCGGCCTCGAAGGCGAGCAGATCAAATCGGCCACCAAGCTGCTGCAGGGCCTCTACAAGGCCTTCAACGAGCTCGACGCCAGCATGATCGAGATCAACCCGCTCATCGTCACCGGCAAGGGCGAGGTGATGGCGCTCGATGCCAAGATGAATTTCGACGACAACGCCCTGTTCCGCCACGCCGACATCGAGAAGCTGCGCGACGAGGACGAGGAAGACCCGACCGAGCTCGAAGCCGCCAAATATTCGCTCAACTACGTGAAGCTCGACGGCAATATCGGCTGCATGGTCAACGGCGCCGGCCTCGCCATGGCGACGATGGACATCATCAAGCTCTATGGCGGCTCGCCGGCCAATTTCCTCGACGTCGGCGGCGGCGCCACCAAGGAGCGCGTCACCGCCGCGTTCAAGATCATCCTCTCCGATCCCAACGTCGAAGGCATCCTGGTCAACATCTTCGGCGGCATCATGCGCTGCGACGTGATCGCCGAAGGCGTCGTTGCCGCGGCGCGCGAAGTCGCCCTCCACGTGCCGCTCGTGGTGCGGCTCGAAGGCACCAATGTCGAACTGGGCAAGAAGATCCTGGCCGAATCCGGCCTGCCCATTCTCTCGGCAGACAATCTCGCCGACGCTGCCGAAAAGGTGGTCAAGGCCGTGAAGGAGGCCGCCTAGATGGCCGTGCTGGTCGACAAGAACACCAAGGTCATCTGCCAGGGCTTCACCGGGGCGCAGGGCACCTTCCACACCGAGCAGGCGCTGGCCTATGGCACGCAAATGGTCGGCGGGGTTACGCCGGGGAAAGGCGGGTCGACGCATATCGGACTGCCGGTGTTCAACACCGTCCATGAAGCGGTCGCGGCAACCGGTGCCGACGCCAGCGTAATCTATGTCCCGCCGCCGTTCGCCGCCGACTCGATCCTCGAGGCGATCGACGCCGAGGTGCCGCTGATCGTCTGCATCACCGAGGGCATTCCGGTGCTCGACATGGTCACCGTCAAGCGCGCGCTGACCGGCTCCAAATCGCGGCTGATCGGACCCAATTGCCCCGGCGTGCTCACGCCCGGCGAATGCAAAATCGGCATCATGCCCGGCAATATCTTCAAGAAGGGCAGCGTCGGCGTCGTCAGCCGCTCGGGCACGCTCACTTATGAAGCGGTGCTCCAGACGACCAACGAGTGCCTTGGCCAGACCACCGCGGTCGGGATCGGTGGCGATCCGGTCAAAGGCACAGAATTCATCGACATATTGGAGATGTTCTTGGCCGACGATGCGACCAAATCGATCATCATGATCGGTGAGATCGGTGGCAGTGCCGAGGAAGACGCCGCCCAATTCCTCGCCGACGAAGCCAGGCGCGGCCGCAAGAAACCGATCGTCGGCTTCATCGCCGGGCGGACCGCGCCGCCGGGCCGCCGCATGGGCCATGCCGGCGCCATCGTCTCGGGCGGCAAGGGCGACGCGGCCAGCAAGATCGCGGCGATGGAGGCGGCTGGAATAACCGTCTCGCCAAGCCCATCTGAGCTAGGACGGACCCTTTCCGCATTGTTAAAAGGATAGGTGTTCCCCGGCCCTTCGACGCCGCCTGCGGCGTCGCTCCGGATAAACTTCGGCGAAGCCGAAGGCCGGGGCCCAGGAGCCGAAGGCTGAGGTGTGGGGAGGAGCAATGAAGGCCGGTTTCGTCTACATCATGGCGAGCGGC
>JANMQL010000166.1:0-3932 GCA_031370475.1 Hyphomicrobiales bacterium | reverse complement strand
TCGCCGAGGATTTCGGTTCGCCACCCCGCGACCACCTCGCCCTCCCCTTCTGCCGCGAGGTGACGGAGCTGGCTGGACAGTGAGTTCTTGTTGAGATTGCAGGCTGGTTTCTATTGCCGGAATGAGGTCTTGTCAGACACTTTTGTTTGGATTAGCTTTCAACCCAGAGGGGATCGGAGTAGCAGGCGCGCTGCGGTCTAGGTGTGGATTTTACAGCGCTGTTTGTTCAATCGCGGGATGGCGGGGAAAGACCCTTCGTCCCTAACAGTGGGAGTCTTCGAATGATAAAGAGCTTCTCGAAATTGATGGTAGTTGGCGCGGCGATAGCAGCCTTGGCAGGTTCTGTTGCCATTGCCGAAGCCGGCAGCATCTTAAAGAACACCGACGCGCCAGCAGTGAAGTCACCAGGCGGAACCATATTAGGCTCGGCAACACTTTATGCCGTCGTCAACTCTGATGGCACAATAGCCAGAGGCGATGGCAATAATAATGCCGGGAGCCCCGGGAAACTTGGCACCGGAACATATGATATACGTTTCTTCCGAAATATTACCATGTGTGGGTATGTTGCAACGGTTGGCCTTTCGGGCACTAGCGGCTCTTCCGCGCCAGGCATGGTCACGGTCGTGGGACGGGCAGGAACGACCAATGGGCTATTCATTCAGACGTTCGATGCGTCTGGCGCCGTGTCGGATCGCGGTTTCCACGTGTTCGTCAACTGCTGATCGTTTCCGGCCTCTCGGCTGGTTTGATTAAGGAGGGGCCGCAAGGTCCCTCCTTTTGTGTTATGGCAGATTGTCCCCCAGGAATATATTGATCCGGATGCGCTCCTGCCGTTCGATCGGCGGCAAATTGTCGGCCTTGGCCATCGGCACGCGCTTGGCGCTTCGCACCTCATGGCCGGAATCCCGGCGGCGATCGCATCGGCGATGCCGCAGGTGCCGCCGCCCGCATTGTAGAGACCGATAATGTCCAGATGTTCGGCGAGCAACTGCGCCGTCATTTCTTCAAGCTTGCGCCAGTTATCGCGCGACTCCCGTATCTGTAGGATTTTCAAATTCGGAAATTCATGGACTACCAATGTTATGCGGATGCTGGCATTGCCCGAGGCTGTCGCGCACGAGTCACGGGCCAGCTTCAGGAAGATGCTCGTGAAGATAGGCGCCAAGATCGTTACGCATTCCCGGCACATCATGTTCCGGATGGCCGGCGTCGCGGTGCTTAAGGAACCTGTTCAGCGACTTCCTGCGGCTCACGCGGACGGCGGCGTCAGCGCGAAGTGTTCGACGGCCATTGGCGCGGAGAGAAACGGCGGGAAAAATGCGCCTAATAAATGGAAAATAAGATAGAGCCGTCTGCGGCTGGGGAAAGTCATATCTGACGGAGTTGGCAACACCGGCAGCTCCTTTCATTCGCCAGATTGTAAATGGGGGCCCAAACGGCTACTCTGACGCTCAGAGGAACAGGTAATCGATGTTGTGTAATATCCTTGGGTTCCACTGCATGGCTCGCGCAATCCGGTTGGTCCTGGTTCTCCTTGCGGGATTGTACCTGGTGCCGGGCTCTTCGGCCGCCGTGCTGCAAGGCACTTACAAGCTCCCTGCGTCCGTCGACCCGACGGTCTCGACCGAAATGGCGACCGAGCTATGGGCGCAGGTCTTCCGGCCCGACACTGGCGGCCCCTATCCGCTGCTTATTTTTCTGCACGGCAATCATGGCACCTGCGGCCATTTCGATTCGGGACTCGGCGTGCGCATCGACGATCGCACCGACTACACCTTCAGCGGAACCTGTCCGGCGGGCTATGTCCCCTCGCCCAGCCACCTTGGCTACAATTACTTCGCCACCGCCTTGGCCAGCCATGGCTATGTCGTGGTTTCGATCAATGCCAATCGCGGCGTCAACGCCGCCCCGGGTGTTACCGGCGATGCCGGCCTCAACCTCCGGCGTGGCCGGCTCGTACTTCGACACATGCAGCAATTGTCGAAATGGAATGCCGGTATCGGCAGCCCGCCTCCGGGGCTTGGCTTCGGCCTCGCCGGTCTGCTGGACTTCAGCCATGTCGGGCTGATGGGCCATTCGCGCGGTGGCGAAGGCATGCGCGCCGCCGTCGCGCAATACAAGGATGCCGGCAGTCCGTGGCCCACCCGCATCGGACCTGTAACCTTCGAGGCCTTGTTCGAGATTGGGCCTGTCGACGGACAGACCAGCCGGATTCTCAATGCCTTGGACCTTCCGTGGAACGTGCTGCTTCCCGGATGCGATGGCGACGTTTCCGATCTGCAAGGGGTGAAGCCGCTCGACCGGATGATGACCATCACCTCCGAGACCCAGTCCCTGAACAAGTCGAGTTTCGAGGTCTACGGCGCCAATCACAATTTCTATAATACGCAATGGCAGGTGTCCGATGCCGGCGGCTGCTCGGGACAGACCCCCTTGTTCCCGCAGTTTGGCGGCTCCGCCTCGCAACGCGCGACCGCCTTGCAAACCGTGATCCCGTTCTTCGTGGCCCACGTCGGCCCTGTCAAGCTGCTGGGCCAAGCCCGCCGTTTCGATCCAAGCTACCCCTTGCCGGCGTCGCTCACCGCGATCACCGCCTATGCCCGCGGCTTCACCCCAGCTCCGCGCGCCGCGATGAACTTCGTGATCGACAATTTCGACAAGGCCACCGGCACTTCATCGAGAAATGTCGCCAATCAATCTTCCGGCCTCACAAGTTATTCGCACGGCGCGGCGAGTTCCAGTCACGATGTAACCCAGCGCGCCGCCGCAGTCGGCTGGAGCACAGCGGGCGGCTTTCTGCAGGTCAACGCTTCGAATCTCGGCGTGCCGCTCGACGTCACGGCATTCCGCGCCTTGGAATTTCGCGTCATGCTGCGTTGTTTCGGCTCGCTATGCAGCTCCACGCCGAACCCCGCCGGCGATGTCGATTTCTCGATTGCACTGGCAAACAGCAATGGCACCCTGTCCACGTCACTGACGCTCAAATCGGTTGCCGTCGTGCGCCGCCCCGTCGGCTCCTTCGGTGTCAATTTCGTGTTTCAAACCGTGCGCGTTCCGTTGTCCGGTTTCACCGGAGCCGATCTGGCGAATTTTCGCGGTGTCCGGTTCACCTTCAATCGCACCGCCATTTCACAGATATCCTTGGGAAATGTAAGGCTGACGAAAACCGCGGCCGGACCCGGCGGCCTGGCGGCCGCGGCGCAGCCCCTGAAAACAAATGCGGCCACCATGCCGAAGGCAACGTCCATATCGGAAACCAACCGGATTGTCGGCATCCGCCGCATATTGGCGCCGAGCGCAACGGGCGGTAGTCGGGCGGCGTTCGAAATCGAAGTATCCTCGTCCCGCACCTTCCCTGTCGGTGGCGCCTTGCCGACGCTGATGATCGCGGGCCGGAGTTTCACCCTTTCGCGATTTCCCGATGGCAACACGGACCGTCTGATCTTCACACTCGATGCGGATGAATTTGCATCGCTGCCCGATGGTGCCGAAGCATCCGTGGTCGTCGGCGGCGCGCCGCGCTGGGCCATCGGCCCATTGCGCAAGCCATAGTCATGGCAGATCGCTCCGTAAGAAGACATTGATCCGGATGCGCTCCCGCGATTCGATCGGCGCCACGTTGTCGGCATTGGCCATCATCGCCCGAACGGCACTTCGTGACCGGCATTCTGACTGACGACCGCATCGACGGTGCGGCGGATTGGCACCCGCGTCTCCCTCGGCGCTCGGCTTCAAGAGCGATGAAATCCTGAGGGCCGTTACCATCGACGAAGGCTGATTCCCCGCCACCCCGTCCTGGCCGACATAGGCGATGCGCATCATGTTGGTGGCGCCCGGCGTTCCCAGCGGCACGCCGGCGGTGATGATGATGCGCTGTCCGGCACGGACGAAGCCTTCCGAAAACGCGATGTAGCAGGCCCGCGCCACCA
>JANMQL010000162.1:0-5061 GCA_031370475.1 Hyphomicrobiales bacterium | reverse complement strand
CGGGCAACGCTCCGCCGGGGAGGTTAGGCCGCGTATCCTCGGCGGAGACGGCGCGGGCCGGCGGCGAGCGGAGGACGGGCATGGGGCTCTTGGATGGGAAGACCGCGCTGATCTTCGGCGTCGCCAACGACCACTCGATCGCCTGGGGAATTGCCAAAGCCCTCCATGACGCAGGCGCGGAGGTCGGCTTCTCCTCGATCGAGTCGCTCATCGAGAAGCGCGTCAAGCCCCTCGCCGACTCGATCGGCGCGACGTTCGTCGAGCCGTGCGACGTCCAGGTCGATGCGGACATCGATCGCGTCTTCGCCCGCTGGGGCGACACCCACGACGGGCTCGACATCCTCGTCCACGCTCTCGCCTTCGCCAAGCGCGAGGACCTGACCGGGCGCTTCGTCGACACCTCGCGCGACGGGTTCGCCCTTGCCAACGACGTGTCGGCCTATTCGCTCGTCGCGCTGACGCGGGCGGCACTGCCCCACCTCCGGCGCGGTTCGTCGGTCCTGACGCTGACGTACTACGGCGCCGAAAAGGTCGTCGCCAACTACAACGTGATGGGCGTCGCCAAGGCGGCGCTCGAGGCCTCGGTGCGCTACATGGCGGCGGATCTCGGCGCCAAGAATATCCGGGTCAATGCCATCTCGGCCGGGCCGATCAAGACGCTGGCCGCCTCGGGCATCGACGACTTCCGCTACATTCTGAAGTGGAACGAATATAATTCGCCGCTGCGGCGCACGGTCACCATCGACGAGGTCGGCGATTCCGGCCTGTATCTGCTGTCCGATCTCGGCCGCAGCGTCACCGGCGAAATCCTGCATGTCGATGCGGGCTATCACATCGTCGGCATGAAGAACCCGGATGCGCCGGACATAACGGTCGCCCAGAACGGCGATTGAGCCCAATCCGCCGGTTTGACGCGGACGGGAACGCGGCTTAATCAGGGACCATGTCGCACAACACTTTCGGCCACCTGTTCCGCATGACCAGCTTCGGCGAAAGCCACGGGCCGGCCATCGGCTGCATCGTCGACGGCTGCCCGCCGGGCCTTTCGCTCACCCCCGCCGATATCCAGTCCTATCTCGACAAGCGCCGGCCGGGGCAATCGCGGTTCACCACGCAGCGGCGCGAGGCGGACGAAGTCAAAATCCTCTCCGGCGTCTTCGCGGACGAGCGCACCGGCGGGCCGGTCACCACGGGCACGCCGATCATGCTGCTGATCGAGAATACCGACCAGCGCTCCAAGGACTATGCCGAAATCCGCGACAAGTTCCGCCCCGGTCATGCCGACTGGACCTATCACGCCAAATACGGGGTGCGCGATTATCGCGGCGGCGGCCGCTCCTCGGCGCGCGAGACGGCGGCGCGGGTGGCGGCGGGGGCCGTGGCGCGCCGGGTCATTCCCAATGTCACAATTCGCGGCGCGCTTGTCCAAATAGGGCCGCACAAAATCGACCGGACCAATTGGGACTGGGCCGAGGTCGACAGAAATCCGTTCTTCACGCCCGACGCCAAGGCGGCGGCCCTGTGGGCGGATTATCTCGACGGCGTGCGCAAGAGCGGCTCGTCGATCGGCGCCGTCGTCGAAGTGACGGCTTCCGGTGTTCCCGCCGGCTGGGGTGCTCCGGTTTACGGCAAGCTCGATCAGGACCTTGCGGCGGCGATGATGAGCATCAACGCGGTCAAGGGCGTGGAGATCGGGGCGGGCTTTGCGGCGGCACTCCTCTCGGGCGAGGAAAACGCCGATGAAATCCGCATGCGCCACGGCAAGCCGGAGTTTCTCTCCAATCACGCCGGCGGCATTCTGGGCGGCATCTCGACGGGACAGGATGTGGTGGCGCGCTTCGCGGTCAAACCCACCTCGTCGGTTCTGGCTTTCCAGAAGACCGTTACCGCGTCGGGCGAGGACGCCGATATCAGCACCAAGGGCCGTCACGACCCTTGCGTCGGCATCCGTGCCGTCCCCGTCGGCGAGGCGATGATGGCGCTGGTGCTGGCCGATCATTTTATGCGGCACCGGGGCCAGACCGGCTGACGGCCCCGGCCCGAACGGGGTAGTGGGTCAGTCTGAATTTGGGGGCTCTTGACTATCATGGAAACGGCGCCGGACTCATGCCATATTGTGAGCACGGAGAAAAAGCCGAAACGGCCTCGCGACGTTAATCGGCTTGCGAAACCGATGGTGGACATTGCGACTAGTCAAGGCAAGGCACCTCCGACAGCGAAGCCGGATGACTCAGCTAAGAGAACCCCGGAAGATGAAGCTGAGCAGGCGTAGGATTAATTTTTGTCCCAAGAATTTCATAGGGGTTGCCTGATCTTGCATCATCTTTTGAGGCCGCTCGAATTTCCTTCAACTTCTCGGTGGCCAAATAGTAACGCCCCCGTTTCTCCCCGACGGGGGAAAGCAACCCCAGATCGCAGAGCCGTTTCAAGTCTCTGCTCGCGACCACGTCTGAAATCTCAAATTCAGTTCGGTACTTGTTATTTCTAATGCGGTAGCCAAGTGCAGCGTCGATCAGTGGCGTTTCCGCTCGTTCCGGCAATCCATTCTCTTTGGCGATCTTTGTTATCTTCTCCCATATTCGGCCAATCTCGTTGTTGCGGCGAATTAGGGTTTCCGCCTGCTGGTAGTGTGCGTGAAGACAGAATCTTACCCAAGGAAGAGCATTATTTTTTGGTGCCCATGATCCCTGCCCGGTGAGAGAGAGTATGTCGTAATACGACTGAGTATTTCGTCCAAGCCACTCCTCAATGCTGCAGAAGATTGGGCTAAGAACGCCATCTTTTGTGAGTAACAGAGTTTGGACTGCCCTCGCCATTCTACCATTGCCGTCCTTGAAAGGATGGATCATTGTGAGGTTCAGGTGCGCAAGAGCCGCCCTGACCATGCTGTCGATGGAGCCAGTTTCTTTCATCTGGTGAACTAACTCCGCCACCAGTTCAGGCACCCTGTCCGAGTCGGGTCCTTCGTAAACCTTTTCGCCGCTTCCTTCTCTAACAACATAGATTGTGCCGCGACGCCATTGACCCGGAAGCTTGGTCATGTCGTAGCTCAGCATCATGAAGTGCAAGCCTCGAATAAATTGTTCATTGATCTCGCTGTGAGGATCGTCATGTATCCTCATGATGTAGGTCATTGCGTTCCGGTAACCGACAAGCGCCCGAACAGTCTCTTCCTCGACGTTGTCCGGTTTTTCGTCGTCAATGATCGCAACCGCGTCAGCCATGTTGGCATTGTAGCCTTCAATGCTGTTTGATCCCTGGACGGCTCGCGCAAAAGTGTTGCGCCGGAGGGCGCCAGTCCATCTAACCGGGTTCTGATCCACGAGATAGCGCAGTTTTTGGCGTTGTTTGTGAATCATTCCAAGAACTTCCTGATCGATCTGATCTAGGGATGGGGTCTGATAGATCATGTGGATTATCCTGTTTTATATCGTCTCTACGACGATATATAATTGACTTTCCAACGAAGTCAAATTATATTTCCCGCATGAAAAGCCTAAATCGAGAACAGCGAACCAAGATCATCCACCTTCTTTGTGAAGGCTCGTCCATCCGCGCCGTCACCCGCCTTACCGGTGCCAGCAAGAACACCGTCATCAAACCCATGCTGGACGCCGGGAAGGACTAACCCACTACCCCGGACTGAATCGTCTCGCCCGCCTCCGCCATTCCTGTGATAATTCGACGCGATTGATTCGGTGTTTGTTCCGGGAGCCAGAAACGTGTCAACCAGTCCAGCGGCCGGAGAGCTTGCCGCCCGCCGTTTCAAGCTGCTGCTCGGCCTCTTCCTCGCGATTCTGGCTGGCGCGCTTTTCGCCTACCGGCACGACGGCTTGCTCAGCGATCCCGATAGCTGGTGGCATATCAAGTCCGGCTCCGACATTCTGTCTTCCGGGCATTTTCCGGTCACCGATCCCTATTCCCACAGTTTCTTCGGCAAGCCCTGGATCGCCAAGGAATGGCTGGCGCAGATTATCCTCTTCCTCGCATACGCGGCCGGCGGCTGGAATGGCGTGACCCTGCTGGCGGCGGCGGCAATCGCAGCCGCGTTCTTCGCGATCTATTTCAATCTCGCGGCGGCGCTGCGGCCGCAGCTTGCCGCCATCGTCTCGGTCATCGCCATATCGCTATCGAGCACCACGTTCGTGGCCCGCCCGCATATTCTCACATTGGCAATCGCGGTGGTCTGGACCGCCGGACTGTTCCGCGCGGCGGATGCCCGCAAGCCGCCGCATTTCGGATACCTGGCGCTGCTTGTGTTATGGGCCAATCTGCACGGCAGTTTCACGCTCGGAGTGGCGATCGCCGGCTTCGCCATGCTGCATGTGCTCGAGCAGGTGCGGTTGCAGGACATGCGCCTCATGGCAAAGTGGGCGGCTTTCGCGGTCCTCTGCCCGCTGGTCACGCTGCTTCACCCATACACCTATCAGCCCTTCGTCATCAGCCTCGAAATGGCGCGGGGCAACGAGGCATTGCAATTCATCGGCGAGTGGCAGCCTTTCAACGCCACGGACAACGCGATTCTCGAGGCGGGCCTGCTTGCGGCGCTCATGGCCCTGCTGATGCTGCGATTGCGCCTGACATGGAGCAAGGCGGCATTCGCGATCTTCGCGCTGCACATGTTCCTGGTGCATGCGCGGTTCGGCTATGTGTTCTTTTTGCTCGTGCCCATCGCCGTGGCGGAAGAGATTGCCCGGCAATATCCGGCACTTTCGGCGGCCGAGTGGAAAACCCAAAGCCGCGACCGGATCGAGGCCTTTGTTGGGCGACGATTCGTGCCGGCCGCCTCGATGCTCGTAGCAGCGGCGGCGATTGCCGCCGGCGCATTTGCCGTGCTGCTACCCGTCACGCCGCCCCAGAAAATGGCGCCGGTGGCGGCTATCGCCTACGTAAAGAGCCACGGAATTTCCGGCAATGTGCTCAACGCCTACAATTTCGGCGGGGCGCTGATTTTTCACGGCATCAAGACATTCATCGACGGCCGGGCCGAACAGATCTTTCTCGACGGTTTCATCACCGACATGATGAGGACGGTGGCGCCGGGCGGGGAGGCGCTGTTCG
>JANMQL010000160.1:0-6726 GCA_031370475.1 Hyphomicrobiales bacterium | reverse complement strand
AGTTCGCCGGCATCGCGCATCGCGGCGAATTTCTCCTTGGAGATGAAATGATAATCCTTGCCGCCGGTCTCGCCGGGACGGGGGTTGCGGGTCGTCACCGATACCGAAAGGGCGATAGTGGGATCGGACGCAAGCAGGCGGCGCGACAGGGTGGTCTTGCCGGCCCCCGACGGCGAGGACATCACGAGGAGCAGGCCGCGGCGGGGGATTTCAATTCTGGGAGGCGGCTTATTCAATGTTCTGCACCTGCTCGCGCAACTGGTCGATGACGCTTTTGAGTTCAAGGCCGATCTGAGTGAGGGTCATGTCGATGGCCTTGGAACACAGCGTATTGGCCTCGCGGTTGAATTCCTGGGCAAGAAAATCGAATTTGCGGCCGATGGCATCGGGGCTGGCCAGAAGCGCACGGGCCGCCGTCACATGGGAGAAGAGCCGGTCCAGCTCCTCCTGGATGTCGGCGCGGTTGGCGACAAGCACCGCTTCCTGATGCAGGCGGTCGCGGTCGAAGGATGCGCCGGTTTCCATGAGGCGGGAGACCTGCTCGGCGAGCCTGGCCCCGATCGCTTCCGGCGAGCGGGCCGGGCAATCGCGGGCGGCGCGGCTCAAATTCTCAATGCCGCCGATCTGGCTGGCAAGAATGGTTGCAAGCCTGGCGCCCTCGGCGCGGCGCGCCGCATCGAGGGCGACGATTGCCTCTTCGAAGGAGGCGGCCATGGCCCGGTTGCGGCGCTCGATCTCGGCTTCGTCAATTTCCGGCTGGGCGATTTCCAGAACGCCGCGCATGGCGAGGAGCGCATCGGCGCGTGGCGGCTCGCCGCCGATTTGCGCGTGCAATTCCTGGGCGGCGATAACGACGCGATCGAGGGCCGCGCGATTGACGGTGACGGTTTCTCCCGCCGCCAGCCCGCTCACCATCAGATTGACCTGGAGATTGCCGCGTTTGAGATGCTTTGCGGCGGCGGTGCGAAGCGCCGCCTCGAGCCCGTCGAAGCCCTGGGGCATGCGGCAGCGCACATCCAACGCCTTGCCGTTGACGCTCTTCACTTCCCATTGCCAATGCAGGCCGTCCAGCGCGCCGGCGCTGCGGGCAAAACCCGTCATGGAGGAAAGCGGCATGGAAAATCCCGGAAGAATCAGAGGAACGCGAGTTTAGAACAGGCGCTGTCAAAGTGTGAGCGCTTTGGCGCGAGGCTCACGAATCGCGCCTGACCCGATGCCAGGCTGCGATCATGGCCTCAGCCGCCCTATCCGCCTCGGCTTCATCGGTCAGCCAGCCAATAACCGAAATGCGCATGACCTGGCGGCCGCGCCACTTGGCGCCACCGGTAAAGCACGTGCCGTCGGACTGGATGCGGGCGATGGTGTCCTGGGTCATGCGGTCACCGCGTTCGGGCGTTTCGCCGGCGCCGAAGCGCACCACGACCTGGTTGAGTTCCACGTCGTTCATGACTTCAATGGCGGTTTCGGCGCGCAGCCGCGCGGCGATGGCCGCGGCGGCGCGGCAGTGCCGCTCCACCATCGCCGCTATGCCCTGGCGGCCGAGATGGCGGATCAGCGCCCACGTGGCAAAGCCCCTGGCGCGGCGCGACAGTTCCGGCACGAAATGCGATGGATCGCGTTCGCCCTGGTGCGTCGGCGGCAGATAGCTCGCGGCAATCGTCATGGCGCGGCGATGGGCCGCTTCGTCGCGAACGATGACGTAACCGCAATCATAGGGCGTCTGCAGCCATTTATGGCCGTCGGTCGCCCAGGAGTCGGCCTGTTCCACCGCTTCAGCCAGGTGGGCGCGCGGCGGACACGCCCTGGCCCACAGACCAAAAGCACCGTCGACATGGACCCAGGCACCGGCCTGGCGGGCCAACGGCACGAGTTCGGCGAAATTGTCGAAGGCGCCGGTGTTGATCTGGCCGGCCTGCATGACGGCAATGGCGGGGCCCGCGATCTTCGTGGCGGCGGCGGCGAAGGCGGCCGGCAATATCCGGCCCTGACTGTCGGTGGCGATGCGAATGACCCGGTCGTGACCGAGGCCGAGAAACTGCAGGGCGGAAAACACCGTGGCATGGGCGTCATCGCCAATCAGCACATGGATGGGCGGCGCGCCAAACAGGCCTTTAGCTTCCACATCCCAACCGGCCCGGCGCAGCACTTCACCGCGGGCGGCGGCAAGACCGACGAAATTGGCCATGGTGGCGCCGGTCACGAAGCCCACCGAACTTTGGCGCGGCAGGCCGAGAAGATCCAGCAGCCAATGGGCCGCCACGGCTTCGGCCGCCGCCGCGGAGGGCGAGGCATGATGATTGCCGGCGTTCTGGCCCCAGGCGCTGGTCAGCCAGTCGGCAGCGACGCCAACCGGATGGGAACCGCCGATAACCCAGCCGAAAAAACGCGGGCCCGTCGCCGCGTTGAGCCCGGGTTCGGCTTTCTCGACCAAGCTGTCGATCACATCTTCGGCAGCAGTTCCGACCTCGGGAAGCGCCTCGGAGAATGCTTCGAGGGAGTTGCGGAAATCCCGCAGCGGCCGCTGCGCCCGATCGATAATCCGGGCCCGGAAGCGCAGCGCATGGTCCATCGCCCGCTGCAACATTAGACGATTGGCGTCCGGCTTCATTGCGAAGTCCTCCTGCCCCCTGCGCATAACATAATATGTCGAGATTCCGATCTTCCAAAACTTCAAATGAACGGCGGCAGTCCCGGACGGAGTGCCGCTGCTATTGCGCCGGCTTCTGTTTGGGGATCGGTATCATGCGGTTATCGACCCAGACAATGGAACCGGGTTTCAGTTTGGCAATCTTTGCCGGCTTTTCGGCGGCGGAGGCGGTCACGGGCAGCGGATCGGCGATGGCGTCGGGCGCGGGCGGCTCCACGGCCGGTTCCTCCGCCTCGACAGCAGCGGTCTGGGCGGGAACAGAAGCGGGTTCGGGCAGGGCCGGGGCCGTCACCGTGGTTGCAACGGTATCGGCGGCGAGCGGTTCGGGCGGGGCGGCTGCCGTCTCGGCGGCCAATGCGGCGGCGGCGGACTTGTCGATGGCGCGCCACTTGGCGACATTGGCGTTGTGCTCTTCCAAGGTTTTGGCAAAAGCGTGGCCACCGGTGCCGTCGGCGACGAAATAGAGATATTCGGTGCCGGGCGGATTGACCACGGCTTCGAGGGCGGCGCGGCCGGGATTGGCGATGGGGCCGGGCGGCAGACCGTCGATCAGATAGGTGTTGTAAGGCGTCGGCTTCTGGATATCGGCCCGGGTCAGGTCGCGGCCGAGCTTGCCTTTTCCGCCCACCAGCCCATAGACGATGGTCGGATCCGATTGCAGGCGCATGCCCTTCCTGAGCCGGTTCATGAACACCGAGGCAACCTGCGGGCGTTCGGCGGCGATACCGGTTTCCTTCTCGACGATCGAGGCGAGAATGACCGCTTCCTCCTTGGTCTTGAGCGTCAGGAGCCCGCCGCGCTTCTGCCAGATGTCGTCGAGCAATTGCGTCTGGGCGGCCTCCATCTGTTCGACGATTTCCTGGCGCGTGGTGCCGCGCCTGAACACGTAGGTGTCGGGCATGATGCCGCCCTCGGGCGGAATGGCGGCGATATCGCCGGTCAGCACGGCATTCTCGCGAATGCGCTCGACCGCCATCTCGGTGGTCCAGCCTTCGGGGATCGAGAGCTTGTAGGTGAGCGTCTTGCCGCCGACAATGACGTTCATCACGTCGCGCATGCTGCCGCCGGCGGAGAATTCATATTCGCCGGCCTTGAGCCGGCCGCGCGCGCCGGTCAGGAAGGTGGCGGCGGAAAAAATGCCGGAATTGGCGATGACACCCTGCTCTTCCAGCCGCTTGGCGATGTCAGGTGTTCGCAAGCCCTTGTCGATCTGGACGATCTTCGCCGCTTGCAGCGGACCCGGCGCGGTGAAAGCCCGATAGCCGAGGAAACCGCCGAGACTTACGGCGAGACCCGTGGTCACGGCAATGAACAGCAGCGAGAGGAACACGCGCGAGGCGGCCGAACGCCGCTTCTTGCCCGTCTGCGATTCAGGAATTCGTACCGGCTGCCTTGGCTGGTTCAATGGCCTTCCTCGAATGGGTCAGGCGGCGTAGCGGCGCATGACCAATGATGCGTTGGTGCCACCAAAACCAAAAGAATTGGACAGAACTGTGTTGATCTCCTTCTTGCGCACAACCTTGGGCACCAGGTCGATCCTGGTTTCGACCGACGGATTGTCGAGATTGAGGGTGGGCGGGCAGATATTGTCGCGGATCGCCAGCACCGAGAAGATCGCCTCGACGGCGCCGGCCGCCCCGAGAAGATGGCCGATCGAGGACTTGGTCGACGACATCGACAGCCCCTCGGTACGGTTGCCCATGGCGCGCTCGACGGCGCGCAGTTCGATCTCGTCGCCAAGCGGCGTCGAGGTGCCGTGGGCGTTGATGTAGTCGATCTCGTGGGCGGGAAGTCCGGCGCGCTTCAGCGCCATCAGCATGCAGCGGTAGGCGCCGTCGCCGTCCTCGGCGGGGGCGGTGATGTGATAGGCATCGCCCGACAGGCCGTAGCCCACCACTTCGGCATAGATTTTAGCGCCGCGGGCCTTGGCGTGTTCGAGTTCCTCGAGCACCAGAATGCCCGCGCCCTCGCCCATGACGAAGCCGTCGCGGTCCTTGTCATAGGGCCGGGAGCCGCGCGCCGGCGCGTCGTTGAATTTGGTGGCCAGCGCCTTGCAGGCAATGAAGCCGGCAATGCCGAGGCGGCAGATCGCCGATTCGGTGCCGCCGGCGATGATTACGTCGGCATCGTCGAAAGCGATCAGGCGGGCGGCGTCGCCGATGGCATGGGAGCCGGTCGAGCAGGCGGTGACCACGGCGTGGTTCGGGCCCTTGGCGCCGAATTCGATGGAGATGAGACCGGAGGCGAGATTGATGAGGGCGCCCGGAATGAAGAAGGGGCTGACCCGGCGCGGGCCTTTTTCGGCCAAGAGCAACGCGGTCTGCTCGATGCTGGTCAAGCCGCCGATGCCGGAGCCGACAAGGACGCCGGTGCGGCACTGCTCTTCGTGGGTCTTGGCCTCCCAGCCTGAATCCTGCATCGCCTGCTTGGCGGCGGCCACCGCATAGATGATGAAATCGTCGTAGCGGCGAAGCTCCTTGTGCTCCATCCAGTGCTCGGGATTGAAGGAGCCGTTGGAGCCGTCGCCGCGCTTCACCTCATTGGCGATGCGGCATGGCATGTCCGAGGCATCGAATTTGGTGATGGGACCGGCGCCCGATTGACCGGCCAGCAGCCGCTTCCAGGTTTCTTCAACGCCGGTGGCCAGCGGTGAGACGATTCCAAGACCTGTGATGACAACCCGGCGCATGCGCAATTATCCCTTTGGCGATACGAAAACGCGGCGGCAGGATGTTTCGATTCCCCGCCTCCGCGCCGCTAATCTTCAAGCCCCCCGGTGACGAGGGGCGCCACCCAATCAGGCGGCGCTCTTCTCAATGAATTTCACCGCGTCGCCGACCGTCTGGATCGTTTCGGCGGCGTCGTCGGGAATCTCGATGCCGAACTCCTCTTCAAACGCCATGACCAGCTCGACCGTGTCGAGACTGTCAGCGCCGAGATCGTCGATGAAGCTCGCTTCCGCCTTGACCTTGTCGGCATCGACACCGAGATGCTCGACAACGATCTTCTTCACCCGCTCAGCAACGTCACTCATGATTCAATGGTCCTCGTTAGTTTTACCCGGACGGCCGGACCGCGGAGCATGCTCCGGTCCCCCTCACCCGGTGGGTTCCCTACCACAGATTCCATTTGAGGCAAAAGGGCCTTTCTGGCACTTTGATTTCGCAAGGAAAATTTCATCAGATCATGGCCATGCCGCCATTCACATGGAGGGTCTGGCCGGTCACATAGGCGGCTTCCTGAGACGCTAGGTAAAGCACCGCGGCGGCGACTTCATCCGCCGCGCCAAGACGGCCGGCCGGCACCCGTCCGAGGATCGCCTCCTTCTGCTTGTCGTTGAGGACATCGGTCATCGGCGTGGCGATGAAGCCCGGCGCCACGCAGTTCACCGTGATATTGCGGCTGGCCAGTTCCTGGGCCAGCGATTTGCTGAGGCCGATGATGCCGGCCTTGGAAGCCACGTAATTGGCCTGGCCGGGATTGCCGGTGACACCGACCACGGAGGTGATGTTGACAATGCGGCCCCAGCGCCTCTTCATCATCGGACGCATGGCGGCGCGGGCCAGGCGGAAGGCAGCGGTGAGATTGACATCGAGCACCGCCCGCCAATCCTCGTCCTTCATGCGCATGGCCAGCCCGTCCCGGGTGATGCCAGCATTATTGACGAGAATATCGAGGGAGCCCATGGCGGCCTCGGCGGCAGGCACCAGCTTTTCGACATCCGCCGCGTCGGAGAGATTGCAGGTCAACACATGGACGCGCTCGCCCAATTGCGTCTTTAGTTCCTCGAGCACGGCGGCGCGGGTGCCGGAGACAGCGATGGTGGAGCCGGCCTTGTGGAGAGCCTTGGCGATGGCGGCGCCGATGCCGCCAGTTGCGCCCGTGACCAAAGCGGTCTTGCCAGTCAAATCGAACATGGGTGTCATCCTTGCTTGAGCTGGGTCATGGCGGCGGCCAGGTCATCGGGCGTGCCGATGGCCAGGGCCTGGGCCTCGGGCGCATTCTTTTTCGCGAGTCCGGTCAAGACCTTGCCGGCACCTACTTCACAAAACAGTTTAACGCCGTGGGCGGTCATATAG
>JANMQL010000129.1:0-4112 GCA_031370475.1 Hyphomicrobiales bacterium | reverse complement strand
TCCGCGACAGTCCACTCAATTGTCAGAGATAGATTTCATCCCAATTTCTGTTCCCGCCTTGGTGCGGTTTTTAATTTCGCCAATATAGCCCCGATTGATGCCGGAGCGCTTGGTGAGTTCGGGCTGGGTGGGTCGTGCGATCTTCGGCAGCATCATCGCCGGCCATGTGGAAATATCCTAAGCCGCCCTGGCGTGGGCGATGGTGCCGGTCTGCGCGGCCGGCTGCTCGGCGATGACGTGGTCGATCATCGCCCGCCATTCCTCGGGCAGATAGCCCCAATCGGGGAGGCCGGGCAGCGCCGCTTCCAGCATGTCGAGGCTGGGCTCGCGCAGCGCCATGAGGGCGGCGCGGGCGGCGGGCAGGTTGAGGCTCCAGTCGTCATGACCACGGGCTTCGGCGATGGCGCGGGCGACCTTTTCGATCATGGTGATTTCGGTCATTTGCAACCTCGGGTGTATTTCCGGACCGGATTCCGGAGCGCAAACGCAGACAAATACTGACCGATGGGCAATTCGTATTGATTCTTAATAATACGCCTGGTTGAATCGCCTCGCAAGTCACAATGGTGTGCAGTCATTGACAGCATTGCTAGCATTGCATACATTGCAGGCATGGCAACTCTCACCATCCGCAATCTCGACGACGAGACCAAGCGCCGCCTGCGCGTAAGGGCAGCCGAGAAAGGCCGTTCGATGGAGGAAGAGGCTCGTGAAGCCCTGGTCGAACTCTATGGCGGCGCGGAACTGAAGGTCGGACTTGGGACTTTCATCCATGAGCTCTTCAAGCCATTGGGCGGGGTGGAGCTTGAACTTCCGGCCCGTGACAGCCGGCGCCAACCACCGGATTTCAGCGGCCCAGAGTATGGAGAATGATTGTTCTCGATACGAACGTCATTTCGGAACTGATGCGAAACGATCCCGACCCCAATGTCCTTCGCTGGACAAACAATCAGGAACCGCAATCGCTTTTTACCACGGCCATAACGGCGGCGGAACTCCTGTCGGGAATTGAACGAATGCCCGCGGGACAGAAGCGCGCGGAATTGGGGCAGAGGATGAAGGTCGTGCTCGAAGAGGGTTTTCGAGGACGAATCCTCCCGTTTGACGAATCCTGTGCAATGCACTTCGCCAGAATTTTTGCACACCGCCGCGCCGTGGGGCGCCGCATTGAAGAACCCGACGCCATGATCGCGGCAATCTGTTCGCTCCGCCAATTCAAGATCGCGACGCGGGACGCCGGCGGATTTACCGATTGCGGAATAGAGATCATCAATCCGTGGACGGATTAACCCTTCGCCTTCTCCATCTCGCCGACAAAGCGCTCGAACAGGTAATGACTGTCCTGGGGCCCGGGCGAGGCTTCCGGGTGGTACTGCACCGAGAACACCGGCCTGCCTGCAAGGGCGATGCCGGCGTTCGATCCGTCGAACAGCGACACATGGGTTTCGACCACGCCCTTGGGCAGGCTGGCGCGCTCGACCGCGAAGCCGTGATTCATCGAGGTGATCTCGACCTTGCCGGTGGTGAAGTCCTTGACCGGATGATTGGCGCCGTGGTGGCCCTGGTGCATCTTGACGGTCCGCGCGCCAAGCGCGATCGCCAGCATCTGGTGGCCGAGGCAGATGCCGAAGACGGGCTTGCCCGACGCCACCAGCTTTTTGATTTCCGGCACGGCATATTCGCCGGTCGCCGCCGGATCGCCCGGCCCGTTCGACAGGAACACGCCGTCGGGCCGCATGGCGAGAATATCCTCGGCGGCGGTTGCCGCCGGCACCACGGTCACATCGCAGCCGGCACTCGTCAGACAACGGAGGATATTGCGCTTCAAGCCGTAATCGACGGCGACCACCTTGAACCTTCCGCCTTCGGCGCGCGTATAGCCCGCCTCCCAGTCCCACAGTTTCTCGTCCCAATGCAGGCGCTGGGCGACGGACACGTCCTTGGCCAGATCCATGCCGACGAGGCCCGGCCACTCGGCCGCCATCTTTTTCAGCCGCGCCATATCGAAGCGGCCCGAGGCATGATGGGCGATGACACCGTTGGGCATGCCCTTCTCGCGGATCAGATTGGTCAGCGCCCGCGTATCGATGCCGGAGAGGCCGATGATGCCGCGGGCCTTCAGCCATTTATCGAAATGTTTCTGCGAGCGATAATTGGCGGGCTCGGTCACGGCCGCCTTGACGATGCAGCCGGCCACGCCCGCCGAGGCCGCGAGATTGGCGGTCTCGATATCCTCGTCGTTGGCCCCGACATTGCCGATATGGGGGAAGGTGAAGGTGACGATTTGCCCGGCATAGGAGGGATCGGTCAAAACTTCCTGATAGCCGGTCATGGCGGTGTTGAAGCAGACCTCGCCCTGAGCCTCGCCCTCGGCGCCGAAACCGAAGCCCTCGATCGCCGTGCCGTCGGCCAGCACCAGAAGCCCGGTCGTGCGCCGCGTCTCCCAGTCGCCGAATTGGACGCGAGCTTTCGGCTTGGCCTTGGCGGGCTTTTTCGGCGCGGGCATTGGGGACTCTCCGGGGATTTGCGGCTGGTTACGGGAGCGCGCCCCCGCCGTCAAGGTTGCGGCTCGCCGCAAATCCTTCTAATGAGCGCCTTTCCACGATTTTCCAAGGATGCCGCCGATGAGTCTCCGCGCCCAGATCGACGATTCATTGAAAGAAGCCATGAAGGCCGGCGACAAGCGCCGCGTCTCGACGCTGCGCCTGATGAACTCCGCCATCAAGGACAAGGATATCGGCAGCCGCACCGAAGGCCACGCCTCGGCACTCACCCCCGATGCCGGGCTCGTCGATCTCTTCGCCAAGATGGTCAAGCAGCGCCAGGAGAGCGTGGCCGTCTACGAGCAGGGCGGCCGGCCCGAACTGGCCCAGGCCGAGCGCGAGGAAATCGCCATCATCCAGTCCTACATGCCGAAGCAGCTTTCCGATGACGACGCCAAGGCGGCGGTGGCCGCCATCATCAAGGCGGTGGGGGCGGCGAGTGTGAAGGACATGGGCAAGGTCATGGCCGAGCTCAAGGCCAAATATGCCGGCCAGATGGACATGGCCAAGGCGGGAGCGATGGTGAAGGCGCTGCTGGCGCAGTAAATCTCAATTCTGTCATCGCCGGATTTATTCCGGCGACCCATGGCTCAATATGCTGTCTGCCTGAACAAGCGGATGAATGGGTCCCCGCAACGAGTGCGGGGATGACCGTATGTTAGAATTTCACACGATCTTCGTCTGCACCTTGACCGTCTTCTTGATCGCCCAGGAATAGGGGCACACCACATGCGCCTTCTTGGCGAGTGCTGCGGCCTTGGCCTTGGGCACGCCCGGCAGCTTCACGTCGAGGCGCACGGCGATGCCGAAGCCCTTCTTGTCGGCGCGCGGGCCGAAGCTCACATGGGCCGTGACGCTTGAATCGGCGGCAATCGCCACCGGCTTCTTCTCCTTGCCCGCCACAAATTTGATGGCGCCCAGATAGCAGGTCGAATAGGCCACCGCGAAAAGCTGGTCCGGGTTGACGCCGTCATCCTTGCCGCCCAATTCCTTGGGCGTGCCGATCTTGAGATCGAGCATGCCGTCGGCGGTCTTGCTCTGGCCGTTGCCGCGCCCGCCCGTCGATGTCGCCACCGCCGTATAGAGTTTCTTGATTGCCATCGCATCCTCCCTTGCCGGACTTTCACGATGTCACGCAGCCTTGCGGCTGGCAAGCGCCACGCCCGCCGCGGCCAGCGCAAATCCGATCCAGCCCAGGGGCGGCATCGCCTCTCCAAGTAGCGGCCAGGCGATGAGCGCGGTGATCGGCGGCACCAGATAAAACAGCGAGGAGACGCGCGCCACCTCGCCCGCCCTTATCATGGCGAGCAGCAGGGTCATGGCGACGATCGAATTGCCGATGACGAGATAGGCCCAGGCGGCGATGAACTCGGGGGTCCAGTCGAAAGAGAAATGTTCGAGCCCCAGCGCCAGCGGCAGCGTTCCTGCCAGACCCGCCACGTAGTGCACGCCGTTCGACACGATGGGGTGATGATTGATGCCGAAGCGCTTTTCCCACAGGGCTCCCGCCGTGATGCCGAGAAGACCGCCCACCGCCGCGATGATGCCGGCCGTATTTTCGGCGGCAAT
>JANMQL010000117.1:0-2813 GCA_031370475.1 Hyphomicrobiales bacterium | reverse complement strand
GCGAAGCTTCCCCGCCGCCATGGCGGCTTCCACCATGCGCCGCTGCGCCACATCGAGCGAGCCGTGATGCAGTGCTATCGGCAGATGATCGTCGTTGGCCTCCCACAGGGACTGGAACAGCATTTCCGCCTGGCTCCGCGTATTGACGAAGACCAGCGTAAGCTTGGCGCGCTTGAGCTCGTCGTAGATTTCCGGAATGGCATAGAGCGAGGAATGACCCGACCACGGCACCCGCTCCACCGATTTGAGAATGCGGATATTGGGCGGCGCACCGGCGGCCCCCATGACCAGCGGCGCCGGTGGCGTGCCGGATGGAACCAGCCAGGCCCTGAGCGCGTCCGGATCGGCGACCGTCGCCGAAAGCCCGATGCGGCGGGCCGAGGGCGCGTGGGTTGCAACGCGCGTCAATGCCAGCGAAAGGAGAACACCGCGCTTCGAGGTGACGATCGAATGCAACTCGTCGAGAATGATGCAGGACAGATCGCCCAGCATGTGCGCCGCACCCGGATCGGCCACCAGCAGCGATACCTGCTCCGGCGTGGTGATCAGTATGTCCGGCGGCTTCTCGCGCTGGCGCTTGCGCTTGGAGTGCGGCGTGTCGCCGGTGCGGGTTTCGATCCTGACGGGCAATCCCATCTCGCGCACCGGCGCCTCCAGATTGCGGGCGATATCGACGGCCAGCGCCTTGAGTGGTGAGATATAGAGCGTGTGAATGCCGCGCCGCTCGCGCTTGCTGGAGAGGTCCACCAGGCTCGGCAGGAACCCGGCCAGCGTCTTGCCGCCGCCGGTGGGCGAGATGAGCAGCACGCTCTCAGCCCTGGCCGCATGCTCCAGAACCGCGAGCTGGTGCGCCCGCACCGTCCAGCCGCGGCCTGCGAACCAGTCGAGAAAGACCTGTGGCAGAAGGCTCATTGCCGCCAGCTTGACTTGCGCCGCCGATCAACGCAACTGGCGCCATGGCTATTTCCTTGAGCCTGCCTGTCACCCACCGCTCGGTGCTTGCCATCGCCGTGCCGATCATGCTGTCCAATGTCTCGGAGCCTTTGATCGGCGCCGTCAATACGGCGGTCGTCGGGCAATTGCCGCAGCCCTATTATATCGGCGCCATTACGGTCGGCTCGCTGATTTTCTCATTCATCTTCTGGGGTTTCGGGTTCCTGCGCCTGTCGACGGGCGGGTTGTCGGCCCAGGCCGTGGGCGCCGGCGACGGGGCGGCGCTTGTCGCCGTGCTGGCCCGGGCCTTGGGGATAGCCCTGGTGGCCGGACTGGCGCTCATCGCGCTCTCGCCGCTCATCGAGAAAGTCGCCTTGGATTTGATGGGCGGCTCGCCCGAGGTCAGGCGCCATGCCGAAATCTATTTCGAGCTGCGCATCTGGTCGGCCCCCTTCGCGCTTATCAATTATGTGACCATGGGCTGGTTCATCGGCCAGGGCCGCGCCGGCTTGACTTTTCTGATCCAGATTTTTCTCAATGCCGGGAATATGGCGCTCAGCATGCTGTTCGTGTTTGGCCTCGGCATGACTTCGGACGGCGTCGGTCTCGCGGTGCTGATCGCCGAATCCGCCGCCGCCATTTTGGGTCTGGGGCTGGTTGCCCATGCGCTCCGCCGCCTGCGGGCCCATATCGACTGGCGGCACATTCTCGATGCGCGCATTTTCTGGCGCACCATCGCCATGAATGGCAACATCATGATCCGCACCCTCTGCCTGGTCTTTGCCTTCACCTGGTTCACGGCGCGGGGCGCCCGGGCCGGAGATATTATTCTCGCCGCCAATGTCGTGCTCATGCACTTCTTCGACATTGCCGCCTTTCTGATCGACGGCTTCGCCTTCGCCTCCGAGGCCCTGGTCGGCCAGTCGGTCGGCGCCAGGGACCGCGCCCGCTTCCGCACCGCCATCCGCATCACCAGCATCTGGGCTTTGGTGGTTGGCGCGGCGGCCGCCGCCATCATCTGGCTCGCCGGCCCCTGGCTCATCGATCTGATGAGCGTGAGCCCCGAGGTGCGCACGACAGCGCGGATTTATCTTGTCTGGGCGGCGCTGACGCCGCTGCTCGGCGCCGTCTCCTTTCAGTTCGACGGCATCTTCACCGGCGCCATGGCGACCCGCGACATGCGCAACATGATGATCGTATCGCTGGCGATTTACCTGGCGGCGTGGTGGTGGCTGGAGGGGGCCTTTGGCAATCACGGCCTATGGGCGGCGATGTGCGTATTCTTCGTGGCCCGCGGACTGACCTTCGCGGCGCGAATGCCGGCGCTTGAGCGCCGGGCCTTTCACCCCATCTGATAGCGGGCGATCGCCGAGCGTTCCAGCGCCGCCGTCACCAGCTTGTCGAGGCCGAGCCGGTCGCGCAGGATGGCGAGGAAGCGCAGCTCTTCCTTGCCCACCGCGAGGTCGGCGGCGGCCACTTCGACGGCCAGCGCATAGGCGGTCTCGCGCAATTTCGGCGGCAGCGCCTCGCCGATGAGCCCCAAAACCGCCGCGAGCCCTTCCGGCTCCTGCAGCATTTCGCCCGCCTCCTGCGCCACCGTGGTCAGCCGCGCCTCGTCGAAATGCTTGAAGATCGGCAGACGCTTGACGATATGGCCGATTTCCTTGAGCTCGGTCGTGTTGATCGGGCCTTCGACGCCCGACATGGTGACCATGGTATAGATGAGCGCCTGCTCGATGCTGATGGTGCCTGGCATGAATGTCTCCGTTCGGCTCAACGGCTAGCCGCTGTGGACGACATTGTCAAAAACCCCTTCACCGCCTCAATCGCCTCCACCAATCCCACCCGCGAAATCGTAACCCCCGGCGGAAAGGCCGTGG
>JANMQL010000115.1:0-8823 GCA_031370475.1 Hyphomicrobiales bacterium | reverse complement strand
GATCATCTTGTACCAGGTCTCGAACATCTCGCGGCCGTAGATGCCCTTGATGGTCAGCGCCTTGAAGATGATCGAATTCCAGTCGACCGGCATCTTGCCCGACGGGATGCCGAGCATGGCGATCTTGCCGCCCATGATGAGATGCCGGGTCATCTGCTCGAAGGCGGCGGGAGCGCCCGACATTTCAAGGCTGATGTCGAAACCCTCCTGCATGTGCAGGCGGTCCATGACGGAACGCAGGTCCTGCTTCGAGACATTGACGGTAACCGCGTCGGCTACCTGATTGCAGAGTTCGAGGCGGTAGTCGTTGACGTCCGTCACCACCACATGCCGCGCGCCGACATGGCGGCAGACGGCGGCGGCCATGATGCCGATGGGGCCGGCGCCGGTGATCAGCACATCCTCGCCCACCAGATCGTAGGACAAGGCCGTGTGCACGGCATTGCCGAGGGGATCGAGAATGGCGCCGATCTCGTCGTCCACTTCGGGCGGCAGATGGATGGCGTTGAAGGCGGGAAGCTTCAGATATTCGGCGAAGGCGCCGGGCACGTTGACGCCGACGCCTTTGGTTTCGGGATCGAGATGGAAATGGCCGGCCCTGGCCATGCGGCTTTTCATGCCGATCAGATGGCCCTCGCCCGAGACCCGGTCGCCAACTTTCACCGTGCGCACATGGCTGCCGATTTCGGCCACGGTGCCGGCGAATTCATGGCCCACCACCATGGGCACCGGGATGGTCTTTTGCGCCCATTCATCCCATTTCCAGATATGCAGATCGGTGCCGCAGATGCCGGTCTTGGAAACCTTGATGAGAATGTCGTCGGGGCCGATTTTCGGGATGGGCTCGTCGCGAAGCGTGAGCCCCTCGGCCTTTTCCGCCTTCACCAATGCGCGCATGGTCAGATCACTCCCAATTCTTTACCGGCAGCCGTGAAAGCCGCGATCGCTTGATCGACATCGGCGGGCGAATGGGCGGCCGACATCTGGGTGCGGATGCGGGCCGCTCCTTTGGGTACCACGGGGAAGAAGAAGCCGGTCACATAGATGCCCTTGTCATAGAGTTTCGCCGCCATGTCCTGGGCCGGCTTCGCCTCGCCCAACATCACCGGAATGATCGGGTGCTCGCCGGGCAGCAGATTGAAACCGGCTTTGGCCATTCCAGCCCGGAAGCGTTTGGCGTTGTCGAAGAGCCGGCTGCGCAGATCGTCGCCCTGTTCGGCCAGATCGAGGGCCTTGATGGCCGCGGCAACAATGGGCGGCGGCAGCGCGTTGGAGAAGAGATAGGGCCTCGAGCGCTGGCGCAGCAGAGCGGCGATGGGCCTGGCCGCCGCGATATAGCCGCCGGCCGAGCCGCCCAAGGCCTTGCCGAGCGTGCCGGTCAGAATATCCACCTTGATGCCGGCCCGGGCCGGCGTGCCCCGGCCCTTGGGCCCGATGAAGCCGGTAGCGTGGCAATCGTCGACCATGATCAGGGCATCGTAGCGGTCGGCGAGGCGGCGGATGTCGCCCAGCTTGGCGAAATAGCCGTCCATGGAGAACACCCCGTCGGTGACGATGATGACGCGGCGGGCGCCCTGCCCTCGCGCCTCTTTCAATTGCTTCTCGAGATCGTCCATGTCGCCGTTGGCGAAGCGATAGCGTTTCGCCTTCGACAGGCGGATGCCGTCGATGATCGAGGCGTGGTTGAGGGCGTCGGAGACGATGGCATCTTTTTCGCCGAACAAGGGCTCGAACACACCGCCATTGGCATCGAAACAGGCGGCATAGAGGATAGCGTCCTCCATCTCCAGATAATCGGCAATGCGCCGCTCGAGCGCCACATGCAGGTCCGAGGTGCCGCAGATGAAGCGCACCGAGGCCATGCCGAGGCCGTGCGTGTCGAGGGCCCGCTTGGCGGCGGCAATAAGTTCGGGGTGATCGGCAAGCCCCAGATAATTATTGGCGCAAAAATTGAGTACTTGGCGCCCGCCCGCAACTTTAATGTGAGAGTCCTGCGGCGACAGGATCGGCCTCTCGGTCTTCCACAGGGACTGGGCGCGGATCTGGTCGAGTTCGGCGGAAATTTCGGTGAGAACGGATGGCATGGGGCACTCCCTGCCCTCTCATGCCCCCGCCAAAAGGGCGGCGCAAGCCGTGAGATTTAATCAACGAGCCTTGCATTCGCCGGAATTACATCGGATGAGCGGCTCCCCTCCTCCCGGCCTGGCTGAAACCCGATGCTCCTGACCTTTCTCCTGATAATCGTCCTCACACTGGCCACCATCTTCATTCATCTGGAAGGCCTGTGGTTCGTCCGGCGCATCCCGGCCAGGCTGCGCGAGCGGCCCCGGCTGGCCCTCACCGCCGTCGTCGTCCTGGCGCTCTGCCTCCACGTCGTCGAAATCGCCGCCTATGGCGTGGTTTACTTGCTGGCCGATCGCTATCTCGCCATCGGCCAATTCAGCGGCGACAAGAATTTCGATGCCATCCAGTATTTCTACTTCTCGGCCGAGACGTTCACGGCACTCGGCTATGGCGATGTGACGCCTTCGGGATTCCTGCGCCTGATCGCCGTGGCCGAACCCCTGAACGGGCTGCTGCTGATCAGCTGGTCCGGCGCCTATACCTTCATCGCCATGCAGCGGCTGTGGTCGGATCGCTCCGTCATGCGGCGCGCCGCGCGGGCCGGCAAGGCTGCCTTATCCACGCGGGGCCGGCGGGCCACCCTTTCCGCCGCCAAGCCGCTGGTCCGGACTTGAGCGCATCGGTTTGGAGTCCTGCCACCCGCCGTGCTATTGCCGCCGCCATGACCAGTCCCATCCACATCGTCGGCGCCGGAATGGCGGGGTCGGAAGCGGCCTGGCAGGCGGCGGAAGCGGGTAGCCCGGTCGTTTTGCACGAGATGCGGCCCGAACGCGGCACCGAGGCCCACAAGACCGGCGACTTCGCCGAACTCGTCTGCTCCAATTCCTTCCGTTCCGACGACGCCGAGCAGAATGCCGTGGGGCTCCTGCATGAAGAGATGCGCCGGGCGGGATCGCTGATCATGGCGGTCGCAGACCGCCACAAGGTTCCGGCGGGAGGCGCGCTGGCCGTCGACCGCGACGGATTTGCGGCGGAGGTGACGGCGATTCTGAAGCGCCATCCGCTGGTCGGCGTGGTGCCGGGCGAGATCGCCGGGCTGCCGCCGGCGGACTGGGACAATGTCATCATCGCCACCGGGCCGCTCACTTCGCCGGCGCTGGCCGAGGCGATCCGCGGGCTGACCGGCGAGGCCGATCTCGCCTTCTTCGACGCCATCGCGCCCATCGTGCACCGCGAGTCGATCGACATGGGCAAGGCCTGGTTCCAGTCGCGCTACGACAAGCAGGGCCCGGGCGGCACCGGCAAGGACTACATCAACTGCCCGATGACGCGCGCGCAATACGACGCATTCATCGTTGCCCTGATTGACGGCGAGAAGGGCGATTTCAAGGAATGGGAGAAGACCACGCCCTATTTCGACGGCTGCCTGCCGATCGAGGTGATGGCCGAGCGGGGGCCGGAGACTCTGCGGCACGGACCGATGAAGCCGCGCGGGCTCACCAATGCTCATGCGCCTGACGAGAAGGCCCATGCGGTGGTGCAGCTGCGCCAGGACAATAAATTGGCGACGCTCTACAACATGGTGGGCTTCCAGACGAAGCTCAAATATGCCGAGCAAATTCGGGTGTTCCGCTCCATTCCGGGATTGGAGAATGCCGAATTTGCGAGACTCGGCGGTCTGCACCGTAACACCTTCCTCAACAGCCCGAAACTGCTCGACGCGCGCCTGCGCCTCAAGGCCGATCCGCGCCTGCGCTTTGCCGGGCAGATCACCGGTGTCGAAGGCTATGTGGAGAGCGCCGCCATGGGCCTGCTGGCGGGGCGCATGTCGGCGGCGGAGCGGCGCGGCGAAATCTTCGTAGCCCCGCCCGCGACGACGGCGCACGGCGCGCTGATCAATCACATCACCGGCGGCCACATAGAGACAACCGACCAGCGCGGTTCGTCGTTCCAGCCGATGAATGTCAATTTCGGCCTGTTCCCGCCGGTGCAGTTGACCGGCAAGCGGCTCAAGCACGCCGAACGCGCCATGGCCCGCAAGCGCGCCTATACGGCGCGGGCCATGGCGGATTTCGAGGCGTGGCTTGGTGGTGCCACGGCTATTGCCGCAGAATAACCCACAACCGCGCCGAATTGAGCTGCGGCTTGGGGCCGGTGCGGCCATAAACCTGTTCGAGGACAAGCGTGATATCGGGGCCGGCCTCATGGACGATGGGCGGCTGCAGATTGCCGGCGGCCACGGCGCCGGCCTTGGCGCTTGCCAGCACATCCTCGCCGGCGATCCGCCAGCTGCGGCCGGCGATCCCGACGGTGAGGACATTGTCGCGGATACGGGCGTAGGGTTCCTTGGGCTCGGCATCGTTGGCATTGGCGACGTAGGCTTGCAGCGGACCGACCAGGCGCGCGGCGCCGGCGAAATTATGATCAAGCACGGCGGCGGCGCTCAGGCTGATATAGTCCGATTGCAGATAGGGATCGCCGAGACCCAAGACTCCGGCCACCGCATAGACGGCCGACCAATCGTCGGTCGAGGTGGCAAAGGGGTTCTTCTCCACACCCTCGAACCAGGGCCGCAACTTTTCCATGCCGCCCGCCTCGCGCAAGGCATAGAGCATGGAATTGCCGGAGCTCTTGTGCTCGTCCTTGAGGGCGGGAATGGGTGTGACAATCCGGCCGTCCTTGAGAACGCCATCGCCTTCCAGCAACGCCGCAAGGCGGCCGAACTGGCTGGAAATCGTCAAGCCGTTGGCGCCGAAGGGACCTATAGAACCCACCAGCAGCAGGGCGGCGAAGCCGCCGATTATGGCGCGCAGGTCGGCGGCGTTGCGGCGGAAGGCCAGATAGGCGGCAAGGACGGCGATCCACACGGCAACGAGGGCGATGCCGTAGCGGTCGGGCGTCACGCCATAATCGGAGACGCGCCGCCACACGGCGATCGTCAGCAGGATGGCCGGCACGATGGTGAGCCAGAACCAGCCCTGCATGAACCAGCGTAGGAGCCTCGTGCCCTGCTCGCGCCACGGCCAGGCGATGAGCCAGGCGCCGGTGCCGCCGAGGGCGAAGATCGTCACCATCAGGCCGAGCTGGCCGTCGGGCAATTGCCATTGAATGGCGATCTTCACCGCATAGGCATGCAGGATCGCCGTATAGACGAGGATGACCGGCACCAGCACGTAATTGACCAGCACCGAAACGCCGCGCGCCAGAAGCGTGCCCTGCTGGCCCTCGATCTCGATTTTCTCGTCGATATCCCTGGGCATCAGCGACAGGCCGAAGAGCGGGCCGACAAGGCTTGTCGCGGTGATCCAGATATGGCTGTGCATATCGCCGGGCAGCTTGACACCGAAGAGAAAGTCGAGCGCCTCGACGATAGCCGAGAGGCCGGCGCCGAAGGCGATGCCCACCAGGGTTGCCAGCAAGGCGGCGAGCCAGAGGCGCAGATTGAACAGCCACAGCGCGCCTTGCGCGGCGCCGGCTCGCAGATAGGGCGAAATCATCAGAACCAAAACGATGGCGCCGAAGAAGAACAGCAGGCTGGTGTTGAAAATGCCGGTGAAGAACGCGGCTGCGGTTGCCGCCAGGCCGGAGACGAGAGCGACGATCAGATTGGTGGCGCGCGACAGCCCCCTGCCCTCGGCGAAGAAATGCGCCGCCCCCGAGGCGAGGAAACCGGCCGCCGCCGCATAGGCGATCTTCTCGTCCCAGCTCGATCCGCCGATCTCCTCGATGTTGAGCCAGCCGCAGAGCAGGATCGAATAGAGGGCGGGAACCGGGAAGCGCAGCAGCGCCGCCGACAGGTCGGGAACGAGTCTTTCAAGCCGCGCCGCCACACCCATGAACTTATCCTTTCAGAATGCGTTGTGCCGCGCCATCCACCACAATCGCCATTGGCGGCGGAATTGCGACACCTCGGCCACCGTGGTTAAGGCCTTTTCGCCGAGTCGCTCGAGCCGGTCGAGATAAAGATCGGTGAGGCTCACGGGCAGGAAGGCGGCAAGGGCGGCAGAGGGAATCCGGCCGGTGAGCGCTCGCGCCTCGGCGAGGCGGCGGCGGGCATGGCCGATGGCCTCCGCCACATCCATGCCCGGCGGCAAATAGGCCTGGCCACGGGCATGATGGATGGGCCGTGCACGGAGCAATCCGGCGAGGCCATGGGCGACACCGGCAAATCCCGCCGCTTCCGCCGCGGCTTGCGCTTCCGGCCCCGCCATGATCAGCGCCGCCATCTGAATCAGCGCCGACGACGTCTCTCCCAGATAACCTTCGAGAGCGGAGAGCGACGGCATGGGGTCGTCATAGAGATCGAAGCGGCGGGCCAGGATAAGATTGCGCAGCGCCTCCTTCGGCAGGCTGCCCGCGGCGATGGCGCGGGCCAGCGCCTCGGCCACCGGATGGGCCACAGTCTCTCCCGCATAAATCGCATCGAGGGTGTCGAGCCACCATTGCAGGCGGATTTCACCGAGCTGCGGCTCGCTGACCGCCTCGCGCACCCGCGCCACTTCGAGATTGAAGGCATGCAGCGCCATCAGATGCGGCCGCTTGCCGGCCGGCGCGAAGAGATTGGCGAGAAAGCGGTCCTTGTCGCCCGCCCGCACCAGTTCCTGGCAATAATCGCTCATGCGGCATCGGCCACGGCGATCAGCGCGGCGGCCACCTTGCGGTTCTCGGCCAGCAGGATGTTGTAGGTCGCGACCGCCGCACCCGTGCCCATGAAATCGAGACCCAGGCCGTGATTTGCGAAAGCCTCGCGAACCGGCCGTGGCGGCCGGCGCATTTGCGCCCCGGTGCCGAGCAGCACCATGCCGATTTCGGCGCGCGCGGCGAAGACCATGGCGAAATCCTCCGGCGTCAGTTCCTCGCCGTGCCGCCAGGCGTGAATGCCGCTGGGCAGCAGCAGGACCGAGCCCCTATGCGACATGCCGGCGAAGCGGAAGCCGCCATTGCCATAGGCATCGATTGCAGCGCGGCCGGGGAAGAAGGCCGTCAAGGCCGGGCCGGCTCCGGCTTCGCCTTGATCGCCGATTGCTGCTCGCGAATCGTGCCGAGCAGGATCAGCACCGGCGAGGCGATGAAGATCGACGAACAGGTGCCAACGATCACGCCCCAGATCATGGCGAAGGTGAAGCCGCGGATCACCTCGCCGCCGAAGATATAGAGCGCCAAGAGCGCGATCATGGTGGTGGCGGAAGTGAGGATGGTGCGCGGCAGCACCGAATTGATCGAAAAGTCGATCAGGTCGGCGAGCGGCATGGATTTGTACTTGCGCAGGAACTCGCGGATGCGGTCGAAGACCACGACGGTGTCGTTGAGCGAATAGCCGACGATGGTGAGGATCGCGGCGATGATCTGCAAGTTGAATTCGATGCGCAGCAGGCAGAACAGGCCGATGGTCAAGAGCACGTCGTGCAGGAGCGACAGCACCGCGCCGAAGGCGAACTGCCACTCGAAGCGGAACCAGACATAGATCAGCACGCAGAAAATCGACAACACCACGGCGATAATGCCCTGCTGGGCCAGTTCGCCCGACACTTTCGGGCCGACCACTTCGACGCTGCGGTATTCGATGCCGGGGCCCAGCGCCGCCTTGAGCTTGGCGATCGCCTCCTGCTGAGCGGCATCGCCGCCCGGCTGGGACTCGAGGCGGATCAGCACGTCGTTGGGCGAGCCGAATTCCTGCAATTCGGCCGAACCGAGATCGAGGGCGTCGATCTTGCCGCGCAGCTCGTCGAGATTGGCGGGCTCGACGGTGCGGATCGTCACCACGGTGCCGCCCTAGAAATCGACGCCGACATTGAGGCCGACAAACACATACAATAGAATGGCGGCGGCGCAGAGCAGGCCGGAGACGAAGAAGCCGAAGCGGCTCAGCCGCATGAAGGCGATCTTGGTGTCGTCGGGAATGAAGCGGATGGGTTTCATGGATCGCGTCCGCCCTAGAGCGGAACCTCCTTGGGCCGCGCCAACCGGACCCAGACCGCGACAATCAGCAGGGTCAGGGTGTAGGCGGTATAGACCGTGGTCATGATGCCGATCGAGAGCGTGATGGCGAAGCCGCGGATCGGACCGGAGCCGATGCCGAACAGCACAAAGGCGGCAATCAGCGTGGTGATGTTGGCGTCGAGAATGGTGGCGAGAGCGGCGCGGAAACCGGTCTCGATGGCATTGAGGGCGGTGCGGCCGTGGCGCCATTCCTCGCGGATTCTCTCATAGACCAGCACGTTTGAATCGACCGCCATGCCCATGGTCAGCACGATGCCGGCGATGCCGGGCAGCGTCAGGGTGAAGCCGAACACCGACATCAGCGCGATCAGCATCATCAGGTTGGCCAGCAGCGCGACATTGGCGAATATGCCGAACAGGCCATAGACGATCACCATGAAGACGAGCACGCCGATCAGGCCGATGATCGAGGCGATGATGCCGGCGCGGATCGAATCGGAACCGAGACTCGGGCCGACGGTGCGCTCCTCGACGATGGTCAGCTTGGCCGGCAAAGCGCCGGAGCGCAGGACGATGGCCAGGCTCGCGGTCTCCTCGACGGTGAAATTGCCGGAAATCTGGCCCGAGCCGCCGAGGATCGGCTCGTTGATCCGCTTCGGCAAGCTCACCGCCGAGAATGTCGGCAAGCCCTTCGCCATCGTGCTCGACAACGAAGACATTTCGGCGCCGGTGATCCGCGAACCGATCCTCGGCGGCTCGGGACAGATTTCCGGCAGCTTCACCGTGCAGAGCGCCAACGATCTCTCGATCCTCTTACGC
>JANMQL010000100.1:0-2596 GCA_031370475.1 Hyphomicrobiales bacterium | reverse complement strand
CTCGAGAATCCAGGCGGTGACATGGTCGAGGAAATAGCGGTCGTGGGTGACGATCAGGATCGAGCCGGGATAATCGCGCAAATGATGCTCGAGCCATTCAACACTTTCGGCATCGAGATGGTTGGTGGGCTCGTCGAGCAGCAACAGGTCGGGCTGGCGCAGCAGAAGCTGGGTCAGCGCCACGCGGCGGCGCTCGCCGCCCGAGAGATTGTCGACGGACGCCTCGCCCGGCGGGCAGCGCATGGCGTCCATGGCCTGCTCGACCTGCGATTCGAGGTCCCAGAGATTCTGCGCGTCGATCGTGTCCTGGAGCTTGCCGGCCTTCGCGGCGTTCTCGTCGTTGTAGTCGGCCATCAGGGCATTGTACCGGTCGAGGATCGCCTTCTTGGACGCAACGCCTTCCATGACATTGCCCATGACATCAAGCGCCGGATCGAGCTCCGGTTCCTGGGAGAGATAGCCGACGCTGGCGCCCTCGGCGAGCCAGGCCTCGCCGTTCCACTCCCTGTCGATACCGGCCATGATGCGCAGAAGCGTCGACTTGCCCGAGCCGTTGGGGCCAAGCACGCCGATCTTGGCGTCCGGATAGAATTGCAGGTGGATATTGTCGAGAACCTTCTTGCCGCCGGCATAGGCCTTGGACAGCCCGTGCATGTGGTAGATAAACTGGCGCGCCATCGGCGTGATATTCCTGAAAATGAGGGGTGTTTCGGGCCCGGCTTCTAGCCCGCCGCCGCCGAAAGGGCAATGCTCTCAGGCGCGCGGCTTGCCGCCTTCCGCCAATAGCTTCTTCTGATAGCGGCCCTGGACGATATCGACGATCAGCAGCGCGCCCACCACGAAATAGAAGGTGCTCTTGGCCATGGGCTCGACCGGATAGCCGAAGAAGGCGAGATGGGCGATCGAGCCGCCTTCGGCGAGCAGCATGACGCCCACGAGCAGCAGCACGAACAGGCCGAGGACTTCATACATGCGGTTGCGCTGCAGGAAGCCGGCGACATGCTCGGCCAGCGCCGCCATGAAAATGCCGGACAGCACGATGGCCGTTGCCATGACGATGAAATTCTTGGTGAGCGCCACCGCCGAGAGCACCGTGTCGAAGGAGAACACGATGTTCATCACCAGGATCCAGAACAGGGCGCGCGCCACGCCGGCATGTTCCGGCCCGTTGCCTTCCTCGTGTTCGAAGTCCCGCACCACCAGCATGTGGGAGATTTCCTTGAGCGCCGTGTTGATCAGGAAGGCGCCGCCCGCCAGCACGATCAGGCTGTGGCCGTTGAAGGAAGCGGCAACGATGGGCAGGTCCACGCCGAACAGCGGCTCCTGAAACATGGCGATGAGCTGTAGCACCACGAAGAGCAGCACGATGCGCAAAGCTATGGCCAGCACCATGCCGAGCCGGCGCACATATTTTCGCCGCGCCGGCGCAACGGACTTGGCCTCGATCGAGATATAGAGAAGATTGTCGAAACCGAGGACGGTCTCCAGCGCGGTGAGCACCACAAGCGTCATCAAGTTTTCGACGGTGAAAAGTTCGGTCATGGCCTGCCCCGGATTCGCGTGAACCCGGTGTGATTAGCCGGTCCCGCGCCGCATGGCGAGATAGCAGACGATCAGGCCCGCCAGGAAAGGCGGCAGGCCGAGGGCGGCGGCCATGCCGATCCGTGCCGCCGAGGAGATGGCGAGAAACGCCGTCATTGCGGCGAACAGCGCGGCGAGCAGCGCCGCCGCGGCGACGGCGATGCGCCACCGTCCGTGGCGCGGCAGGCCCCGCGCGGCGCGGCGGCCCTCGTGCCTCTCGAGCACAAGCCACAGCACGGCGCCGAGACCGAGCAGGCCGAGGATAAGGACCGCCAGCGGCGCCATGACGGCAAGCTCATTCCTGTAATGCGAGGGCGTCCTTGATGATCTTCTGCAGATCCTCGCGGCGATAGGGCTTCATGATGATGAAGCCCTCGCGGAAGCGCGGCTCTTCCTGATGTACCATGGCGCCCTTGGGATAGCCCGAGGTATGGACGATCTTGAGGCCCGGCCGGATGCCGATCGCCGCCTGGGCAAGGTCGAAACCGTTCATGCCGCCGGGCATGACCACGTCCGAGAACATCAGGTCGATATCGGGATTTTCCTGGATCTTGGCCAGCGCCTGAAAGCCGTCCTCGGCCTCGATGATGTCGTAGCCGAAATCCATCAGGAAGCCGCAGGCCACGGCGCGCACCGCTTCCTGGTCCTCGACCACGAGAATCTTTTGCGCGTGCGGCTTGGCGGGTTCTTTCGGCGCTTCCGGCACGGGCGCCGCGGCGGCGGCGGCAACCGGCTCCGGCGCCTTGACCCGCTCGACGGGCGTGATGCCGGCCACCGGCGGCACCGTTTCGCCGGGCGCGAATTTGCGCGGCAGATACATCTTGATCGAGGTGCCGTGGCCCATTTCGCTGTAGATGCTGATATGGCCGCCGGACTGCTTGATGAAGCCGTAGACCATCGACAGGCCGAGGCCGGAGCCTTTGCCGTTGGCTTTGGTCGTGAAGAACGGGTTGAACACCTTCTCCATCAGTTCGGGCGGAATGCCGGATCCGGTATCGGACACGGCCACCATCAC
>JANMQL010000057.1:0-2031 GCA_031370475.1 Hyphomicrobiales bacterium | reverse complement strand
CTTCTCGTCGTTGACGAATTTCTTCCAGCCGAACCGCGACAGGCGCCCGACCCGCTTCAGCCAGTCGGGATTGAGCTCCTCGGCCTGATACTCCTTGAGGAACTCGGTGCGCGGCACCTTGTAGGTCTCGGCCAGCCGCATCAGGCGGCCTTCCAGCGAATTGAGCCGCTTGTTGATGTCGTAGAGCTGCTCGACCAGCGCCTCGATGCGGGCGTTGTTGAGGGAGAGCGATTTCACCTCGGTGATGATATCCTCGCGCAGCTTCTTGTAGCGGCGCTCCTGCGACGGCGACAGCTCGGTCGATTCCGCCACCTCCTGGTCTTGCAGCTTGCGCAGCGACTTGTACTGCTTGGCGATCGAATCGAAAATCTCAAGCACCTTGGGCTTGAGCTCCGCTTCCATGGCCGAGAGCGAGACGCCGAGATCGTCGCCCTCGTCGTCGTCCTCCTCCTCGACCACCGGCTTGTCGAAATCCTCCGGCGAGAGAATGTCGCTGTAATCGTCCTCGCCGGGGCGGCGCAGCGGCTGGGCGGGCTTGCGGGCTTCGATGCGCTTGGCTTCGACCTTCTTCTTCACCTCGTCCTTGGGCGGCACATAGGGAGCGGGCGTCTGCACCGGCATCTGGTTCTTCTTGGCGTCGGGGCCGGCATAGGTGGCCTCGAGATCGATGATGTCGCGCAACAGAATCTTGGCTTCGTTGAGCTCGTCGCGCCAGATGATGATGGCCTGGAAGGTGAGCGGGCTTTCGCACAGGCCGGCGATCATCGCCTCGCGCCCCGCCTCGATCCGCTTGGCGATGGCGATTTCGCCCTCGCGCGAGAGAAGCTCCACCTGGCCCATTTCGCGCAGATACATGCGCACCGGATCGTCGGTGCGGTCGGCCGGCGTCTTGGCGGCCTCGACCTTGATGACGGCGGTCTCGGAACTCTCGGCCTCCTGGTCCTGCTCGACCTTGGCGGCGACGTTTTCGGTCTCCTCCTCGCTCTCCACCACGGTGATGCCCATATCCGCCAGCATCGAGTAGATGTCCTCGATCTGGTCCGAGGTGACTTCCTCCGACGGCATCACGGCGTTGAGCTCGTCGAGGGTGACGAAGCCGCGCGACTTGGCGAGCTTGATCATCCGCTTGACGGCGGCATCGGAGAGATCGAGGACCGGCGAATCCTGGCCTTCGCTGGAGGCTTCCGGGGCTTCCGGCTCGTCCTGCGGGGTCGGGGTTTCGCCGTCTTCGTTCTGGGGTGCGCGTGTCTGGGCTCGGGCCATGGGCGGTCCTTGGCGATTGGCGGGTGCAACCCCACCAGATTGGGTGATTCGGGTCAAAACTAGGCTTGCGCCTGTTAATCCCCGCTTAACTATGTTGAGGCGCGCTAGGTGATGGCGTCCGCCGGCCGGCCCGAGGCGGCGCCGAAGCCTTCGATGGTGGCCTCGGAACCGGCATGGGACGACAATTGTTCGCGCACCGCGTTCAGCGCGTCGAGATTTTCCTCCGTCGGATCGGCAGCGAAAGCGGCCTCCGCCGCCTTCAACTCCCGTTCGAGAGTGACAGTTTTCCGGTGCAGGGCGATCATCTGACGAAGGCCGGTGCGGGCGTCATCATGCGCAGCCCCGCTCCCAAGGAACCAGTCGTTCAGGCGTCTCGCCTGGGTTTCGAGGCGGTCCAGCAAAGGACCCAGACCCCGGTCAAGCAAATGGGCCCTAAGGCCCGGCCCGTCAAGGCCGGATCCCAAGGCGGCGCTATCTATGATTTGTGTGCGGATCGAGTCAAGCTCGCGGGCCTGCAATTCGACTGCGGCAAATTCATCGAGGAACTCGTGGATGAGCTCCGGGTGGTTGATCATGGTCAGCACGATCATGCGCTCGCGGCGTTCCACCGACCGGTTGAGCCCGCCCGCCCCGGCCAGGGCCCGGAGCTGGGGTGATGGCGGTTCGGCCACGTCCCAGGGCCTTGCAAAGGCCTTGCCCATCTTTTTTCCGGTCCAGGGGCCTGGCCGGAAGGGAACCCGGGCCTTGCCGCGCGGCCACAGTTGATCG
>JANMQL010000044.1:0-13371 GCA_031370475.1 Hyphomicrobiales bacterium | reverse complement strand
CCAGCAGCACGTCCTTGAGCGGCCCGGTTTCGGATTTGAGATACCAGTCCTTCATCAACGGCGTGCCGCCGCCTTCGAGGCGGGCGCGGAGGGGGACGGGCTTGCTGGCAGGCATGGGTAAATCTCCTGATGACTCATCAGGAGAT
Source organism: Hyphomicrobiales bacterium (assembly GCA_031370475.1). Lineage (GTDB taxonomy): Bacteria > Pseudomonadota > Alphaproteobacteria > Rhizobiales > Aestuariivirgaceae > Aestuariivirga. The sequence goes on along the minus strand of JANMQL010000044.1, from coordinate 13,225 downwards.
TGATCATGCCCGCCAGCAAGCCCGTCCCCCTCCGCGCCCGCCTCGACGGCGGCGGCACGCCTCTAATGAAGGACTGGTATCTCAAATCCGAAACCGGGCCGCTCAAGGACGTGCTGCTGGGGCCGGCCGAGAGCTTCCGCTGGATGGGACTGGAGAATGCTCAATGGTCGTCGCTGGTGCGCGTGACGCTGCGCAAGGGCTACAAGTTCGACCAGCAGCTGGCCATGCGCCAGCACCGCGAGATGACCGATGCCTATCGCAGCGCCGGCGTCACCACCCATTTCCTGCCCGTCGACATGCACAATCCCTATCAGGTCTATGCCCGGGATTCGTCCTTCATGTCGCCCTATGGCGCGGTTCTCTGCCAGCTCGCCAATCCCCGGCGGCGCGGCGAATATGCCGCCGTGCTGCGCTTCTATCTGGAGAACGGCATTCCGATCTACGACATGATCTCGGCGGGCAATTTCGAGGGCGGCGATTTCAACATCATCAAGCCCGGCGTGGCGCTGGTCGGCTATACCGATCACCGCTCCGAGGAAGTGGCGGCGCGGCAGGCGGCCGAGTGGTTCGTCAAGGAAGGCTGGGAGATCAAATATGCGCCGATCGATCAGTTCTATGTCCATATCGACCTGATGGTCTGCATGCTCAACGAGCATTGCGCCGCCGTCTGCCTCGACACCACCGGGGATGACATCGTGCAATGGCTCAAATCGAAGAAGATCGAGATCATTCCGGCGAGCTTCAAGGAAACCATGGCGCTCGGCTGCAATGTTGTAGCGCTGGGCAACGACCGCGTGCTGTCGACGCAGGGCGCCAAGGACCTCAACGGCAAGATGCGCGCCGCGGGATTCCAGGTCTATGACCCGGACATGAGCATGTTCGTCCAGGCCGGCGGCGGCGTGCACTGCATGTGTCAGCCGCTGAGGCGCGAGGCGGCGTGACGGCGATATTTTGATTCCTTGTGACTACCCAACATCTTAGCGAATAACGTAAATTACGCAACTTGCGCAACTTACGCAACTTGCGCAAATTGTGTAATTCGTGTATATTAATTACTGTTATCTAATCCCAGCACGGAATCCGCCATGGTCAAGTCCAAAGCCGTCCCCGCCGCCGAATTCACCCGCAATTTCGGCCGTTACCGGATGCTCGCCCAGAAGGGCGCCGTTGCCGTCACCAGCCACGGGCAGATCACCGGCTATTTCGTGCCCGCCGATGAATATGAAGAGTTCGCGCGGTTCCGGGCGCAGCGCCACAGTTTCGCGACCGTCGATCTCCCCGAGGATAAAATCCGTGCCATCGCCGGAAGCCGCATGGACGACCGCCACGATCGTCTCAACGCCCTTCTCGATCCCGAATAGAAAGCCGGCATGGGAATTCCGACGCCGGAGCCGGGCCTTGTCCTGAATTACGCCTATCTCTGGCATGACGAACATCGCGCCGGCCGCGAGGAAGGCCGCAAGGACCGCCCAAGCGTGATCGTGCTTTGCGCGATGCGCGAAGCGGATCGCGCGGTCATTGTCACCGTCCTGCCGATCACCCATGCCGCGCCGGGGGATTCCAGGAGCGCGGTGGAAATACCGCACGCCATCAAACGGCACCTCGGTCTCGACGATGGGCGCTCATGGATCGTCGTCGCCGAAGGCAATGAATTCGTGTGGCCCGGTCATGATCTGAGAAAGGTGCCGGACACGGATGCCTATGAATTCGGCTTCCTTCCGCCGCGCTTCTTCGACCGGGTGCGCGACGCCTTCGTCGCCTTTAACAAGGCGGAACAAACGACATTGACGCCCCGGTCGTGAGACCTTTCGCGCCGCACTTGCCAAGACGGCCGCGGACATGCATGTGCATCGGAGCGGTGCGAGTTGACGGAACAAGCAGGATGCAAATGATGGCGCGGGTGAAGGCGATGACGAAAGCCGTTGCGCCGTGACGCGGCCTGACGTTCAAGTCATTGGCGCGGGGCCGGCGGGCCTCATGGCGGCGGAGGTGCTGGCGACTGGCGGCGCATCCGTCACCATTCACGATCACATGGCGGCGCCGGCGCGCAAGTTTCTGCTGGCGGGCCGCGGCGGGCTCAACCTCACGCACTCGGAGCCGCTGGAAAGTTTTCTCGAACGCTATGGCGAGGCGAAGGATTTTCTCGAGCCCGCCATCCGCGCCTTTCCACCGGACGCGCTGATCGCCTGGGCGAACGGGCTCGGCATCGAAACCTTCGTGGGCTCGTCGGGCCGGGTGTTTCCGAAGCAGATGAAGGCCTCGCCGCTGCTGCGCGCCTGGCTCAAGCGGCTCGACGGCCTCGGCGTGAAATTGCAGACACGCTCGCGCTGGCTGGGTTTCGACGGCAGGCCGACCATCCTCGCCATGGGCGGGGCGAGCTGGCCGCATCTGGGCTCCGACGCCCAATGGGTGCCGGTGCTTCAGGCGGCGGGTATCGCGGTCAATCCGTTCAAGCCGGCCAACAGCCGGTTTCTGGTGAAGTGGTCCAAAGTGTTCCGCGAGCGCTTTGCCGGAACCCCGCTCAAGAATGTGGCGCTCACCTATGCCGGCCACCGGGTGCGCGGCGAAGCGATGATTTCCAGCGAGGGCATCGAGGGCGGCGCCATCTATGCGCTGTCGAAGGGCATGCGCGAGATGCCGGGCCATCCGCTGCATGTCGATCTGCGTCCCGACCTGACGATTGCGGCGCTGGCGCTGCGGCTGACGCGGCCGCGCGGCAAGGACACGCAATCCAATTATCTCCGCAAGGTGGCGGGCCTGACACCGGTCGCCATTTCGCTGCTGCGTGAAACCGATAACGCGATGGACGCAGCCGGCATCAAGGCGGTGGCGGTGCAGATTCTCAGGCCCGCCGGCATCGCGCGCGCCATTTCCTCGGCCGGAGGCATTGCCCGGGCCGAGCTCGACGGGAATTTCCAGTTGCGCAAACTCCCCGGCGTCTACGCCGTGGGCGAGATGCTCGACTGGGAAGCACCCACCGGCGGCTATCTGCTGCAGGCCTGTTTCTCAACCGCCGTGGCGGCGGCAACGGCGCTTCTCAAGACTTGCGACGCATAATCGACTGCGGCTTCACGGGCAGGTGGGATTGTAGACAATCTCGACGCCGACGACTTGCAACGCCGAGAAGGGCACGGTGAGCTCGACATAATAGAACGTCCGCGTCGTGCTGACCAAGGGTTGGACGATGACTGCGGTCGTCGCCCGCCTCACGGCATCGACGGCATTTGCGCTGTTCAACGTCGCCATGGCCACAGGCGCGGTGAACGCGCTGCCGCCGACCACATAGGTCTTTTTCAGCAATTTCGCGGTAATGTTGAAGGTTGTGTCGAGATCGCGATAGACCATACTGAACCGGCAAACATTGACGCCGGCGTCCGGAAATTCCACGGCGGCGTAATACTTGCCGGTTGCGTTCTGCAATAATCCGGCTCCACCTTCACCCACAAGATCGGAGCTGCCGCTCGCCGTGCGCAGGACAAAGGCCGGAGCGGCGATGTTGATGCTGTCGGCCATGGCAACCGATGACGCGGCGAGCCAGGCGCCACAGAGAATGCCAATTGCCAGACTGGTTCTTTTCAGATCGGTGACGTGTGTCATCTCAATCACTCCCATCGAACGCGCCGGCAATCACCGGCAATCATAACGATAGCACAATCCAGCAAGGCCCGGTACTGGCGCAGGATCAAGGCCGGATATTGTCAGGGGAACTTGCCGTGCGGTTGTCGTTTCGCCCTTATCCGAAACGGATTCAATGCGTTGCGCAAGCAGCAACGCCCGAGTGGGAAGCGCTCGCCGGCGGCCATCTGCTGCAGGTCTACTTTTCGACCGCGGCGGCGGCGGCCAGGGCCTTGCTGGCTGCGGCTATTTCCACCGCTGCATTGCCACGAGGATCGCATCGACGATAAATCCCGCCCCGACATTGTTCAGGCGATCATCGTCGAAATAGAAGGCGCGCAACTGAGTGGGCAGCATCCACATCCAGGCGAAGGGCGGTGTCACACCCATGACCAGGAACAGGGCCGGCAGGATGCGCCGGGCCCGCCAATTGTAGAAGCCGTCGATGCTGAAGCTGCCTGCCGCGCCCTCGCCATATTCCGTGGCCATGCTCGGCCGGGACCGGTGAGTAGGGGAGGTGCGTAATGAAGATTCATGCCGCAATTGTCGTGGCCGTTGCCGTGCTGGCGGGCGTCGCATCGGAGGCCCAGGCCGGACGGCGAGCCTATTGCGATGCCTATGCCCGCGATGTCGCCGATTCACGGGTGAGCGGCGGCGACATCCTGGCCGGCACCATCGGCGGTGCCATCGGCGGCGCCATTCTGGGCGCGGCCATCGACGGCAAGGCGGGGGCCCGCAAAGGCGCCGTCATCGGCGGCATCGGCGGCACGGTTGTGGGCGCGGCGGGCGCCGACAACAAATGGCACCGGGTCTACCGCAAGGCCTATGCCGACTGCATGGACATGTATGAGCCGCGGCCCATCGTCTACAGGAAGCCGGCGCCGCGGGCCACGGGGCCACTGGAACCCGGCAGCGAGGCCTGGAACGATTATTGCGCGGCCAAATATTCATCCTTCGACCGCAAGACCGGGCTCTATACCGGCCAGTCCGGCAAGCAGCACACCTGCGTGGTGACGCCCTAGGAGGGTGCCGCCGCGCAACCCTTGTCATCGCGCGCCGCATCGGGTCAAAGTGCCGTCCATGAAACCGCAACTCGACGGCAAGGTGGCGCTGGTGTGCGGCGCCAGTCAGGGACTGGGATTGGCCATCGGCGAGGCGCTCGCCGCGGAGGGCTGCAAGGTCGGATTGCTGGCCCGCAACGGGGACAAGCTTTCGAAGGCTGTCGCGGCGCTCAAAGGGCAGGGGCGCGAGGCCGTGGCGCTGGCCGCCGACATGGGCGACTGGGCACAGGTTGCGGCGGCGCTGGTGAAACTGCGCCAGGCCTTCGGCGATCCGCATATTCTGGTCAACAACACCGGCGGACCGCCGCTCACCGATGTGACGAAGGTCGATGCCGATCTGTGGCGGGCGCAATTCGAGGCCATGGTGCTCAATCAGATGCGGCTCACCGAGGCGGTGCTGCCGGCCATGCGCAAGGCGGGATTTGGCCGCATCCTCAGCGTCGCCTCGACCAGCGTGGTCGAGCCTTTCGCCGGGCTCGCCATTTCCAATGCGCTCCGCGCCGCGCTTGCCAACTGGATGAAGACGCTGGCGAGCGAAGTGGCGCCAGACGGCGTCACCGTCAACATGCTGCTGCCCGGCAGCTTCGCCACCGAGCGGATCGACAAGATGAATGCCGCCGAGGCCGCAACGCGCGGCGTCGCGATTTCCGAAATCGTGGCCGGCTCCACCGCCGAAATCCCCATGGGCCGCTATGGCGAGCCCAGGGAATTCGCCGCCGTCGCGGCGTTTCTGGCGAGCCCGCGCGCCTCCTATGTGACCGGCCAGATGATCCGCATCGATGGCGGCGCCACGAGGTCCGTGTGAACGTCGTCGAGGCCCTGCGCCAGGCGCTGGGCGAAGGGGCTGTTCTCACCGATGGCGCCGCCATGATGCGCCACCGCAGCGACAAGAGCGGGACCGGAACCATATTGCCGCGCGCCGTGGTCAGGCCGCGCAGCACGGCGGACGTTTCAACGGCGCTGCGCATCTGCAACGGGCGCGGCGCCACCGTGGTGCCGCAGGGCGGCATGACCGGGCTCGCCGGCGGCGCCAATCCGCAGGGCGGCGATATCGCCTTGAGCCTTGAATTGCTGCGCGGCATCGAGGAGCTCGACGGCACCTCCGCCACCGTGACGGTCAAGGCCGGCACGCCTTTACAGGAAGTTCAGGAGGCGGCGCGCGAGGCCGGACTTTATCTCGCCCTCGATCTCGGTTCGCGCGGCTCCTGCCAGATCGGCGGCAATCTCGCCACCAATGCCGGCGGCATCCGGGTGATCCGCTACGGCATGGCGCGCGAACAGGTGCTGGGGCTCGAAGCGGTCTTGGCCGACGGCACCGTCGTCTCGTCGATGAACCGCATGCTGAAGAACAATGCCGGTTACGATCTGAAGCAATTGTTCATCGGCTCGGAAGGAACCCTTGGCATCATCACCCGCGCCGTGCTCAGGCTGCATCCGCCGCCGGGCGAGATTGCAACGGCCTTGTGCGCTCTTCGCTCCTACGATGACGTGGTGACGCTGCTGCGCCGCGCCCAGGCGAAGCTTGGAACGGTCTTGGCCTTCGAGGCCATGTGGCGCGATTATTTCAGCTTCAATGCCAAGGCCCTGGATCTGCGCTTCTTCGAAGGCGAGCACGAGTTCTGGGCGATTCTCGAAGCGGGTGGCAGCCGCGACAGGGTGGAGGAATTTCTCGGGCAATGCCTTGAAGACGGCCTGGTGCGGGATGGGCTCGCCGCCCAATCGGAAAAGCAGGCGCTGGATTTCTGGTCGGTGCGCGAAGGCCTGCCGATCGAGAAGCTGGCCAATCTGCTCAATTTCGACGTGAGCCTGCCCATCGCCCGCATCGGCGAATTCGCCGGGACATGCGGCGCGGCCTTGCGGGCGCGCTGGCCCCAATGCCATATTTCATTTTACGGCCATGCCGGCGACGGCAATGTGCATATCTGCGTGGCCACGGACTACGGCGCCGGCGAGGACATGCACAGTGTCGATGACATCGTCTATGGCGCGCTCGACGGTTTCGGCGGCTCGATCTCGGCCGAGCACGGCATCGGCACCCTGAAGCGGCCCTATCTCAACCGCTCGCGCGGCCCCGAGGAACTGGCGCTGATGCGGACCCTCAAGGCGGCCCTCGACCCCAAGGGCATTCTCAATCCCGGCAAGGTGATTTGAGGATTGGGGCGCGGGAAAGTTTCAGCGCGCTTCACTCACGGACAATCGCGGCCTAGCGCGCCGCATCCTCGAGAATGAGTTCGGCGCCTTTCCAGGCCAGCATCATGGCGGGGGCATTGGTATTGCCGCCGATGAGGCTGGGGAAGGCGGAGGCATCGCAGACGCGAAGACCCGCAACGCCGTGGACGCGCAGCCGCGGATCGACCACCGATGTGGCCGCATCGGGGCCCATGCGGCAGGTGCAGGAGGGATGATAGACGGTGCCGCTGCGCTGGCGGAAATCGGCGATCAGGTCCTCGTCGCTTTGGCAGGCGGGACCGGGGCGAAGTTCCTCCGCCATCAGGCCGGCCAGCGGTTGGTGCGCGGCGATCTTGCGCAGGAATTTGACCGCCAGCAGCATCTCTTCGACATCATGATTGGTGGAAAACGCATTGGCCACGATGCGCGGATGGGCGAAAGGATCGGCGGACTTGATGGCGATCTCGCCGCGGCTCGACGGCCGGCAGTTCGACAGGCCGAGGGAGAGGCCGGGGAAGGGATCGGGGGTGAGGAGCGGCCGCTCGCCCTCTTTCGGAACGAGCGTCGAGAAGGCCTGCATGTAGAGCTGCATGTTGGGCCGCGGCAGATCCGGCGAGGTGCGGAAGAAGCCGCCGCCGTGGTTGACACTGAGGCTCAGGGGGCCGCGCCGCATCAGGATATATTTGAGCCCGGCGCTGAGCTTGCCCCACCAGGGGCGCAGCTCGTCGTTGAGCGTCGGCACCTTCATGCGCCAAGTGTAGTTGATGCCCTGATGATCCTGCAGATGGGCGCCGACATTGGCGTTGTCGCGGGCGACGGCGATGCCATGCTGTTGCAGCAGCTTGGCCGGTCCGATGCCGGAGAGCTGCAGGAGCTGCACCGAATTGATGGCGCCGCCCGCCACGATCACGTCGCGCCCCGCCGTCGCCGTGCGGGTGGCGCCGCGCTGAGTATATTCAACACCGCTGACGCGCGCGCCGTCGAACAGGAGCCTGGTCACATGGGCATGGGTCTCGACCCGCACATTGGCCCGCTTCATGGCCGGGCGCAGGAAGGCGCGCGCCGCCGAATTGCGCAGTCCACCTTTGGTGGTGAGCTGGTAGTAGCCCACACCTTCCTGGGTGGCGCCGTTGAAATCGGCATTGAACGGCAGGCCCGCCGCCTCCGTCGATTTGATGAAATCATGCGTGAGGGGATGCAGTTCGGCGTGATTTTCGCTGATGCGGAGCGGGCCGCCGGTGCCGCGGAATTGATTGGCGCCGGCCTGATTGTCCTCGATCGCCTTGTACGCCTTAAGAACTTCGGGCCAATCCCAGCCGGGATTTCCCGCCGCCCGCCAGTCCCGGTAATCATCGGCATGGCCGCGGATATAGACCATGGCATTGATCGAGCTGGAGCCGCCTAGCACCTTGCCGCGCGGCCAGAAATCGCGCTGGGAGGCCAAGCCCGGATCGGGCTCGGTGCGGTACATCCAGTTGACGGCGGGATCGTAGAAGGTCTTGCCGTAACCGAGGGGCATCTGAATGTAGAAGCGCCGGTCGCTGCCGCCCGCTTCCAGCACCAGAACCTTGTGGCGCCCGCTGGCCGACAGCCGCTCGGCCAGAACGCACCCCGCCGAACCGGCGCCGACGATGATGAAGTCGTATTGCAAGCGATTGATCCCCAAACCCCGACGATGAGCGATGTGCTACAGATAGCCCGGAATCGCAATCGTATAACTTTCGCGTTTGGTTATAAAATTTCACCTGTGCCGGGCGGGCGGGACTGGTAATGAAACGGGCCAAACGGGGACTCCATCCATGAAAATCACCGATCTCAAGGTCTTCATCGTCGGCAATCCGCCGCCGGGCTGGGGCGGGCGCTATTTCATCTTCGTCAAACTGACAACCGACAACGGCATCACCGGCATCGGCGAATGCTATTGCGCCACCTTCGGCCCCAAGGCCATGACGGCGATGATCGAGGATACCTACGGCCGCTATGTCGAAGGCATGGACCCGTTCCACATCGAGGCCCTGTGGCGCAAGGTTTATGGCTCAGGCTTCACCCATCGCCCCGATGTGAGCCTGATGGGGGTTCTTTCCGGCATCGAGATTGCGCTGTGGGACATCATCGGCAAGGCGGTGGGCAAGCCCGTCTATGAGCTCTTGGGCGGCAAGGTGAACGACAAGCTGCGCTCCTACACTTATATCTATCCCGATATCGCCAAGGGCCAGGACGATTCGATCTACTGGAACGCCGAAGCCTCGGCCGAGCGGGCCGCGCATTACGTGAGCCAAGGCTTCACCGCCATCAAGTTCGATCCCGCCGCTCCCTATTCCTCGTTCGATCCGCGCCAGCCGTCGCTCGAGTCCATGGAGCTCTGCGCCAAGTTTTGCCGGCTGATCCGCGAGGCGGTGGGAGTGAAGGCCGATCTGCTGTTCGGCACCCACGGCCAGTTCACCGCCTCGGGCGCCATCCGCTTCGCCAAGCAGATCGAGCCTTACAATCCCCTGTGGTTCGAGGAGCCGACGCCGCCCGACCGGCCTGAGGAAATGGCGCTGGTGGCGCGCGGCACCTCGATTCCGATAGCCACCGGCGAGCGCCTTACCACGAAGTATGAGTTTGGCCGGGTGCTCGAATGCCGCGCCGCCTCCATCCTGCAAATGGCGCTCGGCCGGGTCGGCGGCATCTGGGAAGCCAAGAAAATCGCCGGCATGGCCGAGGTCTATTACGCCCAGATCGCACCGCATCTCTATGCCGGGCCGGTCGAGGCGGCGGCCAACATTCAGTATGGCGCCTCGCTGCCCAATTTCCTCATTCTCGAATCGATCGAGACTTTCGGCGGCTTCCACGCGAAACTCTTGAAGAAGCCGATCCGCTGGGAGCAGGGCTATGTGATCCCGCCGACGGAACCGGGCCTCGGCATCGAACTCAATGAAGAGGTGGCGCTGGCCCATCCCTATACGGGGAGCAAGCTGCATCTCGAAATGACCAATCATCCGGTGAGGTAATATGCGCTACGGCTATATCGGTCTCGGCAATCTCGGCGGGCATCTGGCGGCGAGCCTGACGGCCAAGGGCTTCGACGTCACCGTCAACGATATCGACCGGAGTCTGGCGGACCGGCATATCAAGGCCGGTGCGAAGTGGGCCGATACGCCGAAAGAACTGGCGCAGTCGGTCGATTGCGTCTTCACCTGCCTGCCGTCGCCCGCCGTGTCGGAAAAGGTGCTGGCGCAACTACTCGAGGGCCTGAAGCCCGGCGCCACCTGGATCGAGAATTCGACGCTCGGCCGCGACGAGATCAAGCGGCTGGCGGCGGTTGCGGCGGCGAAGGGCATTCGCACCATGGAAGCGCCGGTGACGGGCGGTGTTCATCTGGCGGCGCGGGGTGAAATCACCGTGCTGGCCGGCGGCGACAAGGACCTGTTCGATCTGCACCAGCCGGCGCTGCAAGCGATCGGCGGCAAGATTTTTCACATGGGTGCGCTCGGTTCGGCGGCGGTGATCAAGGTCATCACCAACATGCTGGCCTTCATCCATCTCGTCGCCGATGCCGAGGCCCTGATGCTGGCCAAGCGCGGCGGCCTCGATTTGGCTCAGGCCTGGCATGCGATCGCCGCCAGTTCGGGCTCGAGCTTCGTGCACGAGACCGAGGGCCAGCTCATTCTGAATGGCAGCTACGATATCGCCTTCACCATGGATTTGGCGCTGAAGGATTTGGGCTTCGCCATGAATTTCGGCAAGGAATTCGGCGTGCCGCTCGATCTCGCCGGTATGACCAACCAGACCTTCATCAAGGGAAGAGCGGCCTATGGCGGCAGCGCGCAGTCGACCCAGATCGCCAAGCTGCTGGAGGACGCGCTGAACACCGACCTGCGTGCCCCCGGCTTTCCGGCGCGGCTGGAATAGAGCCGATTGCGGCGGCTTCAAGTACATTCCCCTTCTCCCCACACGCAGTGCGGGGAGAAGGTGGCCAACAGCCGGATGAGGGGCCGTTGCCGCGCGCTCTGACTGACAATTCGACTCGCGGAGAGACCACCCCTCATCCGGCGCTTCGCGCCACCTTCTCCCCGCCGCAAGCGGCAGGGCGAAGGGGAAGCGAGTGATTCACCGCAGCTTCGCCACCTTGTCCATGAAGCGGGCGGCGCGGGTGCGGTCGACGGCGTTCCAGGTATTGCCGTCGACCTTGAAATGGGTGCCGACGATGGCGCCGTCGCCGATTTTCAAAATCTCGCCGACATTGTCGAGATTGACGCCGGTATTGGCGAAGACCGGCGTGTCGGGGACCGCCTGCTTGGCCTCCTTGAGATTGCCGAACTCGACCGCCTCGCCGGTCATCGCGCCCGACACCAGCACGACATCGGCCAGAGAGGCGAAGACGGCGCTTTTGGCGCGCGCGGCGAGCGAGCGGTTGCCGACGGGGGACGCGAATTCGGCATTGATGTTGTACATGAGCTTGATGTCGTTGCGGCCGGCATCGCCGCGGATCCTTACCGCCGTTGCCGCATCCGGCACCCACAGGCCCATGTCGCTGTCATAGACGCCGGTGAAGATTTCGCGGGCGAATTTCGCTTGCGCGGCAACCGCCAGCGAGACGGTCGCCACCGCATCCCAGAGATAATCGACGCCCATCGGAATCTTGATGAGGCGCTTGAGCTCGCCCACCGCCACCGCCATGGCGGCGAACGTCTGCGGCGTGGCCTTCGTCACATAGGGCCGGTCGCCCTCATTGCCGAACATCAGGGCATCGGCGCCGCCCGCCTGCAGCGCCTCGATATCGCGCGCCGCGCTATCGATGATTTTGGCCATGCCGCCGTCGCGGTCGTAAAGAGCGGTGCCGGGAAGCGGCGGCAGATGCACCATGGCGATGATGGGCTTGTGGCTGCCGAAGGTCTGTTTGAGCATGGGGCGGTTCCTTGCAGAATTTGCCGGAAGCTAGAGGCGGCGGGGCGGTTTCGCAATGGGGCGCAGGCCCTGTGAGCCAAACGGAAAGAATGATAAGGTGTAAAATGGGGGTGCGTGCAGAACCATAAATCGTCAACCGATCAGGAGATGCAAATGACATTTCGTATTTTCCGGCCCGCGCTTGCGGCCGCGGCGATCTTGGCATTATCGGTACCGGCCTGGGCCAATGGCGTTGAAAAACTCAACTTCGTCGAGCGGGCGACCAGCGATGCGGTGCTCGACACCGGCGCCAAGGGCGACGGCGCCGGCGACATCCTGACTTTCGCCAATGAAATCTATGACGAAGCCAACAAGACCAAGGTCGGCGACGACAATGGCTGGTGCATCCGCACCGTCGCCGGCAAGGCCTGGGAGTGTTTCTGGACTCTCACCCTGGCGGGAGGGCAAGTCACCGTCGAAGGCCCATTTCTCGACGGCAAGGACTCGATGGTCGCGGTGACCGGCGGCACGGGCGAATATTCCGGCGCGCGCGGCGACATGCTGCTGCATGCCCGCAACCCGGAAGGAACCGAATATGATTTCAAATACAATTTGACCGAATAGAGGGGCCGCCGCCCGCCTTGAGAGCCGAGTTACCAAGGATGCAACTGCCGCTTTTCGCGGCGCCATCCAGGGTGTAGGTTGCCGCCCAAACCGAAGGAGCGAGAATCATGAAGTTCGCGATCAAATCCTGTGCCCTGGCGCTGGCGGCCATGCTGGCGCTTGGCGGCACGGCGGTTGAAAGCCAGGCGAAGAGCAAGGCCTATTGCCGCGCCTATGCCCGCGACGTGGCCGACGGCAAGGCCAATGCCGGCGACGTGCTGCTCGGTACCGTTGGCGGCGCCATCGGCGGCGCGCTGATCGGCGGCGCCATCGATGGCGGCAAGGGGGCGAGGACTGGAGCCGTGATCGGCGCCGTCGGCGGCACCGTGGCCGGCGGCATCAATGCCAACGACAAATGGCACCGCGCCTATAACCGCGCCTATGCGCGGTGCCGGAGCTGGTAGGGAAGGCTCACGCCAGGTTGCGCCCCGTTCCGGCGTCGAACAGGCAGAGCTGCGAGGCATCGAAGTGGAGCTTGAGGGCCGCGCCGGGGCGGGCGGCGAAGTCGCGCGCCATGCGCACCATGATTTCGGGACCGCCGGGCCCGCCCAGTTCGCCGACCAGAATGACCTCCGGCCCCAGCACTTCCAGAGCGACCGTGCGGACCGCGACGGGCACGCCGCCGCGGGCCAGATGAAAATCCTCCGGCCGCAGTCCGATCTTCACCGCGCCGCTTGCCGCACGCGCGGCCAGCTTGGCCGGCAGCGGGATGCGCACCTGGCCGGCGATGGCCACGGGCTTGCCCTTGACGCTTTCGATCCGCCCGTCCACCAGATTCATCGGCGGGCTGGCGAGAAAGCCGGCGACGAAGGTGTTGACCGGATTGCGGTAGACTTCGATGGGGGCGC
>JANMQL010000042.1:0-10086 GCA_031370475.1 Hyphomicrobiales bacterium | reverse complement strand
TTTCGTCGCCTGGCTTCTGCCCATGGCCGGCTTCATCTTGCTGTGGATGTTCCTGCTGCGCCCGATGATGACCGGCCAGGGCGGCATGCTGGGGATGGGCAAGAGCCGCGCCAAGATTTACGCCGAGACCGATGTCAAGGTGACCTTCGCCGATGTGGCGGGCGTCGATGAGGCCAAGCAGGAACTGGCCGAGATCGTCGGCTTTCTCAAGGATCCGAAAACCTATGGCCGGCTCGGCGCCCGCATCCCCAAGGGCATTCTGCTGGTCGGTCCGCCCGGCACCGGCAAGACGCTGCTGGCCCGCGCCGTGGCCGGCGAGGCGGGTGTGCCGTTCTTCTCGATCACCGGCTCGGAATTCGTCGAGATGTTCGTCGGAGTCGGCGCCGCGCGCGTCCGCGATCTCTTCGAGCAGGCCCGCGCCCAGGCTCCGGCCATCGTTTTCATCGACGAGCTCGATGCCCTCGGCCGGGCCCGCGGCGTGGGCCTTCCCGGCGGCGGCAACGACGAGAAGGAACAGACGCTCAATCAATTGCTGGCCGAGATGGACGGCTTCGATCCGCGCGCCGGCATCGTCGTGCTGTCGGCGACCAACCGGCCGGAGATTCTCGACCCCGCCCTGCTGCGCGCCGGTCGTTTCGACCGCCAGGTGCTGGTCGACCGCCCCGACCGCAAGGGCCGCTGCGACATTCTCCGCGTGCATTTGAAGAAAATCAACGCGGCGCCCGATCTCGACGTCGATGCGGTGGCCGCCCTCACCACCGGATTCACCGGCGCCGACCTGGCTAATCTCGTCAACGAGGCGGCCATGACCGCGACCCGCCGCGGAGCGGAGACCACCACGCTTGCCGACTTCACCCAGGCCATCGAGCGGGTCGTCATCGGCATCGAGAAGAAAAGCCGCATTCTCGGGCCGCGCGAGCGCCAGATCGTCGCCCATCACGAGATGGGCCATGCCCTGGTGGCGATGGCGCTTCCGGGCACCGACCCGGTGCACAAGGTGTCGATCGTCTCGCGCGGGCTCGGCGCGCTCGGCTATACAATGCAGCGGCCGGTGGCCGACCGTTTTCTGATGAGCCGCTCGGAGCTGACCGCCCAGATGGCGGTGCTGCTCGGCGGGAGGGCGGCGGAAAGCCTCGTCTTCGACGAAGTCTCGACCGGAGCGGCCGACGATCTGGCACGCGCCACCGATATCGCCCGCAACATGGTGGTGCGTTTCGGAATGTCGCCCGAACTGGGCCAGGCCGCCTATGAGACGGAAGCGGCGACGTTTCTCGCGGGCCAAGTGCCGGGCTCGTGGCGGCAGCGCTCCTATGGCGAGGGCACGGCGGACATCATCGACCGGGTGGTGCAGAAACTGATCGACGACGCCTTCCAGACGGCGCAGGGCATCCTGACGCAGAACCGCGCCGTCCTCGATGCCGGGGCCCGGGAACTGCTGGCCCGCGAGACGCTCGTCCAGGAAGACCTCGCCAAGCTCACGACCGGATTGAAGAAGGTAGTGGCGGCAAGGCCGGCCGCCGCCGAATAGGCACGGGAACCCGGAAGCGGCTAATTCCCGCCTTCGCCCGACTCCGGCGTCATCTCCATTTTGTTCATCTCGTCCCCCGCCTCGCCCTGCTCCATCTTGGCCATCACCGCCTTGATGTCCGGCGGAATATCGGACTCCGAGAAATTTTTTTGTTCCGCCGGGTGGTGCAGGAAGGCGATGATGTCGGCGAGTTCCTGGCCGGTGAATTCGACCTGGCCGCCCAATTCGTCGTCCTGCATTTCGATCATCGGCTTGGCCCCGCGCCACATGTTGGCGACGAAATCGAACGGATTGGTCATCCCGCCCATGGCCGAGGCGTCGAGCGCCGCGGCGTCGGTCCCGCCGATGCCGTTGACCGCATGACAGACGACGCAGCCCTTGGCGGCGAAAAGCTTTCGGCCATTGGCGGCATCCATGCCGGGCATCGTCATGCCGGGGCTCATCATGGGTTGCTGCATCATCTGGCTATCCTGCGTTCCTCCCGACTCCTGGGCGGCGAGCCGAAGGGGCCATGTTGCAGCGGCCAATATCGCAATCGAGCCAATCCAAAATGCCAGAGCGCGGGTGCCGATCATGTTTTCCTCCTGTCGCATCGGGTTGAGATGCGGTTACTTCAACTCCCAACGGAATGTCCGGGTGCCGGCTCCGCCAACACCGTCGATCTGCAATTCGACCGCCGCGGGCATGTCAGCCGGCGCCGGAAACTGGAGGATGCCCCTGCGATGGTGCCCGCCCGGCGGGTCGCCTTGCCACGCCGTCGCATTGTAACGGTTACCGGCCTCGTCCACCAATACGGCAGCCTGGGAAATATCCGCGTCCAGGGATTGCGAATGCGTGTCCATGGCGACTTCGAACTCCCAGACCGTTACACCCGGCCCCAGCGCCGTCGGCGTCACAACCACATTTACGCCGCCCGCCTCGCTGCTCTGCGTCGCCAAGACCGGCGCGGCGGAAGAAGAACCGGAATGCAAGTAAGCAAACCCGAAGGCAAGCGCGCCAACGATCAGCGCGGATAACAGCCTCAGCATGCCTGGCTCCCAAGATAGGCCCGTCTGGACAGCCAGACCTGGCGGCCGATATAGGCAAGACCCGCGGCATTGAACGCCAGACCGACCCAGAACAGCTCGACCTGGTATTGCGCCGCAAGGCTGACGATCCCCACGGCGCCGAGCACCGGCAACAGGTTGGCGAGATAGTGCGTGCAGCAGGCCAGCATGGCCGCGGTCGACGTCGTGCCGGACGCCGCCATCACATGCTGGGCATGATGATGATCGAGGCTCAGTTGCCTTAGATGGAAATACAGCCCGGCCTGGGCGCCAAATCCGAGCGCCAGAGTGACCGTATAGGGCCAGAAAGCGGCAAACTGCGAGACAGTGAAACTCCAGCCCGACACCAGAGTGAGCACGCCGAAGTAAATCGCCAGCAAAGCGGAGAATGCCGCTGCGCCAACGCCCAAGGGTGCAACCGCTTCCCGCATTGCAACCACCCATTCCGGCCGGGGAAAATCCAACCCAGCCACATTTGCTTAAGCAGAAGCCGTTGCAACCCTCCTTGATCCGGATCAATCATGGCGCCGTGAAACCGGCCCGATCGCGCCGCCGCCCTATTTGAGCAGCGCTTCGATCAGGGGACAGGCCGGAGTCCTGTTGCCGGCGCATTTCGCCGAAGTCTCCGCCAGCAGGCGCTCGAGCCGCTTCAGCCGCGCGATCTTCTCGCGGATCACCCGCAGATTGGTTTCGGCGACAGCCTTGACCCCGGCGCAGGAGTTAGGCCGGCCGTCGGACAGCGCGATGAGGGTACGGACCTCGTCCTGCGAGAAGCCCATGTCGCGGGCCCGGCGGATGAAGATCAGCCGGCGCAGATGCTCCGTGTCGAAGCGCCGGTGGCGGCTTGCCGTGCGCGCCGCCTTCGGGATCAGCCCGATGCGCTCGAAATAGCGGATGTTCTCGATATTGACACCGGCAAGGGCCGCGAGTTCGCCGGTCGTATGCGGACCGGATCGCGCGCTTGTGATCGGCTTGGCCATCTTATTCGCTTGAATCCGTAGTTGCTACAGGATGTAGCTTATGCCGTCGGTCCGGAAAGGCAAGCCATGAATAGCATCGCTGAGACGGTTCAAAAGGATTCGCAAGTCGCGACGCCGGCGCTGGCCGCGGGAAGCCTCGCCACCGGCCTGCTCGCCTCCTCATGCTGCATTCTGCCGCTGGCGCTGGTGAGCGTCGGCGTTGGCGGATCGTGGGTGGCGCAGTTGACGGCGCTGGCGCCCTATCAGCCTTATTTTCTCGGCGCCGCCGCCCTGACGACCGGCTACGGCCTGTGGCGCGCCTATCGCCAGCCGCAAGCCTGCGCGCCGGGATCGCTCTGCGAGCGGCCCGTGGCGGGCCGCCTCACCAAGACAGTCCTGTGGACCGGCGCGGTGATTGCCGCCTCCGCGCTCGCCGTGAATTTGTTCGGCGCCCTGCTCGCTTAAAAAGATGACCGCGCTCGCCTCCACCATCACCTGCCCGGTCTGCGGCCACCGCAAGACCGAGACCATGCCGGAAGATTCCTGCCAGTATTTCTACGACTGCGAGAACTGCAAGACGGTGCTCAAGCCGAAGCCCGGCGATTGCTGCGTCTATTGCTCCTATGGCGACGTGTCCTGCCCGCCCAAGCAGGCCGAAGGCGCGGGCTGCGGCTGCGTGAAATCTTGAACTTGCGGCGTCCCGGAAACGCTTTCTTCACCATGATCCCGCCCCGGTCTCGCAATTAACCTCCGATAAAGGTATATGAATGGTTAATCTTCAACCCGCGCCAGGAGACCGGAAGATGACGCAGTTCGGACGCAAGGCCTGGTATGTTCTGGCTGCAGCGGCGATGACCGCCATTCCATCGCTGTTTCTCGCCACTCCTGCATCGGCAACCCATAGCTGGGGCGGATACCACTGGGGCCGCACCGGCGCGTTCACCTTGAAGCTCGGCGACAATGTTACGTCCAACTGGGAGCCCCTTGTCGGGCAAGCCTCGGCCGATTGGAGCCTATCGACAGTCCTCGACACCGCCATCGTGCCGGGCACCGTCAATCCCAGAACCTGCAAAGCCACCGCCGGCATGGTGCAAGTCTGCGACGCCAAATACGGCTACAATGGCTGGCTCGGCATTGCCCAGATATGGCTGTCGGGAGCGCATATCACCCAGGGCGTCACCAAGCTGAACGACAGCTATTTCAACCTCGCCACTTACAACACGACCGACTGGCGGCAGATGGTTGCCTGCCAGGAGATCGGCCACACTTTCGGCCTCGACCATCAGGACGTGGACTTCACCAATCCCAATCTCGGCACCTGCATGGATTACACCAACAATCCATCGGCCGATCCCGCCAACACCGCGCCCAATACCCACGATTACGAGGAACTGGCGATAATCTACAACCACCTCGACTCCACGACGACCGTCGGCAGTGCCAGCGCCGCCATGGCAAACAACGCCAATGACTGGGGCAAGGCGGTGCGCTTCACCAAGGACGGCAAGGGCCGCGTCTTCGTCAAGGATCTGGGCGCCGGCCGCCAGATGGTCACCTTCGTGATCTGGGCGCCGAAGTAATTTGCAAGACCGGGCGTGACGGCACTGCCGTCACGCCGACGCCATCGCATCTCCCGCGCGCCTCGTGCTATGTAACGGCGCCATGAGGACGGGACGGCGCGGCGATGCGGGCGACACAAACCACTTCTGAAATCCGGCTCGGCCTTGCGGCCAACTGGCCGCAATTCTCGCTGCTGCTCCTGGTCAATGCCTTTGTCGGCGCCATGATCGGCATGGAGCGCAGCATCCTGCCGGCCATCGCCGCGGAGGAATTCCATCTGGCCGCCAAGGCGGCGATCCTTTCCTTTATCGTGGTTTTCGGCGTCAGCAAGGCGCTGACCAATTATCTCGCCGGCCGGCTCTCCGACCGCTACGGCCGCAAGACCATTCTGGTGGCCGGCTGGCTGGTCGCCGTGCCGGTTCCGTTTCTGCTGATCTGGGCGCCAAGCTGGTCCTGGGTGCTCACTGCCAATCTCCTGCTCGGCGTCAGCCAGGGACTCACCTGGTCGACGACGGTGATCATGAAGATCGATCTCGCCGGTCCCAAGAACCGCGGCCTGGCGATGGGGTTGAACGAGTTCACCGGATATTTCGCCGTTGGCGCGGCGGCGCTTGCCACCGGCTGGATGGCGGCGCGCTACGGCCTACGCCCCGAACCCTTCTATCTCGGCATCGGTTTCGCGGCTTCGGGCCTCGCACTCTCGGCCTTCGCGGTGCGCGAGACCCATCACTTCGTCGCCCATGAGGCGGCGCTGTCGCAGGCGCCGCCCGCGGCCGGCCCCTCCCAACGCGAGATTTTCTGGCGCGCCACGCTGGGCGACCGCAATCTTTCCAGCATCAGTCAGGCCGGGCTGTTCAACAATCTCAATGACGGCATGGCCTGGGGGCTGTTCCCGCTGATCTTCGCCGCCGCCCGCATGGACCTCAAGCAAATCGGCATGCTCGCCGCCCTCTATCCGGCCGTCTGGGGCATCTGCCAGCTCGCGACCGGCGCGCTCTCCGACCGCATCGGCCGCAAATGGCTGATCGCCACAGGCATGTGGGTGCAGGCGGCGGGCATAGCCATCGTCGCGGTGTCCGGCGGTTTCGCAGGGTTCGCGGCGGGCGCCGTGCTGCTCGGCATCGGCACCGCCATGGTCTATCCCACGCTTCTCGCGGCCATCGGCGATGTCGCGCATCCATCCTGGCGCGCCTCGGCGGTCGGCGTCTACCGGCTGTGGCGCGATCTCGGCTATGCGGTTGGCGCTATCGTCGCCGGGGTCACCGCCGATTGGCTGGGACTGGCCGCCGCTCTCTGGCTGATCGCGGCCCTCACCTTCGCCTCGGGAGCGATTGCCGCGCTGCGCATGACCGAAACCCTGAAGCGGCGTCCGTAACGTATCTTCTGACATAATTATTGGTAATTATATCAATTGCTTGCGAGTTGTAATAGCAAAGTTTGTTATTGCCGGCCCAGTGTGATATTTTGCCAGCCAGGAGACTGTAGCGATGAATATTTCGATCACGCCCGAATTGGAAAAATTCATCCAGGCCAAGGTCAAGAGCGGCATGTACCAATCGGCCAGCGAATTGGTACGCGACGCCTTGCGCCTGCTCGCCGAGCGCGACGAGTTGCGCCGGAAGCAATTGGAAATGCTGGACCGCGACATCCAGCTCGGCCTCGACCAGGCCAAGCGCGGCGAGCTGCTTTCGAGTGAAGAGTCGAAGACGCGGCTGTCGGCCTTCAAGCGGAAATTCTCGAGCGCCGATGACCGGCGCTTATAGCCTCACTCTTCAAGCGCAGCGCGACATCGAGGACATCTGGCGCTATATCGCCGGGGACAATCCGGCCGCCGCCGACCGGGTCGAGACGGCTTTGTACGATGCCTTCGCCCTTCTGGCCGGAAACCATCATCTCGGTCACAAGCGGGACGACCTGACGCGCAAACCCGTGCGCTTCTGGAGCGTCCACAGCTATTTGATCTACGATCCGCGCGCCGAACCGTTGCACATCCTGCGCGTCCTCAGCGGCTACCGCGATGTCGGGACGATACTCGAAGGCGGCCCGTAGCCGCCTTCGCCTTGTCACGCCGCCTTCAGTACCTTCTGCGCGGTCAATCCGATCTCGGCCGGCGTCGGCGCAATCGCAGCACCCACTTCGCGCAGGATTTCTACTTTCTCCGAGGCGCTCTCGCCGAAAGCGGAGATAATCGCCCCGGCATGGCCCATCTTGCGGCCCTTGGGCGCCGACAGTCCCGCCACATAGGCGATGACCGGCTTCTTCATGTGATCGCGGATATATTCGGCGGCTTCCGCTTCCTGCGGTCCGCCGATCTCGCCGATCATCACCACCGCGTGGGTCTCGGGATCGGCGTCGAAGAGTTCGAGAATATCGCGGAAGGAGGAGCCGTTGATCGGATCGCCGCCGATGCCGACGCTGGTCGAAACGCCGATGCCCAATTCCTGCATTTGCGCCGCCGCCTCATAGCCGAGCGTGCCGGAGCGGCCGACAATGCCGACATGGCCCTGCAGATAGATGTTGCCGGGCATGATGCCGAGCAGCGCCTTGCCGGGCGAGATGACGCCGGCGCAATTGGGGCCGATCAGGCACATGCGGTTTTCGGCCCGGTAGCGGCGCATGTAGCGCTTGACCTTGATCATGTCCTGGGCCGGAATGCCGTCGGTGATGGCGACGCAGAAGCGGATGCCCGCATCCGCCGCCTCCATGATCGAGTCGGCGGCGAAGGGCGGCGGCACGAAGACGATCGACGCCGTGGCGCCGGTTTTTTCCACCGCTTCCTTCATCGTGTCGAAGACGGGAACGCCGTGTTCGGTGCCGCCGCCCTTGCCGGGGGTGACGCCGCCCACGATGTTGGTGCCGTAGTCGATCATCTCCTTGGTGTGAAAGGAGCCGATCTTGCCGGTGATGCCCTGGACGAGAACGGCGGTGGAGCGGTCGAGCAGGATGGTCATGCGTTCACCACTGTCTTGAGATGGGAGGCTTTGTCGTTCTTCCAGGCGGCGACGGCGCGCTGCGCCGCTTCGGCCAGCGTGTTGGCGCGGATGATCGGCAGGCCCGAGCGGGCCAGGATCTTGCGGCCCTCCTCCACATGGGTTCCGGCCAGGCGCACGATCACCGGCACCTTGACCGGATGCTTCTCGAGCGCCTGCACGACCCCTTCCGCCACCCAGTCGCAGCGGTTGATGCCGGCGAAAATGTTGACCAGGATCGCCTGCACATTGGCGTCCGAGGTGACGAGCTTGAAAGCCTTGGCGACGCGCTCGGGCGTGGCGCCGCCGCCGATGTCGAGGAAGTTGGCGGGCTCGCCGCCGGCCAGCTTGATCATGTCCATGGTCGCCATGGCGAGGCCGGCGCCGTTGACGATGCAACCGATATTGCCGGCGAGCCCCACATAGGCAAGCCCGCGGTCGGCGGCGCGGGTTTCGCGCGCGTCTTCCTGGGATTTGTCGCGCAGCTCGGCGATGGCCGGATGGCGGAACGTGGCATTGTCGTCGAAGGTCATCTTGGCATCGAGCGCCAGCAGCGAGCCATCCT
The DNA here is from genome assembly GCA_031370475.1 of Hyphomicrobiales bacterium. GTDB lineage: Bacteria > Pseudomonadota > Alphaproteobacteria > Rhizobiales > Aestuariivirgaceae > Aestuariivirga. The sequence goes on along the minus strand of JANMQL010000042.1, from coordinate 1,459 downwards.
CGGTGACGATCAGCGGATTGATTTCCACCATCGTCGCGTCGAGTTCCTCGAAGGCCCGGTAGCAGCCGAGGATGATGGTCGCCGCTTGCGGGATCTGGGCCGGGGCGAGGCCGAGCGCGAAGGCGATCTCGCGGGCCTGGAAGGCCTGCATGCCGACCGCCGGCTCGACGCTGACGCGGATGATGGAGTTAGGTTTCTCGACGGCGATATCCTCGATCTCCATGCCGCCGGCGGCGGAGGCGACGACCATGACGCGCTCGGATTTGCGGTCGAGCACGAAGCCCAGATAGAGCTCGCGGGCGATCGAGACACCACCCTCGACATAGAGCCGGTAGACGATCTTGCCGGCCGGGCCGGACTGATGGGTGATCAGCGTCTTGCCGAGCAGCTCGTTGGCGGCATCGAGAACCTCATGCTCGTCGCGGCACAGCTTGACGCCGCCGGCCTTGCCGCGCCCGCCGGTATGCACCTGGGCCTTCACCACCCACAGCTTGCCGCCGATCTCATGGGCCCGATAGGCCGCCTGCTCGGGGCTGTAGGCAAGCGCGCCCTTGGGGATGGGAACGCCGAATTTCGCCAGGATTTCCTTGGCCTGATATTCGTGAATGTCCATGCTGTTCTCCCTCAGGCGGCTTTCTTGAGCGCGGCCGCGCCGCTCTCGCGGTAATATTCCTCCGCCGCCGCGACGCCCGCCCCGGCGATCACCGGAATGCCGAGATCGCGCATCGCCATTTCCGATCCGGCCACCGCCATCAGGCACATGAGCTCGTTGAGGTCGCCGAGATGGCCGATGCGGAAGACGCGGCCCGCCACCTTGTTGAGGCCGACGCCGAGGGAAAGACCGTAGCGGTTATAGGCATGCTTCACCAGGGCGCCGGAATCGAAGCCTTCCGGAATGACGATGGCGCTCACCGTGTCGGACTGCCACTTGGGCGCCTTGGCGCACAGAGAGAGGCCCCAGGCCGAGACGGCGCGGCGCACGCCTTCGGCGAGACGGTGATGACGGGCGAAGACGTTATCGAGACCTTCGGCGAGCAAGAGATCGACGGCGGCGCGCAAGCCGCGCAGCATGTGGGTGGGCGGCGTATAGGGGAAATAGCCGTCCTTGTTGGTCTTGATCATGTCGTCGAAATCGAAATAGCAGCGCTTGAATGAGGCCGCCTGGCGCGCCGCCAGCGCCTTCCGCGAAACGCCGACGATGGCGAGGCCCGCCGGCAGCATGAAGCCCTTCTGCGAACCCGAGACGCAAAGATCGACGCCCCATTCGTCCATGCGGAAATCGATCGAGGCGAGCGAGCTCACCGCATCGGCGAACAGCAGCGCCGGATGGCCCGCCTCGTCGAGGGCGCGGCGCACCGCGGCCACATCGCTGGTGACCCCGGTTGCGGTTTCATTGTGGGTGACGAGCACCGCCTTGTAGGTGTGGGCTTTGTCGGCCTTGAGCTTGCCGGCGAAAATT
>JANMQL010000039.1:0-4032 GCA_031370475.1 Hyphomicrobiales bacterium | reverse complement strand
CGATGCGGGTGGCGCCGGGGCGTGGCGCCCCGTCATGCAGCTTCTCGAGGCTTGTGCCCTTCGGCCAATGCGCCATTTTTGGCGGCGAGAATTTCCAAAGCCCGCGCGGCACCTGCTCGACTCCACCCTCGATATAGCGTTGGTTCTCGTCGCAGTCGGTGGCGACGACGCGCAGGATTTCCAGCATGGAATTGGGATAGTCCGAATCCCAGCCGCCGGTGCCGAAGCCCACCTGGCCGAAAATTTCCCGGTTGTGGAAAGGCCGCCCGGCGAAGGCATAGGAGGTAGCGACGAAATCGTAGAAACTGCGATCATCCCAGATCGGAATGAGCTTGTTCCAGATATCCCTGAGTGCCGCCACATCGCGCTCGCGGATCGCCTGGCGCAGGCCCGTGAAGCCGGCACCTTCCTCCAGCGCCTTTGTCCAGTCGGCGGCGATCTCCTTGAACAGCGGCGGCAGGTCGGCGGTCTTCTCGACATAGATGGTCTCGCCTTCCAGATCGATCACCGTCGAAGGTGTCGCGGGCGACAGGGGATTGGGAAAGGGCTTCGATTTGAGCCCGAGCATGTCGACATAATGATAGAAGCCGGTGGAGGAGACCGGAAAGCGCATGCCGCCCAGTTCGGCGATGATGCCGGAAGCCCCCTCGAAAGGCTGCGAGCGCAGCCGCCCGCCGATCCGCGCCGCCTCGTAGATGACCGGCTTGAGCCCCATCTTCATCAGCTCGAAGGCCGCCGTCATTCCCGCCATGCCGGCGCCGATCACCGCCACCTCGCTGCCATGCTTGTGGGCCGGGATCGAGCCGAGACCCTTCGGGTTCTTGATCCAGTCGTCGAAGGCAAAGGGGAAATCCGGTCCGAACATGGTGACCGGCTTGGAGGTGTCGGCTTCGGGCGCGAACAGGCTGGATGCGGCGGTCATGCGGTACTCCCCGCTTCGCAGGCTGCCACACCTCGCCGAAAAAGAGAAACCGGCCGCGGAGGGGAGGGCGCGGCCGGCTTCCCAAATCTGCAGTGGCATGAGCCACCGCAGGAAACTTGCGATCTTTTTAGGGCCTGTCCGCTGAACCGTTTCTGAGCGCCGCGGTTATGCGCCGTTCATGTTGCAAGAGAGGCCTACCGCCTGTATGAGACCCGGCCCATGACTAGGATTTTCATCGACGGCGAGGCCGGCACCACCGGCCTGCAGATCCGCGACCGGCTGAAGCGCCGGACGGACCTCACGCTCGTCTCGATCGATGCGGACCGGCGCAAGGACCCGGCGGCGCGGCGCGAGCTGCTCAACAGCTCCGATGTGGCGATCCTCTGCCTGCCCGACGAGGCGGCCAGGGAGGCCGTCGCCCTGATCGACGCCAAGTCGAAGACAAGGGTGATCGATGCCTCGACCGCCTTCCGCACCGCGCCCCGCTGGGCCTATGGCTTTCCCGAATTGAGCAAGGCCCAGGCGGCGAAGATCGCTGCTGCCTCCCGCGTCGCCAATCCCGGTTGCTACCCGCAAGGGCTGATCGCGCTGGTCAAGCCCCTGGTCGATGCCGGAATCATGGCGCCCGATTATCCCGTCACCTACAATGCCGTCTCCGGCTATTCCGGCGGCGGCCGCAAGATGATCGAGGATTACCAGAAGGCGGGCGCTGCCGCCGTGCCCTATCTGCCCTATGGCCTCACCTTCGACCACAAGCATCTGCCGGAAATGAAGCTCTATGCCGGGCTGGCCCGCGATCCGATCTTCCAGCCGGCGGTCGGCAATTATGCGCAAGGCATGCTGGGCGCCGTGCCGGTCTTCGCCGATCTCCTGAAGAAGAAGGCAAGTTCCGCCGATATCCATCATGTGCTCGCCGCCGCTTACGAAGGTGCCGGCTTCATCGAAGTGGCGCCGCTGGCGGCGATCGAGCGCTCCACCGAAATCGGCCCGCAAGTACTCAACAACACCAATCGCATGCGCCTCCATGTCTTCGCCAATGAGACGCGCGGCCATGTCTTGCTGGCCGCCATCTACGACAATCTCGGCAAGGGCGCCTCGGGCGCCGCCGTGCAGAATCTCAATCTCATGATCGGTGCCGACGAAAGACTCGGTGTCGATCTGCCTGTTGCAGCCTGAAGAGAAACACGATGCAGAAATTCGAAACCTTGACCGGTGTTGCCGCCCCCCTCAACATCGTCAATGTCGACACCGACATGATCATCCCCAAGCAGTTCCTGAAGACCATCAAGCGCACCGGTCTCGGCAAGTCGCTGTTCTATGAGATGCGCTTTACCCAAGCCGGCCAGGAAATCGCCGATTTCGTGCTCAACCGGCCCGCCTACCGCAAGGCGCAGATTCTGGTGGCCGGAGACAATTTCGGCTGCGGTTCCTCGCGCGAGCACGCCCCCTGGGCGCTGCTCGATTTCGGCATCCGCTGCGTGATCTCGACGAGCTTTGCCGACATCTTCTACAACAACTGCTTCAAGAACGGCATTCTGCCGGTCGTCGTCTCGCCCGCCGATTTGAAGAAGCTGATGGATGACGCCGAGCGCGGCTCGAACGCGACGCTGACCGTCGACCTGCCCAATCAGGAAATCCGCGGTCCCGACGGCGGCAAGGTGAAATTCGACATCGATCCGTTCCGCAAGCATTGCCTGCTCAACGGCCTCGACGATATCGGCCTGAGCCTCGAGAAAGCCGCCCATATCGATAGTTTCGAAAAGAAACAGGCCGCGCGCCAGCCCTGGCTGTAAAACTTGGACGCGATCCTCACCACCGTCCTGCCGGTCTTCGGCATGATCGTGCTCGGCTACGGCTTTGCCCGCGCCAATATCGTCGATGCCACGGCCGCCCGGGGCATCACCCAGTTTGTCTTCAACGTGGCAATCCCGGCGCTATTGTTCCGCACCGTCGCCACCATGGAGGCGCAGGAAGCCGCTCCATGGGGATTGTGGCTGGTCTTCTTCGGCGGTCTCGCCGTGACCTGGATCGTCACCGCTCTGGTCTCGCGGCAGGCGGCCAGTCTGTCGCCGAGCGGTGGCGCCGCCGCTTCCATGGCGGCGGGCTTCGGCAATCTGGCGCTGCTCGGAACGCCGCTGGCCCTCGCCCATTTCGGCACCACCGCCGCCGTGCCGCTCGGCATGATTCTATCGGTTCATGCGCCGATCCTGTGGTTCGCCGCCACCATGCACCGGGAACTGGCCCGCCATTCCAGCGGATTCTCTCTCGCCCGCACCGGCCGCGAATTGTTTCTGAGCCTCGCCACCAATGCCATCGTCCTCGCCCTCATCGCCGGCAGCCTGTGGCGGCTGACCGGCCTCGGCCTCCATCCGGTCCCCGCCCGCATGCTTGAGATGCTCTCCGACGCCAGCGTGCCGACCGCCCTCTTCGCGCTCGGCCTGTCGCTTGCCGGCTACAGCCTGCGCGGCCAGTGGGGCGGCATGTTCGCGCTGATCGGGCTCAAGATGGTGCTGATGCCGGTTCTGGTCTTCCTCGCGGTGCGCTATCTTGTGGCATTGCCGCCGCTCTGGACGAAAATCGCGGTGCTCTTCGCCGCCATGCCGACCGGCGCCAACGCCTTCCTCTTCGCCCAGCGCAACGACGAGGCCGTCCCCGCCGTCTCCGGCGCCATAGCGCTTGGCACCGGCCTCGCGGCGATCAGCGCCTCGATTTTGCTCTATCTGATGGACCGGGGCGCCTTCTAGCGCGGCATCAGCGCCCAATAGTCGAGTTCGAGAATGACGCCGGGCATCTCCGCCGTCGCATCGGTCACCGGATAGTCCGTACACGGCAGATCGCGCGTCGCCCGCGTCACGATGCGGAGCGCCCCGACGTCGCTGCGGCCCGCCACCTCGGCCTTGTCCAGAATTTCCGACCAGGCGAACACCGTTCCGCCGGCAAAGAGTGGCGCCACATGGCGGCCGCCATTGATCGCGGCGATGTGGAAGGAATTGGCGAGGCCGTTGAAGGAAAGCGCCCGGGCCAGCGAAATGACATGGCCGCCATAAATGATGCGGCGGCCGAAACGGCCCTGCGCTTCCGCGAATTGGTTGAAATGCACTTTCGCCGTG
>JANMQL010000020.1:0-3958 GCA_031370475.1 Hyphomicrobiales bacterium | reverse complement strand
GTCAGGCCGATGGCCACGGGCGCCATGTCGCCGGCCCCGGTCTTGGCGCGGGTGACGCGGGCGATGACGAAGACGAAGAGGGCGGTCTGCACCACTTCCATGAGCGCCGCCGAGAACAGCGGATAGCCGCCGCCGGAATGCTCGCCGTAACCATTGGAGGCAAAGCCCGGCGGCAAATCGCCCTTGGCCTTGAGGACGATGGCGAAGAAGACGGCCGCCGCCACGCCGCCGGCGATCTGGGTGACGATATAGGGAGCCACGGCCTTGACCTTGAAGCGGCCCGCCACGGTCATGCCGATGGTCACCGCCGGGTTGAAATGGCCGCCGGAAATGGGCCCCACCGCATAGGCCATGGCCATGACGGTGAAGCCGATGGCAAGCGCCACGCCGAGCCCCGCCGCATTGCCGGAAATGAGCGCGCCGCCCAACACGGCTGAGACCAGCATGAAGGTGCCGAGCGCTTCGGCGATGAGCTTATTGACCGATGGCATTCTTCCCCCGCGAACCAGATTGCAATGCGGCACTATGACCGATTCGTAGGACGCCGTCCCGCTTCCGCAACAGCCTTCCACAGGCCATCCGGCTGGGCTAGCTTGGGGCACTATGACCACGCTCACCACCCTTCCCGCCGTCGAGACCCGCCAGTTGATCCTGCGCGAGATCGAGCCGCGCGATGCCAAGGCCTTCGCCGGCTTCATGATCCAGGAGCCCTACCAGCGCCACATCGCCATGCGCCTCAAGGACGAGGCGGAAGTGAAGGCCTTTGTCACCCGCTCCGTGGCCCGGCGCGGCGACGAGCGCCGCAATGTCTTCCATCTGGCGGCCGAGGAGAAATCGAGCGGCGAGGCGGTGGGCGACGGCTTCATCATCGTGCAGAGGAAGGGCCTCCTGGAAGTGGGCTGGGGCGTGCATCCGGCCATGTGGGCCATGGGGCTCGGCACGGAAATCGGAACGGCGCTTCTGGGCCTGGGCTTCGAGCGGCTCAAGGCCGAGCGTATCTGGTGCAAGACCATGACCCAGAACCGCGCCTCCGGGAAACTCGCCCGCCGCCTCGGCATGCGCCATGTGCAGTCCCATGCCGATTATCCCGCCGGCGGCGGAAGATCCGAGCCCGTCGAGATTTTCGCCATGACGGCGGCGGAATATTTCGAGCTCGGATATTGAGGCCGGGCAAGCGAGCAATTGCTTTAATAAGTAACGATCGCCGCAACCTTCGGGTAATTCAAAGAATTGGTTAACCACCACGGCCGTTGTTGGCGGTGCTATAGTATTATCGGAGGGTTAATCTTGCAGCCGTGGGAGCTGTACTGAACTGTCGAGGGTAAGTCCCATGTCCGTGAATGTTGTCTTCCGCCGCCTGGAGATCGCCATTCCGGCCGCCGCCGCCCTTCTGGCGCTTTCCGCCGCCGCGGCCCATGCCGAGATGAGCGTCAACGGCGCCAAGATCTCGGATGGCCGGCTGCTGGTGTGGGGAACCAGCACCGCGGGCTCCTCCGTCAAGCTCGACGGCAGTTTCTCGGCGCCGATCGTCCACCGGAAATTCAAATTCGACATGGTCTATCTGCCCACCGACTGCATCGTCGACCTGGAAGTCGTCGGCGCCGCCGGCAAGGTGCAGGCGGTCGTCGCCGATTGCGGTCCGCGCGGCGTCAATCCGCGTGGCGGCTGGAGCAATTCGACCTATTATATCGGCAACGATCTCGTCACCTGGGAAGGATCGACCTGGCGGGCCAAGGAGGGTGCCGGCGATAATTTCAACCGGCTGCCGTCGTCGAATCCGGCCTACTGGGAACAATTCGCCGCCAAGGGCGCCGACGGCAAGGACGGCGTTGACGGCAAGGATGGTGTTGACGGCGCCGTAGGTCCGGCGGGTCCGGCGGGCGCGACCGGTCCCCAGGGTCCGGTTGGCGATGCCGGCCCGCAGGGTGCGACGGGCGCCACCGGCGCCACCGGCCCGCAAGGTGCCACCGGCGCCACCGGCGCCACCGGGCCGCAAGGTGCGACGGGCGCCACCGGTGCGACAGGCGCCACGGGCCCCACGGGCCCCATGGGTCCGCAAGGCATCGTAGCCGTGCTGCCCTTCGCCGGTCCCATCGGCGATGGACCGCTCAACAACCAAACCCAATGGGTGTTCGTCGGCCCGACCGTCGCCGTGTCGCTGGCGGCCGGACAGAAGATGACGGGCGTGGCCGCCCTGCCGCTCGCCATCGGCGCCGGCCAGTTCCCGATCGACGTCGATATCGGCCTCTGCTACAAGCTTTCCACGGCCACCAGCTTGAGCGATTTCTCCGGCGGCAATTATGTCACCACGACGGTCGATGAGTTTTACCGGAGTCTCGCGGTCAACGGCGCGGTCTCCGGCCTGGCGGCAGGCAACTATGCGGTCGGCGCCTGCATCACGAATTGGAGTTCGGTCGCCATCGACAGCAGCGACTGGGTCAATGGCTGGGTGATGGTGCATAACTGAACCTTGCCGGACTTTCGTAGCCAGGGGCGGGCCTTCGGGTCCGCCCCTTTTTCGTGGGGCTATTGCGCGCGCCGCCACCGGCTGATCTCCGGATGACTCGTCAGGAGATTGATCATGCCCGCCAGCAAGCCCGTCCCCCTCCGCGACCGCCTCGAAGGCGGCGGCCTAGGAACCTCGATCAATTAGCACTGAATCTAAATTCAATTGAATTCAACTAATAGATGTGCCACTCTTCCATGGGGCCTGACATTCCAATTCCAATAGCGGGAAGCGAAAATGAAACGGGCACAACGGCGCATAGCGATTGCGGCCTCCGCAATTCTTCTTGCAACGGCTCTGACAACAACTTCGGCATTTGCAAACATCTCGGTCACAATCGCCAAGATTGGCGCGGGCAAGCTGGTAGTCACCGGATCAAGCCCGACCGGCACCTCGGTCAGTCTCGACGGGATCTTCAGCGCGCCGATAAACTCTTCGCGTCTCTTCAGCTTCAACCTCGTCTATCTTCCGACCGATTGTATCGTCGACCTTACGCTTATCGGCGCGGCGGCGCCCGTCGTTCACGCGGTGGTGGCCGATTGCGGCCCGCGCGGCGTCAATGCCAAGGGCGGCTGGTCGAATACCACAACCTATGTCGAAAACGACCTGGTGGTATCGGAGGGCTCCAGTTGGCGGGCCAAGAAAAACGCCGGTGTCAATCTCAACAAATTGCCCTCGGCCAACCCGACGTTCTGGGAAAAATTTGCCTCCAAGGGTGCGACCGGGGCGACGGGCCCCACCGGTCCGACAGGTGCCACGGGTGCAACGGGCGCGACCGGCGCAACTGGTGCTACCGGCGCGACAGGCGCAACCGGTGACACGGGGGCAACAGGCCCGACCGGCGCCACGGGCCCGGCCGGTCCCACGCTGATCAAGCAAGTGGTGGCTCCCATAACTTCGATACCAGGCGCTGGTTTGGGAAATGCGCAGATGGCGTCAATCACCTTTACGCCTCCCACCAGCGGCACCGCATTTGTGAGGGGGCGCGGAAGCTGCAACATGAAGGGAGTTGCGACCAGCGACAATGGCGTCCTCATCATGTCGGGTACGGTTCTTGCAACTGTGTTCGGCAATAATGATTACCACAATATGGGAATTGTGCGCGTGCCGCTGGGAACCAATTCGGTGAACTTCACCCAGTTGGGTTGGTCTTCGAGCCAGCAGCTTGCCGTGACCGGCGGCGTGGCGACGACCGTGGTCCTCGCCGGGAAACACGAGGTCAGCAGTGGATATGCAAGTTGCCGGGGAACCCTCGAAGTCGAGGTTTATACGGGCATACTGCCTTAACCGCCGGGCATTCCTGGGCACATATTTCGTTCGGGGCGGGCCTTCGGGTCCGCCCCTTTTTCGTGGGGGCTATTGCGCGCCCCCCGCCACCGGCTAATCTCCTGATGAGTCATCAGGAGATTTACCCATGCCCGCCAGCAAGCCCGTCCCCCTCCGCGACCGCCT
>JANMQL010000010.1:0-6240 GCA_031370475.1 Hyphomicrobiales bacterium | reverse complement strand
ACCGCGAACGCCTCGGCGGCGTCAATCTCAGGGCCGAGGAAGAGGCCGAGGCGGTGGCCAAGCAGCTCGGCGAACTGATCAAGGAGCGCGACGATCTGGCCCAAGCGATCGGCAAGCTGCGGGGCGCCATTTCCAGCCTCAACCGCGAGGGCCGCCAGCGCCTGCTCGACGCCTTCGGTACGGTCAACGAGAAATTCGGCGAGCTCTTCACCACGCTCTTCGGCGGCGGCGAGGCGGAACTGCAACTGATCGAGTCCGACGATCCTCTGGAAGCGGGCCTCGAAATCCTCGCCCATCCGCCGGGCAAGAAGCCCACGGTCCTGTCGCTCTTGTCGGGCGGCGAGCAGACGCTGACGGCGCTCTCCCTCATCTTCGCCGTGTTCCTCACCAATCCTTCGCCCATCTGCGTGCTCGACGAAGTCGACGCGCCGCTCGACGACCACAATGTCGAGCGCTTCTGCAATCTGCTGGACGCCATGCTGGAGCGCACCGAAACGCGCTTCCTGATCATCACCCACCACGCGCTCACCATGGCGCGCATGCACCGGCTGCTCGGCGTCACCATGATGGAGCGCGGCGTCTCGCAGCTCGTCTCGGTCGACCTGCAGGAAGCCGAGGCGATGCGCGAGGCGGGCTGAGTCTCGTCGCATTTCATGAACATCGTCTTCGACATCGGCAATGTGCTGCTGCGCTGGGATCCGCGCTTTCTGTATCGCAAGATATTCACCGACGAGAGCCGCATGGAGTGGTTCCTCGCCAATGTGTGCAGCAGCGACTGGAACCTGGAACAGGACCGCGGACGGAGTTTCGCCGAGGCCGTCAGGGAAGCCACGCTCCGCCATCCCGGCCATGGGGCCGAGATCGCCGCCTATGACATGCGCTGGCAGGAGACCCTGCCCCACGCCATCGACGGCAGCGTCGCCATTCTGGAAAGCCTGGCCGCGCGCGGCGGCGCTCTCTACGCGATCACCAACTGGAACGGCGAGAAATTCCGCGAGACGCGCGGCCGCTTCGCATTCCTTGGGCATTTCCGCGACATCGTCGTCTCGGGCGACGAGCGGCTGGTGAAGCCGGACCCGGCCATCTACCGGCTACTGCTCGACCGCAACGGGCTGGCGGCGGCAGACTGCCTGTTCATCGACGACAGCGCCCTCAATGTGGCGGGGGCGGAGGCGGTCGGCATGAAGGCGCATCATTTCCGCTCGCCGGAGCTGTTGGCCGAAAGCTTGCGGCGGGCCGGGCTGTTGTAAAAGCCGTGGCATCTTGCGTTGTGAGGCAAATTGCCGTACATTACGCATATGCCGCAGACCCGCACCAAGGCCCATCGCCTCGAAGCCCGCATCGCCCGCGATTCGCTGGCGGCGATCCGGCGTGCGGCGGAGATTCAGGGCCGGTCGGTCAGCGATTTCGTGGTGCATGCCGCCCATGAGGCGGCAAGCCGGACCATCGCCGAGGCCCAGATTGTGCGTTTGTCGGCCGCCGACCAGATTGCGCTGGTGAAGGCGCTGCTCAAGCCGCCCATAGCGACGCCCGCCATGCGCCGGGCCATCAAGCGGCGGGAACGGCTTCTCGGCCCGGCATGACGGCGCGCTTCACTGTCGAGGCGCTGGCATCCCATCACGACCGAGGCTCATTCTCCTGCGGCGTTGCGGCTCTCGACCGCTATCTGCGTGAGATCGCCGGCCAGGACGTGAAGCGCCGCATGGCAAGCTGTTTCGTGGCGATCGAAAGTGCCTCGGGGCGCGTGGCCGGTTTCTACACACTTGCCTCCGCCAGTCTGCCGGTCGAGGAAATCCCGGCCCAACTGGCGTCCAAATTGCCGCGCTATCCGGTGGTGCCCGGCGTGCGTCTCGGGCGACTCGCAATTGGACTCGATTTTCGCGGGATCGGCCTTGGCGGCGCATTGCTCGCCGATGCCATGGCCCGCGCCATGGGCTCGGAAATTGCCGCCTATGCCATGATCGTCAACGCCAAGGATGCGGCGGCCCGATCCTTTTACAGGCACCACGGGTTCATTGAGTTTGCATCGGCACCACTCAGTCTGTTTCTGCCGCTCGGCAAGGCGGTCAAGGGTTGACCGTGGACAGAATCGCCTGGCGTCCGTCCGCCCCTTCCCGGACTTTTCGACGCATTGCCGTTTTGGGTCCAATATTCACACGATTTCATGGACTTACGCCGCCGATCCATTTCTTGACACAAAATCGGCCCGCAACTATGGTTCGCGCGATTTTCGGGGGCGCTTGGCGCTGCCCGCAGGCCCAATTTCTTGAGCGCGATCATGAGTGACACCGGCCATAGGCCGCCGCCGGATCAGCTTGAGGATTTTGGCCGGCGGCTCGACAAGACGCTTCAGGCGCGGCGGGGAACCGCCGGACCCGACACAACGGAGGGTTCGGCTGCGGGTCTTGCCTTGCGGGCGGTCAGCGAGCTTCTCGTCGGGCTTCTCGTGACAATGGGTCTGGGTTGGATGGCCGACAAATATCTCGGCACCGCTCCCTGGATCATGCTGGCGCTGATGCCCGTGGGCCTGGCGGCGGGGGTATTCAACGTGATGCGCCTGTCGCGTTCGCAACAGGCCGAAGACATTCTCGGCGGCAAGGGGCCCGTAGCGCCAGCCGCCAAAGACGAAGACGATGAGGATTGAACGTGGCGGCATCCGAAGCAGGCGAGAAGATCATCGATCCGATCCATCAGTTCGTGATTTCGCCGGTGTTCGGCGAAGGCCCGCTCGGCAATTTCACCTTCACCAATTCGGCGCTGTGGGCGGTGATCGCGGTCGTTTGCGCATCGCTCCTCTTCATGCTGGCGCCCACCCGGCTGGTGCCAAGCCGGCTGCAATCGGTGGCCGAGAGCATCTACGAGCTCGTCGACACCATGACGCACGACGTGCTGCACGAAAACGCCCGCACCTATTTTCCCTTCGTGCTGACGCTCTTTACCTTCATCCTGTTCGCCAATGTGCTGGGGCTCATTCCCTATTCCTTCACGGTGACCAGCCACATCATCGTGACCCTGGCGCTGGCGCTGGTCGTCTTCGTCGGCGCCACCATCATCGGCTTCATCCGCAACGGCTTCGGCTATCTCAAGCTGTTCGTGCCGTCGGGCGTGCCCGTGGTGCTCCTGCCGCTGGTGGTGGTGATCGAGATCGTCTCCTACTTCATCCGGCCGATGAGCCTGTCGATCCGCCTGTTCGCCAACATGATGGCCGGGCACATGATGCTCAAGGTGATGGCGGGCTTCGTCGTCATGCTCGGCCTCTATGCCGGCTGGCTGCCGCTCACCGCCATGGTCGGGCTCATGGGCCTCGAACTTCTGGTGGCGGCACTGCAGGCTTATGTTTTCGCCCTTCTCACGTGCATGTATCTCAGCGACGCCATGCATGTGGATCACTAATTACAATCGCAATTCAACTTCAAACTAGGAGAAAGACCATGGAACTCGACGCAGCAAAGGCCATCGGCGCAGGTATCGCCGCGATCGCGCTGGGTGGCGCCGGTATCGGCATCGGCCATATCTTCGGCAATTACCTGGCGGGCGCGCTGCGCAATCCGGCGGCAGCGGCGGGCCAGCGCGGCACGCTCTTCCTCGGCTTCGCCTTCGCCGAGGCGACGGGCCTCATCGGCTTCGCCGTCGCCATGCTCATCCTGTTCGGCTGATGCCGCAACTCGATATCAGCGCCTGGCCGGCCCAGCTCTTCTGGCTGGCGGTGACTTTCATCGCGCTCTATATCGTCATCTCGCGGGTGGCGATTCCGCGCACCGGCGGCGCCATCGCCAGGCGCAAGTCAACCGTCGAAGGCGACCTCGCCCAGGCGCAGAAGCTCAAGGCGGAAACCGACAAGGCGATCGCCGCCTATGAAGCGACGCTGGCGGAGGCCCGGGCCCGCGCCCATGGCATCGCCCAGGCCAATCGCGACAAGCTTGCCGGCGAAATCGACGCCGAGCGGGCCAAGCTCGATTCAGCACTCGGCGCCAAGATCGCGGAAGCCGAAAAGCAGATCGCCGGGGCCAAGGCCAAGGCGCTGGCCGACGTGCGCGCGGTTGCCGCCGATATCGCCACCAGCATTGTCGCCGAACTGACCGGCGCCAAGGTGAGCCCCGCGGCCGCGGCGGACGCCGTCGCCAAGGCAACGAAATAAGGGGGCGAGCATGGAATTCTTTCACGAGCCGGAAAGCTGGGTGGCCATCGCCTTCGTGCTGTTCGCGGCCCTGCTTGTCTATCTCAAGGTGCCGGCGATGCTGGCCCGCATGCTCGACGAGCGCTCGGTGAAGATCGCCGGCGAGCTTGCCGAGGCGCGCAAGCTGCGCGAGGAGGCCCAGGCGCTGCTCGCGTCCTACCAGAAGAAACGCGCCGAGGCCGAGAAGGACGCCGCCGGCATCGTCGAACAGGCGCGCAAAGAGGCCGAGACCTATACGGCGGAAGCCCGCCGCAAGCTGGCCGAGACGCTGGAGCGCCGCAGCAAGCAGGCCGAACAGAAGATCGCCCAGGCGGAAGCCGCGGCGATCAAGGAAGTGCGCACGGTGGCCACCGATATCGCCATCGCCGCCGCATCGCAGCTCGCCGGCGAGGCGGTCAAGGGCGCCAAGGGCGACGGGCTGATCGCCGAGTCGATCGCCGCGGTGAAGAGCCGGCTGAACTGAGTTTCGCCGTGGGGAATTGAAAAAGCCCGGCCTGAGCGCCGGGTTTTTGTTTCAGGCGCCGTTGAAGCGCTCGCCGGTCCAGGGATTGAGGACGGGGACGCTCAGATTCAAGAAATCCTTGACGTTCCGCGTGACGACCACGAGCCGGTGGACATGGGCCGTCGCGGCAATCAGGCTGTCGGCGAAATGAACGGCTTGGCGTCTGCGCGCCGATTGCTCGGTCAACTTGAGAGTGGCCAGTACAATATCTTCGCCGACCTCCAAGACGCGATTGCGAAAGAACGGGCGCAATTCATTTTCAAGCCAATCGATGAGCCTGTTCCGCGCCTCCGGCGAAGCTGCGGTATCCGCTCCATAGCGGATTTCGGCGATGCAAACGGAGCTTACAAACAAGTGCTGCCGCCGGGAATTCGAAACAAAATCGGCCACACGCGGAGCGGGACGCGGCTTGCTCCATTCCGAAATCACATTGGTATCGATCAGGCATCCTGTCACAGATCGATCCGCCGGGGGGTTACTTTCAACTTTGTCCGCCGGAACGCATTTTTTCCAAACTCACGCAACGGGGAATTCTCCAGAATTCGGACGAGACCGGCACAGGTCTCCTCCGCGGTGCCGGCTTCATTCACGGCTGAAATTGTCACCGCTTTCTTGCCATGCACCGTCACCGTCTGCGGGCCCTCGGTCTGGGCGCGGCGGACCACTTCGCTGAACTTGGCCTTGGCATCCTGAAGAGACCAGATGCGGCTGTGCTTGTTCATGGGTAAATCCAATTCTGACTAGTCAGACTAGTCAGAATATGCGTTTTTGTCAAACCGGCCCTACTCCGCCGCCGCCATGTAATTGGCCGTGGGCGGGCAGGTGCAGACGAGGTGGCGGTCGCCATAGACATTGTCGACGCGGCCGACGGGGGGCCAGTATTTGTCGTTGGGATAACCTTTCAGCGGGAAGAAGGCCTTCTCCTTGGAATAGGGATGTTTCCAGTCGCCAAGCAGCAGGCGGTGGGTGTGGGGGGCGTTCTTCAGCACGTTGTCATCGCGATCGGTCTTGCCCTCCTCGACCTCGGCGATCTCCTTCCTGATCTCGATCATGGCGTCGCAGAAGCGGTCGAGCTCGCGTTTCCCTTCGCTCTCGGTGGGCTCAATCATCAGCGTGTCGGGCACCGGGAAGGACATGGTGGGGGCATGGAAGCCATAGTCCACCAGGCGCTTGGCCACGTCCTCGACCGAGAGGCCGGTGCGCTCCTTGAGCCAGCGTAGGTCGATGATGCATTCGTGCGCCACGAAGCCGCCGGGGCCGGTATAGAGAACCGGGAAATGCGGATCGAGGCGCTTGGCCATGTAATTGGCGTTGAGGATCGCCATGATCGTCGCCTTGCGCAGGCCGGGGCCTCCCATCATGGCGATATAGGTCCAGGAGATGGGAAGGATCGAGGCCGAGCCCCAGGGAGCGGCCGAGATGGCGCCGTGCGACTGGTCGCGGCCCGCCGCCGGATTGACGCCATGCACCACCTTGTGGCCCGGCAGGAAAGGGGCGAGATGGGCCTTGACGCCGATCGGACCCATGCCCGGCCCACCGCCGCCATGGGGAATGCAGAAGG
>JANMQL010000415.1:0-5478 GCA_031370475.1 Hyphomicrobiales bacterium | reverse complement strand
GAATTGTCCCAGACTGTCATCATGTTGAGACATCTGCAAGGCTGGTCTCCAAGGCCCGTGCTGGCGCACGGGTCCGACGATAATCTCCCCGGTCGCGCGCCGCGGCCCTCACCCGCCGTTTGCCTTACGCCGCCTTGAGCTTCCAGCCGTGGCGGGTATCGCGGGCTTCGAGGCGGGTTACGGCGCGGGTCTTGGTTTCGAGTTGCGCGACGGTTTCGATGAGGCTGCGGATTTTGACATTGCCTTCGGTGTGCTCGCGGTAGAGGGCCCGCATGAGCCGGTCGGCCCAGGCCGGGACTCTGACCTTGCCCTTCTCCCACAGGGCCACCGACTGTGCGTCATTGCCAAGAAGCCCGGCGAGTGCGGCTTGCGACAAATCCAGTTCATGGCGGAGAAAGCGGAACTCGGCACCCGTCAGGCGCGGACGGAAGGCGCAGAGCCAGCGTCCGATTTCGCGGTGCAAGCCCTCCAGGTCGTCGAAGGCAACACCCCTGCCATAATCCGTCGCATGGGTGCGATAACCATTGGCGAGCCAGACATTGCGGAGGCCGCTTTCAGTGTAATGGTACATGACCGCTACTCTCCAATCTCATAAACCGTTATCACGACAAGCCGCCCCGGCGGGTCGAGCGCGCAGGCGACGCGAAGCCGCCGCCCCGCACCCATCCGTTCCAGCGCCAGCTCCCATGTGCCCTTGAGGTTCCGGGCCGGACCCTCGACAATGACGCCGCGCCCGAGGCATTCAAGAACCGTCTTTGGCGTCACCTGCCGCTTCCGCATGCGCCGCAGGGCATGGTCGGTGAACACCACATTGCCGCTGTCCGCTGCCAATTCCCGCACCAGCGCCAAGGCCTTCGGCTATATGAGGCCCGGCTCAGGCACCCGTAGCTCAGCTGGATAGAGTACTGCCCTCCGAAGGCAGGGGTCACAGGTTCGAATCCTGTCGGGTGCGCCAATCTTGCGCGGTCCATTCCGGCCACCTCGCCCCGCATGGATGCTTCCCACCGCCAAACCCCATCCCCGTTTGGGAGCGACGCAACCGCGGCAAAAAAGTTCCCGCGCCGTTCGGAAAAAATTTCGAGCCGCCGGGGAACGTTTCCACGACCGGCGCGTCCTTGGGGCAAGGCAAAAGGGGAGATTTGCACCATGATCGCGACAGCTACAATTCAGCCGCACAATGAAAAACCGGCCGCCGTCTGGAGTTCCGGCGGGGCCAAGTACGACCGGATCAGCCGGGGCATTGCCGATTCGATCGAGCATTGCGTGCTGCGGCTCGACCCGCAACCGGGCGAGCGCATCCTCGACCTGGCGACCGGAACGGGCTGGACCTCGCGCGCCGTGGCGAAGCGCGGTGCCAAGGTCACCGGCTGCGATATCGCGGCCGACCTCGTCGCCGCCGCGCGCGAGCGTGCCAAAGCCGAGGGTCTCGATATCGCGTATCGCATCGGCGATGCCGAAAAGCTGCCGTTTTCCGACGGAGAGTTCGACGCCGTCATCTCGACCTGCGGCGTCATGTTCGCGAGCCGGCCGGAAGCGGCGGCCGCCGAAGTGGCGCGCGTGACCCGCAAGGGCGGCCGCCTGGCGATCACCACGTGGCTTCCCGACAGCAATCTTTTCAAGATGTTCATGGTGATGAAGCCCTATATGCCGCCGCCGCCCACTCCGGCGCCGCCTTCGCCGTTCGAATGGGGCAAGGCGGAGCGCGTCCGCGAGCTGCTCGGCGGGGCCTTCGATCTGCGCTTCGAAAGGGGAACCTCGTATTATCGCGAGGCGAGCGGCGAGGCCGCCTGGAACACCTTCTCCGAGAGCTACGGACCGACCAAGGCGCTGGCCGGCAATCTCGACGAGGCCCGCCGCGCCGAGCTGCGCCGCGACTTCATCGCCTTCCATGACGGCTTCCGCACCGAACTCGGAATCTGCGTGCCGCGCGAATACCTGCTCAGCGCCGGCGTCAGGCGCTGAAAGGGCGACATCCACAACCCCGATCCCGGAGGAGAATTGTCATGGCTACCGCTACCGCCGCCGCCTTTAAGCCCGAGGAGCTTGAGTCGAAAGTCAAGGCGATGTACCGCAGTGTCGCGGAAAATCCGCATGGCGAGTTCCACTTCGAGATGGGCCGCGGGCTCGCCGAGCGCCTCGGCTACGCGCCGGCCGACCTCGACCGCATCCCGGCTGAAGCGATCGAGTCCTTCGCCGGCGTCGGCTACTACTTCCATCTTGCCGATCTAAAGAACGGCGAAACCGTTCTCGACCTGGGCAGCGGCTCGGGCATGGACACATTCATCGCCGCATTGAAAGTGGGCCCGCGCGGCAAGGTCATCGGCGTCGACATGACCGACGAGCAGCGCGCCAAGGCGGAGCGCCTGCGCGATCGTGACGACTTCAAGAACACGACCTACCTCAAAGGCTACATCGAGAATGTTCCCGTCCCCGCGGCATCGGCCGATGCCGTGATCAGCAACGGCGTCATCAACCTCGCGACCGACAAGGCCAAGGTCTTCCGCGAGGCGGCGCGCCTCCTCAAATCCGGCGGCCGGCTGGCAATCTCCGACATCGTCACCGAGGTTCAGTTGCCGCAGACCATCGTGTGCAACTCGACCCTCTGGGCGGCCTGCATCGGCGGGGCCGCCCAACAGGACTTCTATCGCGGGCAAATCGAAGCCGCGGGCCTGAAAATCGTCAAGGTTCAGGACAATCCCGCCTATCAGTTCATCTCAGACAACGCCCGCGGCGCCAGCAAGAAGTTCGGCGTGAAGAGCGTCTCGCTGCTGGCGGTGAAGCCGTAAGCCGGACCGGCGGCGCAAGATTCCCCGGGTGCGCGTTGCCGCCGAGCCGTGCTAGGCTGGCGCGGCAACTCTCACCGGGAATTCACGATGCGCGCCGGCCCCAGCGACCGCGCCTTCTTCGAGGCGGAGATCCAGCGGCTGTTGGGCCGTCTTTACGGCGTCGCGTTGCGCCTCACCGGCAACCGAGCCGATGCCGAAGACCTGGTCTCGGACACGACCGTCAAGGCCTGGAGCAGCCTCGGACAACTCAAGGACCGCCAGGCGTTCCCCAAATGGGTATTCCGCATCCTGACCAACACCTTCATCAGCGGCCGCCGCGGCGCGCCGATCGGCCGGACCACGCCTCTGGAGGAGGACGAAGGGCGGCCCTTCTCCCTGTTCGAGAAGCTGCATCAGCCGTTTCTGCTGTGGTGGAGCAATCCCGAGCGGGAGTTGCTCAACAAGCTCCTGGGCGAGGACATCGAGCGGGCGCTCGACAGCCTGCCCGAGAGCTTCCGTACCATCGTCGTGCTCGTCGACATCGAAGGCCATGCCTATGGCGAAGTAACCCAAATGCTTGGCGTGCCCATCGGCACCGTGCGTTCGCGCCTGAGCCGCGCCCGATCGATGCTGCAGCGCGCCCTGTGGGAACAAGCCGTGACGGCGGGCCTCGTCGCCGGCCCGTTGGCAAAGGAGACAATCCATGACTGAGCCGGATAAAATTCATTGCGAAGAAGTCATCGCGCACATGCTCAGCTATCTCGACGGGGAGATCGACGTGGCCAAGCGCGCCCAGATCGACCGTCACCTCGAGGAGTGCCGCGGCTGCTTTTCGCGCGCCGAATTCGAGAAGGGTCTGCGCGACAAGGTGCGGCAAACCGGCGAAGAACGGCCTTCGCCGACGTTGCAAGCGCGCATCAAGGCGCTCATCGAGCAATTCTGATTGGGGGAAGATTAAGCCATGGTTGCAATCGCCGGCTTCAGCAAGGACCAGATTCTCAGCGCGGTGCGCGACATGTACAGCGAGGTGGCCAATCTGCCATCGAAGCAATTCCATTTCCCCACCGGCCGCAGCGCCTGTCTGTTCGTCGGCTACCCCGAAGACTGGCTCGACCGGCTTCCGGCCGGGGCCGTCGAGTCGTTTGCCGGCGTCGGGTTTCCGTTTCGCGCCGATGTCATGCGGCCGGGAAACCGCGTACTCGATATCGGCGCCGGGTCCGGCACCGACGCACTTACCGCGTCGCGTCTTGTGGGGCCGGAAGGCAAGGTCTTCGCTCTCGACATGACGCCGGCGATGCTCGCCAAATTTCGCAAGAACGCGGCGCTGGCGGGTGCCGCCAATGTCGAATCTATCGAAGGAAATGCCGAATCGATTCCGCTGCCCGGAGAAAGCGTCGACGTGGTGACCAGCAACGGCGTGTTGAACCTCGTGCCCGACAAGCCCAAGGCTTTCGCCGAAATCTTCCGGGTGTTGCGGCCCGGCGGCCATGTGCAGATCGCCGATATCGTCGTCGGGCGGCCGATGAGCGAAAACGCCCGCTGCAATCCCAAGCTATGGGCGGAATGCGTGGTCGGCGCTTTGCTGGAAGAGGATTATGTCGAGCTGTTCCGGTCTTCCGGATTTGCCGGCGTCGCCACCTTGCGCAGGTTCGATTACTTTTCGGCAAGCGCGAGCGCGGATACCAGGCGGGTCGCCCAGTCCCTGGGCGCAATGGCAATCGAGCTCAGCGCCTCCCGGGTGCCGCGGTCAAATTCGATTTGAATTTCCACCGGACCACTCAATGGGACCACTGAATGGTCCTCCAAAGAGAGCATCCATGCGCTACGAACTAATGCTTCCGCACCAGATCAGGGCGGCGATCGAGAAACGCCTGCCCGTCGTCCTGCCGTTGGGCGTGCTCGAATATCATGGCGAGCATCTGGGCGTCGGCATGGATACGCTGGCGGTCGTCAGGATGCTGGACCTACTAGAGAAGGAGATGGAGCTCGTCATCCTGCCGCCCTTCTATTATGGGGCGGCGAGCTATGCGGTGGAGCCGCCGGAAGGCAATGGCTCGCTGCAGGTCGATTCGAGCGCGCTGCACCCCCTGGCTCGTGAGATGTTCAAGGGGCTGCTGCGCATCGGCTTTCGCAACATCCATTTCTTCATCCATCACCAGACCGAGAATTTCACCGTCGGCATGCCGACGGATCTTGCATTCAAGTTTGGGGCGCGGCAGGCGATCTTCGAATTCCTCGAAAGGACACGCGGCGAAGGCTGGTGGGGCAAGGCGGAGATGGCGGATTATTACGCGCGGCATGCGGCGGGCGAGGATCCCTTCAACTGGATCAAGGGCCACCCGCTGATGACGCCGGAAATCGTCAGGCAATATCCTTTCGACCATGCCGGCAAGGGCGAGACGTCGCTGATGCTGGCGCTGTGTCCGGAGGCGGTCGACATGCAGCTTCGGTCGGACAAGACCTGGTACACGCGCGATGCGAAGGAAGCGTCGGCGGAGCTGGGAGCTCGCGGCCGTGATTTCGTGCTTGCGCATATGCGGAAGGTGTTGGGGAAATGAGGGGAGCAAGTCTTGTGATGGATAGACCGTAACCCCTCACCCTCCCATTGCTTCGCAATGGGCCCCACCCTCTCCCTTTGGGAGAGGGAAATTTGCTATTTCACCGCGCCGGCGGTCAGTCCCTTGACGATGTAGCGTTCGAGGAAAATGCCGAT
>JANMQL010000400.1:0-12877 GCA_031370475.1 Hyphomicrobiales bacterium | reverse complement strand
CGTCAACAATGTCTTCGTTTCGTCCACCAATCACGGCACCTCCGCGCTTGCCTATCTCGCGGATTTTCCGCTCGAGCATGTCGGCGAGATCCATCTGGCCGGGCACGCCGAGCAGACGGACGACGAGGGCGGCCTGCTGCTCATCGACAGCCATGACGGGCCGGTCGCCGACGCGGTCTGGAAACTATTCGAAATCGTGATCGGCCGATGCGGGCTCATCCCGACGCTTGTGGAATGGGACAGCGATATCCCCGACTGGCCGGTTCTCAAAGCGGAGGCAACTGCCGCTCAAGCAATCCTCGACCGCCATTCGCACAGTTTCGTGCGCGGCAAAGTCAATGCGGCCCGTTGATCGCCAAATCCACAGTCTCGGAGACCGGCTCGGCTATGCGGCTGGCTTCGCCCCCGCGCTTCTCGATCCCGAGCGCGCGCCGCCGGCTTTCGTCTCAGGACCGAACGGCAAGACCGCAGGCAAGCGTTACAACGTCTATCGCAACAACGTCACGGTCAGCCTCATCAACGCGCTGGCGGCGGCGTTTCCGGCGACGATGCGTATTACCGGCGTGGATTTCTTTCGCGCGATGGCAAGGTTTCATGTGCGCGCCTCGCCCCCCACGTCGCCGCTTCTGTTCGAATACGGCCACGACTTTCCCGATTTCATCGAGCGCTACGACTACGCCCAGTCAATGCCTTGGCTCGCCGATGTTGCGCGGATCGAGCGCGCTTGGCTCGATGCCTATCACGCGGCCGACGAGGAACCGCTGGCGCCTCCGGCTTTGGTTTCAATCCCTCCGGAGCGACTGGCGGATACCGTTCTGACGCCTCATCCTGCGACGCGGATCGTGCGCTCACGCTTTCCGGCAGTCAGCATTTTTGTGACGAACCGGAGCGGCGCTCCGGTCGGCCGCATCAAGGCGACCGAGCCGGAGGATGCGCTGGCGACCAGGCCCGGTCTTGAGGTGATCGTCCGGCATCTGCCGTCGGGCGGCGCGGTGTTCCTGTCGCGCCTCATCGCGGGCGAGACGTTCGGCGAGGCGGCTGAGGCGGCATTCGCCGACTGCCCGCAGTTCGATCTTTCCGCCAATATCGCCGGAATGATTGAGGCGGGCGCCTTCACTGCCGCAAATCATGGAAATTGATGATGATGGCCGTTGAGCGGCATCGCGACGACAACGACGGACAGCGGGGGATCGACGGTCTCATCGAGCGGGTGAACGCTATTGTGCGCGCGATTGCCCAACCGTCTCTCACCCAGCTCGTCCTGCGCTTCGGACTCGCGGTCCCGTTTTGGCGGTCGGGCGTCAATAAATGGGACGGTTTCCTGCAACTGAACGATGTCGCCGTGCTGCTTTTCAGCACCGAGTTCAAGTTGCATCTGCCGGGCGGCCCTTATGCCTTCCCTGCGCCCGGTGTCATGGCGTTCGCCGCTGGTTCGGCGGAAATCCTGCTGCCGATCCTCCTCGTTCTCGGTCTGGCGACACGGCTGGCCGCGCTGGGGCTTCTCCTTATGACGCTGATCGTGCAGCTTACCGTGCCGGGTGGCTGGCCTCTCCATCTGACATGGGCGGCGATGGCGCTCGGCATTATGGCGTGGGGGCCCGGACGGGTTTCGCTCGATCACTTGATCGAGCGGCTCTTGGCCCGAAGCGCAAATTCAAAGTGATCCACCACTTTATCTCAGCCCAGCCGCTCGAACTCCAGCAGCGTGAAGAACCCGAACGGCCTGACCGGGCGCTTGTCGATGAGCTTGAGGCGCGGATCGCCGAACAGCGTTTCAACCGGGAATTCCGGCCGCCAGCCGAGCACGTCGGCGAAACCGGCAAGCTTCTTCTCGACGGCGCCGCGCAGGCCCTTCTCGACGCTGAAGTGATTGACGATCAGCACCGTGCCGCCGGGCTTCGTCACCCGCGCCAGTTCTTGCATCACCTTGGCGGGCTCGGGCACCACGGTCATCACATACATGGCCACCGCGATATCGAAACTCCCATCCTCGAAGGCGAGTTTGGTGGCATCCATTTCATGCAGCGCCTCGACATTGTGGACGCGCCCCTTGGCGATGCGCTCGTGGGCCCGCTTCAGCATGTCGGGCGAGAGATCGACACCGGTCACCTTGAGCGCGCGCTTGTAATGGGGCAGCGCCAGTCCCGTGCCGACGCCCACTTCCAGGAGCCGCCCCTCGAAATGATTGGCCCGCGCCGTCGCCTGCTTCACCCCGGCTTCGACGAATTTGCCGAAGGTGGCGTCATAAACCGGCGCCCAGCGCTTGTAGGCGCGGCGCACATCGCCATTGTCGAGCTCGGCAAGTTTACGGACTGCTCCGCTCATGGCGGCACTCCTGTTTACGCAATGGCCTCCCCGTCTCATTATGTGGCGGCAAGTGCTGCCTCTTGCAAGGACCGATTTGCCGCCACGGCATCGGTCCGGGCAATGAAGCCGCCGCCCAGCACCCGGGCGCCCGCCCCTGCTCCCTCGTAGAGGACGCAGGCCTGGCCCGGCGAAACGCCATATTCGCCGTCATGGATGGTGACGATGCCGGCGCCGCCCGCCCGCCGGATCGTGGCCGGCAACGCGCCCCGCGTCGAGCGGATCTTGGCATGGACCGCGACCGGCATTTCGCCCAGTGCCCCGCCCAGCCAGTTAAGCGAGGCAAGAGGAATATCGCGCCGCAGCAGCGCCTCCCGCGGGCCGACGATCACCTGCCGCCCGGCCGCATCGAGCCTGACCACGTAGAGCGGCTCGCCCTCGGCCACGCCCAGTCCGCGGCGCTGGCCGATGGTGAAATGGATGATGCCGTCATGGCGGCCGAGATGGCGGCCGTCGAGGTGCACGATATCCCCCGGTTCCGCCGCATCGGGCCTAAGCCGCAGGATCACATCGGCATAGCGGCCCTCCGGCACGAAGCAGATATCCTGGCTGTCGGGCTTCTCCGCCACCATCAGGCCGAGCTCCGCCGCGATCTGCCGCGTCTCGGTCTTGCTCAGCGTGCCAAGCGGGAAGCGCAAGTAATCGATCTGCTCCTGGGTGGAAGCGAAAAGGAAATAGCTCTGGTCGCGGGTCATGTCGGCGGGTGTGTAAAGGTCGCGGTGCGGCGAGCCGCCCCCACGCGGCCGGCTTTCGATATAGTGCCCCGTCGCCAGGGCCGCCGCATCGAGATCGCGCGCCCGCTTGAGAAGATCGGCGAATTTGACCGTCCGGTTGCAGGTGACACACGGAATCGGCGTCTCGCCGGCCAGATAGCCGGCGACGAATTCGTCGATCACCGCTTCCTTGAAGCGCTGCTCGAAATCGAGCACGTAATGAGGGATGCCGAGGGCCGCCGCCACCCGCCGCGCATCGTGAATGTCCTGGCCGGCGCAGCAGGCCCCCCTGCGCCTCACCGCCTCGCCATGATCATAAAGCTGCAGCGTGATGCCAACCACGTCGAAGCCCGCGAGCTTGAGCAGTGCCGCCACCACGGAACTGTCTACGCCCCCCGACATGGCGCAGACAATGCGAATCGAGGCCGGATCGCCGGCAATGCCAACGCCGGCGCGGACCCGGTCGAGTATGGTCTGGGATACGCCCATGGCGGCCTAAATGGGCCGGACGGGCCGAAATGTAAACCGGGGCGCCCGCCTGTGCTGAAATGAGGCACGGTAAAGGGCCAAATTTGCCATTTGTTCATCAGTGTTTAGGTCATTCTTAAGCGCGCGGCCCTAGCTTGGCTGTGAGTGAGTACCTGCGTAGTAGGTGTTGAGTTGCGTCAATGAACGGTCAGTTGCGTCCACGCGTAAACTACGTCATCGGGCCCGATGGCAGTCCGCTTACGATCGCCGATCTGCCGCCTCCCGGCAATCACCGCTGGGTGATCCGCCGCAAGGCCGAGGTGGTGGCGGCCGTGCGCGGCGGTTTGTTGAGTCTGGAAGAAGCCTGCGAACGCTATGTGCTCACCGTCGAGGAGTATCTGAGCTGGCAGCGTTCCATAGATCGTCATGGCCTCGCGGGCCTGCGTACCACCCGCATCCAGCAGTACCGGCAGTAGAGCATGTTCCGCCAAAGTGTACGCACTTTGGCGACGAGAACATGCTCCAAGTAAGAGTCAGTCAGGCGTCAAAAGAGTTTCAGGGGCCGGAAACGCGAGTTTCCGGCCCTTCGCATTTCGCCGCCTGGCGCCGCCTGCTATTGCTTCGTCGCCGTGACGGCGTTGACGCACTTGGCGCTCTCGCGGCGCACCATATACAGAGTCCGGGCGACGCCGCTGACAATGTTGCCGGGGCGCATGGTCCAGGTCATCGCCAGGCCGGTGGTGGGCGTGATCGTAAGGGTCGTATCGGTAAATGAATACGTGCCGGCGCCGGTTTCCGGATGAACCGCGATGGCTGCGCCGGAACCACCGATCCTGAGCGAACTGCCGCTGACGTTGTTCAGCTCGAAGCTTACGGGCCCGGATGAGGCTGCCGTGGCTGGAAACGTCAGGCTGCCGACCCCCATGCTCAACTCGCCGTTCCCGGCCGGGTTGACCGACTTGACCGCTGGCGCAGTGCCACCCGCACCCAGCACATAATTGTCCGTCGTGGTCGTGAACCCGGCTTGACACTGGGTGAAATCCATCAGGGCATATTTGCCCGAAACCAGCGGCGCCGCCGCCTGGGCCGCCTGTACCATGGCCAGCAAGGCCATACCCGTCCAAACGCTTGTCACGATCTTCATGATGCTTCCCTTGTTTTTGACCGGCATCGACCCGATGCCCGGCCTGTTAAACCCATATTGGTCGACAACGGGCGACATTCTCGGCCTCAGCATGTCGCATGTCCCACCCCCCGCATAACATATTTTTGCGAAAGCCTAAGCGACTCCTTAACAATTTGTGTAAGTCGCCCCCGGCATAAGCCCGCTTTATTTTCCCCCGCACCCTCGTCAATATGCGCGGCATGAAGATTCTCGTCCTCTTCGCCCACCCGCGCCTGTCCGGGTCCGTCGTGCAAAAAGCCATGCTCTCGGCCATCGCCGGGCTCGACGGCGTCACCATCCACGATCTCTATGCCGCCTATCCCGATTTCGCCGTCGATGTGGCGCGCGAGCAGAAGCTGCTGCTTGAACACGATCTCATCGTCTTCCAGCATCCGTTCTATTGGTATTCCTGCCCGGCCATCGTCAAGGAGTGGCTCGATCTCGTCCTGGAGAACGGCTGGGCCTATGGCCCTGGCGGCACGAAACTCGCCGGCAAATTCATGCTGTCGGCGATCTCCACCGGCGGCACCGAGGCGGCCTACCACGCGGGCGGCCGCAACCGTTTCGAAATCCACGCCCTCCTCGCGCCTTTCGACCAGACCGCCTATCTCTGCGGCATGGCCTGGCTCGAACCTTTTGCCGTCTTCGCCGGAAGGCGCGCTCCTCCCGAGCAACTCAACGCCCGCGCCGAGGCTTACCGCGATGTGATCGTGGCCTTGCGCGACCGCCGTCTCGATCCCATGGCGATGCTCGCCCAAGGCTTCGATCTGCCGCCCGCCTTCGCGGCAAGGGCGGCCTGATGCAACTCGGAGATTTCCTTCTCGGCGCCTTCGTTTATCTCGCCGCCGCCACCGTCGCGGCCCCCATCGCCGCGCGCCTGGGCCTCGGCTCGGTGCTGGGTTATCTGATCGCCGGCATTGCCATCGGCCCGTCGGTCATCGGTCTCGTCGGCCGCGAAGGCCGGGATGTCATGCATTTCGCCGAATTCGGCGTCATTGTCATGCTGTTCCTCGTCGGCCTCGAATTGCAGCCGTCGAAGCTCTGGTCGCTGCGCCGGCCGATCCTCGGGCTGGGCGGCCTCCAGGTCGCGGGCACCGCCGCCGCCATCGCCGCCGCCGCGCTTCTCATGGGCCTCGACTGGAAGGCGGCCCTCACCGTGGGCCTCATCCTCGCCATGTCGTCGACGGCGATCGTTCTGCAAAGCCTGAATGAGCGCGGCTTGCTGAGGACCGCCGCCGGCCAGTCGTGCTTCTCCGTGCTGCTATTCCAGGACATCGCCGTCATTCCGATTCTTGCCCTGTTGCCGTTGCTCGCCACCCAACAGGCCGAGGCCGATCATGGCGCCAGTCTCATCGCCGCCTATCCGGCCTGGCTTCAGGCGGCGATCGTGCTGGCCGCCGTCGCCGCCGTCATTCTCGCCGGCCGCTATCTGATGCGGCCCCTGTTCCGCTTCGTCGCCACCTCCGGCATCCGCGAAATTTTCGTCGCCTTCGCGCTGCTGATCGTCGTCGGCATCGCGTTGCTCATGCAGTTCGTCGGCCTCTCGGCGGCGCTTGGCACATTCCTCGCCGGCGTCGTGCTGGCCGAGAGCGAATACCGCCACGAGCTCGAAATGGATCTCGATCCCTTCAAGGGACTGCTGCTCGCGGTCTTCTTCATCGCGGTGGGCGCCGGCATCGATTTCTCGCTGCTGATGAACGATCCCGCAAGACTCGCCGGCCTTGTCCTCGGCTTCGTTCTGTTGAAGCTCGCGGTGCTTGATGTGCTCGCCCGCGCCTTTCGCATGAACGGCGCCGATGCCTGGCGCTTCTCCTTCTCGCTCGCCCAGGGCGGCGAATTCGCCTTCGTGCTCATCTCCTTTGCCGCGGGGCTGGGACTTCTCGCCGCCGCCCAGGCCGGCCTGCTCGTCGCCATGGTGGCCATTTCCATGGCACTCGCGCCACTCCTGATGATCGCCGACGAAAAACTGATCCAGCCGCGATTTCTGGCCGCCGCCGTCCAGCGCCAGCCCGACCGCATCGACGAGAGGGAAGCGAAAGTCATCATCGCCGGTCACGGCCGCTACGGCATGACGGTGGGCCGTATCTTGCTCGCCAGCGGCTACAAGGCGGTGGTGCTCGATCACGACGCCGAGCAGATCGAGGCGCTGCGCAAATTCGGCTACAAGGTCTATTACGGCGACGCCTCGCGCATCGACCTGCTCGAAGCCGCCGGCGCCGGGAGCGCCCAGGCCCTGGTCGTCGCCGTCGACGACCGCGAAAAAATTCTCGAGATTGTCGAAGCGGCCAAGCGGCATTTCCCCCATTTGCGTATTTTCGCCCGCGCCTTCGACCGCGTCCACGCCTATCAGCTCATCAATGCCGGTGTGGCCGACGTCTTCCGCGAAGTCTTCGCCTCTTCCGCCGACATGGGCGAGAAACTGCTCGCCGCCCTGGGCCATCATCCCTTCGAGGCGCACCGGGCGGTAAAAACCTTCAAGACCCATGACGAGCAATTGCTGCGCCAATCGGCCAAGCACGTGGACGACATGGAGAAGCTTGTCGACATCGCCCGCGCCGGCCGCGCCGAGATAACCAAGGTCCTCTCCACCGATCGCGGCGAGGCGGCTCCCTCCGCCGACCACGCCTGGGAGCCTCCGGACCGGACTAGGGAGTGAAGCATCCTTGCCAACGTACGACAATTGTATTACATTAGACATACACCAATGCGGACCAGCCATCATGGGTAAAACAGCGACCATAACCGCGCGCGTCGAGCCGGAACTGAAACGCAACGCCGAAGGCGTACTCGACAGGCTGGGCGTCAACACCACCGGCGCAATCACCATGTTCCTTAGCCAGGTTGTGTTGCAGCGGGGGCTCCCCTTCGAAGTCCGCATCCCCAATGCCGCGACCCGGCGCGCCTTGGCGGAGCTTGAAGCAGGCGGCGGTGAACGTTTTACAACCGATACCGGCGAAGCGTTCCGCCGCATGCTCGGCAAGCGCAAGAAACCGGTCAGATGAAAGCGCTTCGCGTCTCGAACGCCTTCAAGGAAGACTTGAAGCGCATGGACCGTCGCGGACACCAAAGCGAAATGAACTTGGACTGAATCGCACGCAAGGAATCTCCCTCCCCCTTGTGGGGAGGGACTAAGGGTGGGGATCGCTCCGGATTTTTAGAACTGCTTCTATGAAACTCGCTTGCCACACCACCAGACCCCTTTATCTTTCCCCGCCGTCCCGCCAATATGAGCCCATGCCCGATACCATTCACGACATCGCCGTCGATCCGCGCAACCGCGACATCCTGATTTCGGTCAACGGCGAGCTGTTCCACCGCGACAAGGCCGTGGTTTCGGTCTTCGATTCCGGCTTCATTCTCGGCGACGGCGTCTGGGAGGGCCTGCGCCTGGTCAAGGGCGGCGTGCCCTTCCTGCACGCTCACATCGAGCGCCTCTATGAAGGGGCGAAGGCCATCTTCATGGATGTGGGTGTCTCGCCGCAAGAACTGGTCAAGCGCCTCTTTGCCTGTATCGATGCCAACAAGATGCAGGACGGCGTCCATATCCGCCTGATGGTAACGCGCGGCGTCAAGGCCACGCCCTATCAGGATCCGCGCGTCACCATCTCGCCCGCCACCATTGTCGTCATTTCCGAATACAAGACGCCCAATCCGGAGAAATTCGACAAGGGCCTGCGTCTCTATACCGTGAATGTCCGCCGTGGCGCGCCCGACGTGCAGGACCAGAAGCTCAATTCCCATTCCAAGCTCAACTGCATCGCGGCTTGCGTCCAGGCCATGAATGCCGGCGCCGATGAAGCCTTGATGCTCGATCCCCTGGGCTTCGTCGCCACCTGCAACTCGACCCACTTCTTCATCGTGCGGCGCGGCGAGGTATGGACGTCGAGCGGCCAATACTGCATCCCCGGCATCACCCGCGCCGCCATGATCCGCCTGTGCCGGGAAAATTCCATCCCGGTCTTCGAGAAGCAGTTTTCGCTCTACGACGTCTATGGCGCCGACGAGGCCTTCGTCACCGGCACCTTCGCAGGTTTGATCCCGGTGCGCGAGGTCGACGGCCGTCCCATGCGCAATCCTCTGTCGACGGAGGAATGGCAAGGGGCCGGTCCCGTCTCCCGCAAGCTGTCCGCGGCCTACAAGGAATTGTGCTTGCGCGAGGCTGCGAGGTCGCTGTGATCAAGCCCCTTTTGAAATGCTCGAAGAAAGTGTAGATTGTACGAATGACCGAGCTTCTCGATAAGGCCTTGGCGGCGGTGCGCAAGCTGCCGGCCCGCAGCCAGGATGAGATCGCCAAGGCGATTCTCCGCCTGGCCCGTGACAGCGCCGCTCCCGAGACCGCCGATCCCGCCCATCGTGCGGCAATCCTAGAAGGACAGAGCCAGGCAAGACGCGGCGACCTGGCCTCGGATGCCGAAGTCGAGACTGCGTTCCGTCGTTTCGATTCATGAATCTGCGGCTCACCCGCCGCGCCGTTGCGGATCTCGATGGAATAGCCGATTACATCAAATCATACGACCCTCGCGCCGCCCTTCGCGTGAGGTCTGCGATCCAGGACACATTGCGGAATATCGCGGCTTTCCCGGAGTTGGGCCGCCGTCAGGACATCGAAGGGGTTCGCAAGGCCGTGACGCCGGACTACGGCTATTTGATCTACTATGAGGTCGATTCGGGCTCCACTGAAATCGCCGTTCTAACGATTCAGCATCCAAAAAGAGATCGCCCCTTCGATGACCTTTGACTGGATTTGCTCGTGACCGCCATCGCCATGTGGTCCGGGCCGCGCAATATCTCGACGGCCATGATGTATTCCTTCGGCAACCGCGCCGATTGCCTCGCCTGGGACGAGCCCTTCTACGCCTTTTCCCTCGTCCACCACGGCAACGATCATCCGATGCGCGATGCAATCATCGCCGCCAACGACGCCGATTGGCGGAGCCTGGTGGCGAAATGCACCGGCCCCGCGGCCAAGCCCCTCTTCTACCAGAAGCACATGACCCACCACATGCTGCCGGGTTACGATCGCTCCTGGCTGCTCAAGCTCACCAACGCCTTCCTGATCCGCGCGCCCGAGCGGGTGCTGGCCAGCTACATGAAAAAATGGTCCGAGGTTTCGCTCCGCGACATCGGCTTCGTCGAGCAGGCGGAGATTTTCGATATGGTGGCCCAGAAACTCGGCCGCGCTCCGCCCGTTGTCGATGCCGACGACGTGCTGGCCGATCCGCGCCATGTTCTAGAAGCTCTGTGCAGGGCCTGCGGGATCGGCTTCGACGACGCCATGCTGTCGTGGCCGAGGGGCACCAAGCCCTTCGACGGCGTCTGGGCGCCGCACTGGTATAATGCCGTGTGGCAATCGACGGGCTTTGCCAAGCCGGAAGCACCGGCCCACACTTTGCCGGACCATCTCTCCCGCATCGCCGATGCGGCGCGTCCTCTTTATGAGAAGATGCGCGGCTTCCGCTTGGTTTAGCGCGCCGGAGCGCCGGCCATGTGGCCGGCCACGGCCGCGGGCGCGGCGGCGCCGCCGCCTTCCTTTTCGACCAGCATCTCGACCTTGCGCAGTTCCTGCTCCTCGTCCTTGAGCGCCGCCTGGGCGTCGTTCAACTGATCCTTGAGCTCGCTGATCGTTTTCAGGAGATTGTCGCGGCGCGAGCCTGCCGCCCTGGCGGCCAGGGAATAGTTGAAATGGGTGGGATCGCCCACCCCGTTGCGGGCCTCCTCGAAGCGCACCTGGGCGTCGAGATCGTCATACTTTCGCATGAAGTCCTGAATCATGGATTCGATGTCGGCCGCCTGCCGGCGCTTGTCTTCGACACGGAAGCGGTGCAAGCGCAGAAGCGATTCGCGTGAACGCATATTTGGTCCTCACTCACTCGTACAAACTCAAGGGACGTGAACCGTCCCTTTTCAGCCGCGCCCGAATCACCTAGGCAGGAGATTCCGGCCGTCGCGAGGGCGATGATGAACTGGTAAGCTTAAAGGCGGGTAAAGCCGGGAAATATGCCGGAAACATTGAAAAAAACCGGAAATTTCCGCCGGTTATGACAATATCTGGTAGGCGGCTCGGCGAACCCGCTACATCTTGCGGCCCGGTCCAGTGATTTTGAGTCAA
This sequence comes from Hyphomicrobiales bacterium, assembly GCA_031370475.1. Taxonomy (GTDB): domain Bacteria; phylum Pseudomonadota; class Alphaproteobacteria; order Rhizobiales; family Aestuariivirgaceae; genus Aestuariivirga. The sequence continues at coordinate 2,058 of JANMQL010000400.1, read as the reverse complement.
GCCCATTAGGTTTTGTTAACCTTTCCCGGCTTATCTTCCATGTGAGCGTTAACGGTTGGTTGCGCCCCTCCGCGAAAATGCGGGGAAGGCTGCGGCCAAAGATGGCTCCACGGCGGAGCTGGCGGCGATAGGGGATTCGATATGAGAGTACTGCTGATCGAGGACGACACCGCGACGGCCCAAAGCATCGAGCTGATGCTGAAGTCGGAAGGGTTCAACGTCTACACCACCGATCTGGGCGAAGAGGGCGTCGACCTCGGCAAGCTCTACGATTACGACATCATCCTGCTCGATCTCAACTTGCCGGACATGTCGGGCTACGAAGTGCTGAAGACGCTGCGCGTCGCCAAGGTCAATACGCCCATTCTCATTCTCTCCGGCCTCGCCGGCATCGAGGACAAGGTGCGCGGGCTCGGCTTCGGCGCCGACGACTACATGACCAAGCCCTTCCACAAGGACGAGCTCGTCGCCCGCATCCACGCCGTGGTGCGCCGCTCCAAGGGCCATGCCCAGTCGGTGATCCTCACCGGCGAACTGCTGGTCAATCTCGACACCAAGACCGTCGAGGTCGGCGGCCAGCGCGTGCATCTGACCGGCAAGGAATACCAGATGCTCGAGCTCCTTTCGCTCCGCAAGGGCACCACGCTCACCAAGGAAATGTTCCTCAACCACCTCTACGGCGGCATGGACGAGCCCGAGCTCAAGATCATCGACGTCTTCATCTGCAAGCTGCGCAAGAAGCTGGCGACGGCGGCGGGGGGAAAGAATTTCATCGAAACCGTGTGGGGCCGCGGCTATGTGCTGCGCGAAGGAGCACCCCCGATGCACGACCACGAGCTGCGCGAGACCGCCTGAATCACGCGCCCAGGAAGACGCTGACGTCCGGCTTCTGCGGATCGGCCTTGATGTCGACCGTATCGCCCAGCCTGTAGCCCATTACCGCCTCGCCCGGCATGGCCCGGCTTTCGCCCTTGTGTTTCCGCCCCGGCGGATATTCGTAATCGTAGCACACAAGCCAGCGCTCCTGCCGGTTGATGGCGATGGCGCCGCGCCTGACGCCGCTGACCGTCGCCTTGAGGGCGACACCCTCCCGCATCAGCCTGAGATCGCGCCGCCCGGCGGCGCGGACCCGATAGATAATTCCGCCGCCGAAGGCCGCGAACGCCGCGCCCGCCAGGGCGAACAGCCAGGGCGGCGCCTTGTCCGGCAATTGCGCGTCGGCGAAAATATTGACGCCCAGGCTCAGGCCGATGAAGCCGAGCCCCACCGCCGCAAAGATGCCGCCGAAGAAATACCAGAATTTTGCATCGTTCATGGGCTGCGATTATAGCCGGTCGCAGCACCCTGCGCCACGCCGGCGACGGCAGGCGGCAGGAGCAATGCGGGCCCGTAGCCATAGGCCTGCATGTATTTGGCGCAGCGCCGCTCGACATATTCGAGCTCGGCGGCGCCGAACGATTTGAGGAAATTCGCCGCCCCCCTCTCCGGCCTGACATGCTGCGTGTCGTATGTGAAGGCGGCAAGGCCGAGCCCCAATTCAAGTTCCGCCAGGGTCCGCTCCGGCGCGGCCAGCAAATCGCCATAGCGCAGTTCGATCAGGCGGCCGGCGATGACCGGGCGCATCTGGTCGAAGATCGCCATGGGCTCGAGCCAGACATTGACGGCCGCCGCCAGCGAATGCTTGGCCAGCTGGCGGCCTGCCGCGGCGCTGGCCGCCACCTCGACCGGATGCCGGTGGATGTGGACGATGCGCGCCTCGGGATATTGGGCCGCCAGCAGCGGCAGTCCGTAAACATTGTACGGCGACTTGTCGAACCAGCCGGCCAGCGGCACATTGAGCTTGGCGCGCAGACTGGCGATATGGTGTTCCATCAGCCCGCGGCGGTCCTCGCAGGATTCGGCCAGGTGGCGAAATTCCTCCTCGCCGATCCCGTCCATTGCGCGGTGCTTCTTCAGCACCAAATTGCGGGTCGCGACCGCGAGATATTCGGGCGAGCCGAAAGCGCTCGGCCAGCGGTAATACATGGTCTCTTCGGGGCAGATCAGGTCCGGCCGCTG
>JANMQL010000330.1:0-2225 GCA_031370475.1 Hyphomicrobiales bacterium | reverse complement strand
ACGGCCAGAATCCCAATCAGCCGCGATTCCAGAACGAAAAAACCGCAAAACTCGAGAAAATCACTGCACCTGACCACCGCGCCCAGGCTCGCCAGCGTCAATGCTTCCGCCAAGGCGTTTTTACACAACCAAGACCCATCTCGGACATCGGCCCGCATCTCATGTTGCAGTAGCAAAGCCGAGTTCAGCCCCTATCAAAGCACTCGTTTGAGCCGGTACGATGCCTCGTGTGGAGCCTGGGCGAGCATGCGACGGCGCCAGTTCATCACTCTGTTCGGCGGCGCGGCGGCCACTTGGCCGCTGGCGGTGCGAGCACAGCAGGCCGAGCGGATGCGGCGCATCGGCGTAGTCGCGGGATTCTCCGACGCTGAAATGCGACCACTCCTGAGTGCCTTTCGAGAGAAATTGAACGCATTGGGTTGGACGGACGGCCGCAACGTCACGATTGATGTTCGCCTCAGTGCCGGTGACTACAAACGAATGACCGAGGGGGCCGGCCAGCTCATCAGCCAGAGCCCAGATGTGATCCTCGCGCAAGGCACCCCCGGATTGACGGCGGTCCGCCAGCACAGCCAGACCGTGCCGGTTGTTTTCGTCTTGGTGGCCGATCCGGTGCGGATGGGTTTGATCGAAAGCCTGGCGCGGCCCGGCGGACATACGACGGGATTCACCAATTTTGAGTTTTCGATTGGGGGAAAGTGGGTGGATTTGCTCAGGGAGATCGATCCGCGCCTGACGCACATCACGCTCATCGCAAACCCCAGCAATCCGAACGCCGGGCAATTCTCGCTATTCATGGAAAACGCAGGCCGCGCCGTCGCAATCGAAGTCCTGACCGTATCCGTGAGCGGTCCAGCCGAGATCGAGGCGGCTGTCACCGCGACCGGACAGAAGCCGGGCGGCGGATTAATCGTCTTCCCCGACAGCCTCACCATCGTTCATCGCAACCTCATCATCGCACTGGCCGCGCGGCACCGCCTGCCCGCAATCTATCCATTCCGTATTTTTTCTTCCGATGGCGGGCTCGTATCCTATGGCCTGGACTTTCCAGAGCTCTACCGGCAAGCGGCGACATACATCGATCGGGTTCTTCGAGGCGAGAAGCCGGCCGACCTACCCGTGCAGGCTCCCACCAAATTCGAACTAGTGATCAATCTTAAGACCGCGAAGGCGCTCGGACTGTTCGTGCCGCTGACGTTGCAGGCGAGCGCCGACGAGGTGATCGAATAGCTGGGCCGATGGCCGCTTGTGTGCACGGAGCCGACATTCACTGCAACGCGATGGCATGTCTTCTATTGGGGGTACAGCCGACATCGGTCGGCCCCGGCGCACCGGGTCCGTCGTGAATGAATCACACGGATCTTCCGCGAATACGTTAGGTTAGTGGCACCTTGTCATTTGATTTTGGAGAGCAAGTTGATGAACAGCCCATCTACGTTCGCGGCATCTGATGGTGGTGCTTACGAAATCCAGATGGGGCGCTGGAGCCGGCGACTTGCCGAGCCCTTCTTAGACTTTGCAGGTACAGTGGCTAACGAAGAAGTTCTTGATGTTGGGTGTGGGACAGGCAACTTGGCATTTGCCGTTCGGGCAAGAGCGGACGCCAAATTCATCAAGGGCATCGATTTCTCAGCGGCATACGTAGAAAGTGCTGCACGCCGCAACACAGACCCTCGCATTATTTTTGAGGTCGGCGATGCTGCTGCCATGCCTTATGCGGATGGAAGCTTTGACCGTGTGCTGTCGATGCTGGTTCTGTTTTTCGTGTCAGATGCGATGCGAGCCGTCGCCGAAATGAAGCGCGTGGCGCGTCAAGGTGCAACTGTTGCCGCAGCGTTGTGGGACCTGCGCGGTGGTATGCCAGCTTCCAGAATGTTCCAAGATACTGCGGCGATGCTTGATCCTCGCGCGGTAGAAATGCGTGCCAAGAACTGTACGAGACCTCTGTGTCATCCAGGTGAGCTTGGCGCCGCGTGGCGAGATGCGGGCTTTCTTGATGTTCAAGAGACAAATCTCACCATTCGGATGGAATTCAAGGATTTTGAGGACTACTGGGCTCCATTCATGAGCAAGCAAGGACCGGGTGCTGATTATGTGGCTCGTCTTACATCGCAAGAGCAGGCGACACTTAGAGAGCATGTTATGCGGGCATACCTTGATGGTGAGCGCGACGGTTATCGGTCCTACTTCGCCGTCGCTCACGCAGTGAAAGGCACCAAATAACG
>JANMQL010000296.1:0-2900 GCA_031370475.1 Hyphomicrobiales bacterium | reverse complement strand
GCATTACAAGCTCGACCAGAAGGCGCCCGTCGCCAAGCCCGAAGAGCTCGCCAATTACGATGCCGTCATCTTCGCCACCGGCACGCGCTTCGGCAACATGACGGCGCAAATGAAGAACTTTCTGGACCAGACCGGCAGCTTGTGGATGAAGGGAGCTCTCGTCGGCAAGGCCGGCTCGGTGATGACCGCGTCCGCCACGCAGCACGGCGGGCAAGAATCGACCATCCTGACATTCCTGCCGGTGCTCCTGCACCACGGCATGGTGGCGGTTGGGCTTCCTTACGCTTTCCAGGGCCAGATGGGGGTCGACGAGGTGAAGGGCGGCTCGCCCTATGGCGCTTCCACCATTTCCGGCGGCGACGGCAGCCGGCAGCCGAGCAAGGTCGAACTCGAGGCCGCCCGCTATCAGGGCCGGCATGTCGCTTCGATCGCGGCGAGGCTGGCGCAGCCGGCCGCGCAGATCGCGGCATAGCAAGCGGACTTCAACCGGCGGCCGCATTGGCCGCCGGATTTTTGGAATTCGAGGCTACTTGGCGGCGAAAGGAACGGCGGGCGCCGATGACAGCCGGCTGGTCGTCAAGGGCCGATCCGAGCGGAAGATATCGGGGCGCGCCGGCAGCCGGGGCTTGACCTTGGGCATGGGAATGAGGCCTTCGCGCTGGGCTTTCTTGCGGGCCAGCTTCTTGGCGCGGCGGATCGCTTCGGCCTTCTCGCGCACCTTGCGCTCGGAGGGCTTTTCATAGGCGCCGCGCTGCTTCATTTCGCGGAACACGCCCTCGCGTTGCATCTTCTTCTTGAGAATCTTGAGGGCCTGGTCGACGTTGTTGTCCCTGACGAAAACCTGCATGCAAATCCCTATCCGCTAATCGATTGTTGAAAAGCCACGATCAATTCGCCGTCTTCTTCTTCCGCCACAGCTGGTAGCCGTTGGCGGCAATGCCGGTTTCGATGGCGTCGCGGCGCAGGCCGTGCGGCGGAATCTGATCGGGCCTGACCACGCCGATCCCGGTCCACGGCGCAAATTTCGGCGGCAGGCGGTCGCCGGCCGGATCGTTTGCGAAACCATGCAGCGCGGCGGATTTCTCCGACCGGAACATGAACAGATTGGACCTGGCCGCCACTTATTGCGCTCCTTTGCGAGCAACGCGTTCAAAAAATATTGAGCCGCGTCCCTCTTGCGAGGAACGCGGGCCCAGCCGGCACCGGCACTCATAACTCGACAGCGAGTGTCAAGGAGCGCCGATACCGGTTCCGTCCAAACCCGCCGCCGGTACATCCGCGGTCGACAGGCTCGGACAAGTTCGTTTTAACTTAGTTGGTGACCTGCAGACGGTCGGCAGACGACTTGCCGGTGCGCTTGTCGGCGACGACCTCGTAGGAGACCTTCTGGCCTTCATTGAGACCGCTCAGACCGGCGCGTTCGACGGCGCTGATGTGAACGAAAACGTCGGGTCCGCCGGCGTTCGGCTGAATGAAGCCGAAGCCCTTCTGCGAGTTAAACCACTTTACGATACCTGTTTGCATGCATATTCCCTTTCAAGGTGCTAGTGCGTGATGGTGCATACGCGCTTCGTGCGCGGCGCAACCTATCGATGTTCTGGATATGAGGGGTAGGGCAGATGCACCTTGATTTAGAAAGTGCGGAGCCGAGCCAATCGACCGAAACTCGATGCCCGTACATAGGCGCTCCGGCCCCCGAATACAAGAACTTCCGGAACCGGCCGAAAAGACCTTAACAATTTCCCAAGCAAACATGATATATGGTTGCAGCCGCCCGGCAAGTAGCCCAGCGCGGCAGAAAGTGACTCTCTCTTGCAAAGCAGTTCGATTTGACGAGCCTTTCCCAGGCGTGGAATACGCGGCTTGCACCTTATAGACTTCCAGATAACCGGCGGGCCCTGTTCGAAATTGCCGTGACGGCAATTCCTTTCGTGGGCTCGTGGTATGTCATGTGGGCTTTGCTGCAGGTGAGCCCGATACTGACACTGCTGGCCGCCATACCCACCGCCGGCCTGATGGTGCGGCTGTTCATGATCCAGCACGACTGCGGCCACAGCGCCCTGTTCTCATCGCGCCAGGCCAATGACTGGGTGGGGCGCGTCACCGGCGTTCTGACGCTCACGCCCTATGACTACTGGCGCCAGGCCCATGCCCTGCATCATGCCGGATCGGGCAATCTCGACCGCCGCGGCTTCGGCGACATCGATACGCTGACCATTGACGAATATCTGGCGCTCGGCCGGCTGGGCCGCCTGAAATACCGGCTCTACCGCCATCCGCTGGTCATGTTCGGGCTTGGACCGGCCTATCTGTTCATCCTGCGGCACCGGCTGCCCTTCGGCGCCATGCGGCAGGGCCAGATGCCGTGGCTGAGCACGCTTGCCACAAATGCCGCGATCGCCGCGGTCTGCGGGCTGCTGATCTATCTGATCGGCCTGCCGGCATTTCTTCTCATTCAGCTCCCCGTCGTGGTCATCGGAGCTTCAATCGGAGTCTGGCTGTTCTATGTGCAGCACCAGTTCGAACGCACCCATTGGGAGCGCAATCCGGACTGGAAACACGAGATTGCGGCGTTGCATGGCAGCTCCTACTACGATCTGCCGCGGCCCTTGATGTGGATCACCGGAAATATCGGCATCCATCACCTGCACCACCTCTCAAGCCGCATCCCCTTCCACCGGCTGCCGCAGGTTCTGAAGGATCATCCGGAACTGAAACAGATCGGCCGGCTGACGATTTGGCAAAGCCTCAAATGCGTGCGGCTGACGCTGTGGGACGAGAAAGCCAAGCTGCTCATTTCGTTCCGCGACCTCGGGCGGCGGCTGGCTTCGCCGGCTTAAACCAACCGTTCCTATGCCGGCGAGCGGGTAATCGAGCGGATGGGTCCGCGATCGTTGCCC
>JANMQL010000295.1:0-5437 GCA_031370475.1 Hyphomicrobiales bacterium | reverse complement strand
CCGTGGACAACCCCTCGATCTCGACCTTCATCGTCCCCTCGATCGTCGACCGCGATCCCGTCGTGGTGGCGATCGGCACCGAGGGCACGGCACCGGTTCTTGGCCGCGGCCTGCGCGAGCGGATCGATGCCCTGCTGCCCCAGGCGCTCGGCGATCTCGCCCGGGCGGCGGCGGCACTGCGCCCGCGCGTCGCCGCAACCATTCCCGCCGGCAATCGCCGCCGCGGCTTCTGGCAGCGCTTTTTCTTCGCCGATGTGCGCGATGCTTTCATTGCCGGCGACGATGCGAATTATGCGGCGGGCGTCGAAACCCTGCTTGCCGATGAAGCCGCGCCGTCATTGGGCCGCGTCTCCTTCGTTGCCGCCGGACCGGGCGACCCGGAGCTCTTGACCCTCAAGGCCCAGCGCAAGCTGCAAGAGGCCGATGTCATCGTCCATGACCGACTCATCGATCCAGCCATTCTCGAACTCGCGCGGCGCGATGCCACGCGTATCGTGGCGGATCGCCAAGGATTCACCGCCGTTAGTGCCGTTCTGGCTCGCGAGGCCGAGCTGGGCCGCCATGTGGTGCGGCTCGGCTCCGGCGAGACGTTCCTCGATGAGCGCGTCGCGGTGGGCGCCGAAGGCATCGCGGTCGAAACCGTTCCCGGCGTCGCGGTGAAGCCTTCCGCCGAAATCATCCCTTTCCCGCTGCGCGAGGATATCCGCGACGCCGTGCTGAGGGCCGCATCGTGAGCGACATCGAAAAGGGCCAACTCGTCACCGCCAACCGCCTGCGCGACGGCATCGCCGTATTCCTTACCCGCGCCGGCTCCTGGAGCGAGAAGATCGACGACGCCGCCTTGGCGCTTGAGCCGCAGGCCGCCGCGGCTCTCGAAGCCCGCGCCAAGGACGACGAGAAGGCGACTCTCGTCACCGGTTCCTATCTGATCGACGCCGAGCGCCACGCCGGCCGCATTCGCGCCGCCCTCATCCGCGAGCGCATGCGGACGCTCGGCCCCACAGTCCGCCTCGATCTCGGCAAGCAGGCCGACGGCACCGCCGGCGGCTTCGCCGTCGAGGGAGCCTGAGCCATGTACCGCTACGACGAGTTCGACCACCAGTTCGTGCGCGAACGCACCGCCCAGTTCCGCGATCAGGCGGCGCGGCGTCTCAAGGGCGAGTTGACCGAGGACGAATTCCGTCCGCTGCGCCTGATGAACGGCCTCTATCTCCAGCTCCACGCCTACATGCTGCGGATCGCCGTTCCCTATGGCACGCTGTCGGGCCGCCAGATGCGCCAGCTCGCGATGATCGCCGAGAAGTGGGACCGCGGCTACGGCCATTTCACCACCCGCCAGAATATCCAGTACAACTGGATCAAGCTCGAGGACACCGCCGACATTCTGGCGGCACTCGCCGAAGTCGAGATGCACGCCATCCAGACGTCGGGCAACTGCATCCGCAATGTGACGACCGACCATTGGGCGGGAGCCGCCGCCGACGAGATCGCCGATCCGCGGCCCGTCGCCGAGATGCTGCGGCAATGGTCGTCGCTGCATCCGGAATTCTCCTATCTGCCGCGCAAATTCAAGATCGCGGTGACCGGCGCGCCCAACGACCGCGCCGCCGTGCGCGTCCACGACATCGGCCTCCGGCTGCACAAGAACGGCAAGGGCGAGATCGGCTGGGAAGTGATCGTCGGCGGCGGCCAGGGCAGAACGCCGATGATCGGCATCACCGTGCGCGACTTCCTGCCCGAGCATGAGCTCGTCGGCTATCTCGAAGCCATCATGCGCGTCTATAATCTCTATGGCCGCCGCGACAACAAATACAAGGCGCGCATCAAGATCCTCGTCCACGAACTGGGCGCCGAGAAATACAAATCCGAAGTCGAAGCCGAATATGCCCGGAAGCCCCAGGCCTCGACCGAAGTCGAGGAACGCGAGCTCGCCCGCATCGCCGCCTATTTCGCGCCGCCGCAATTCGAAAAGCTGCCGCGCTGGTCCGCCGCTTTTGAAGAGGCCCGCGTCAAGAACCCGGCTTTCGCCCGCTGGGCCCGCAACAATCTCAGTGCCCACAAGGTCGACGGTTACACCATCGTCAATATCTCGCTCAAACCCGAGGGCGGCATTCCAGGCGACGCTTCGGCCGATCAGATGCGGCTGATGGCCGATCTCGCCGAACTCCACAGCAGCGACGAGCTGCGCGTCAGCCATCCCCAGAACATCGTGCTGCCGCATGTGAAGAAGGACGATGCCTTCACCATCTGGCAGGCTCTCGATGGTGCGGGCCTCGGCGCCGCCAATCACGGGCTGGCCGGCGACATTATCGCCTGCCCCGGCCTCGATTACTGCGCGCTGGCCACGGCCCGCTCCATTCCCATTGCCCAGTCGATCTCGCGCAAATTCGCCGATCTCGACCGCCAGGAGGAGATTGGCCCCATCAAGATCAATATCTCGGGCTGCATCAATGCCTGCGGCCATCATCATGTCGGCCACATCGGCATCCTCGGTCTCGATAAGAAAGGCGAGGAATATTACCAGATCACCCTTGGCGGTTCCTCCGCCGAGAACGCCTCGATCGGCACCATCCTCGGCCCCGGCTTCGCCGGCCACGAGGTCGCCGATGCCATCGGCAAGATTCTCGATACCTATCTGGCGCTGCGCCAGCCGGGCGAGGAATTCCTCGCCGCCTACCGCCGCCTCGGCGCCAAACCGTTCAAGGAGGCTCTCTATGCCGCTGCTTAAGAACAACACGATCGTTCCCGACACCTGGGTTCAGGCCGGCGACGACGTGGCGATTGCACCCAATGCCGACGTGGCCGTCTCCTTCGCCCGCTTGTTGAAGGAATGGGAGAGCCTGTCGAAGCACCACGGCAAGCTCGGCGTCGTCTTCGGCAATGCCGACCGCGCCGAGGCGCTGTCGTCTTTCCTGCCCAAGCTGTCGCTCATCGCGCTCCCCTTCCCCGCCTTCGTTGACGGCCGCGCCTATTCCATCGCCCGCCAGATCCGCGAATTCGGCTATCGCGGCGAATTGCGCGCCACCGGCAATGTGCTGCCCGATCAATTGCAGTTCATGATTCAGGTGGGCTTCGACGCCTTCGAGATTTCCGATCGCTTTCCGCTCGCCCAATGGCAGCAAGGCGCGAAGCAGATGTCGCTTGCCTATCAACGCGGGTTGTTTCGCCGCGGCGCCGAGGCCGAAGTGTGGACCGAACGCCACACCGGCGCCGAGCCCTGGCTCGAACAACCGCATGCCGGGTAAACGATCTTGGACCAGGGCATACATGAAACCTACGCCGGCCTCGAAGGCCGCGATCTGCTCGCGCCGCTGATCCGCGACTATCGCGGCCGGCTCGCAGTCGTCTCCTCCTTCGGCGCTGAATCGGCCGTGCTTCTGCACATGGTCTCGGAAGTCGACAAGGCGACGCCGGTCATCTTTCTCGATACCGGCAAGCAATTTTGGGAAACGCTGAGCTACCGCAGCATGCTGATCGACCGCCTGGGCCTCACCAATGTCCGCTCGGTCCAGCCCGATGCCGCCGATCTGGCGGCGACCGACCCGGACGGCACGCTGCATGCCCGCAACCACGATCTCTGCTGCCATATTCGCAAGACCATCCCGCTGGAGAAGGCGCTCGCGGGTTTCGATGTCGTGGTATCGGGGCGCAAGCGCTATCACGGCGGCGCACGCCGCAACCTGACGCCATTGACCATCGACGGCCCCCGCATCAAGGCCGAGCCGCTGGCCGGTTTCAGCGCCCTCGACATCGAACTCTACATGGCGACTCACAAGCTGCCGAGCCATCCCCTGACCGAGATCGGCTATTTCTCCATCGGCTGCGAGCCCTGCACCGTTCAGGGCGGCAGCGCCGGCGATCCGCGCGCCGGACGTTGGGCTGGCACGGCCAAGACCGAATGTGGCATACACTGGACTCGGAACGGCAAGCCGGTTGGCATCGCCTCGCAGGAATTGCAGTAGCAATTGCCCCGCCTCGCCGTTGACCGCCAGGCCGGAGGCGGCACACATCAGCTCAAAGAGGCAGCACCATCCATGAGTGAAATCATTGCCAAGTCGAACGCCACGCCTGTACGTTCGTTCGCCAAGACGATCACCTGGCGCATCCTTGGCTCCTTGGATACGCTGATGCTCGGCTTTCTCTTTTCCGGCAGCCTCAAGATCGCCGGCTCGATCGCCTCGGCCGAAGTATTGACCAAGGTCGCTCTGTATTATCTTCACGAGCGCGGCTGGGCTCACATCAAATGGGGCCGGCAATAAATACAAGCTCAGAACGCCGGACTCGCGTATGCAAGTCAGAATCTGGCATACAACGAGCCACCGGTGGACGGCTCATCAGGTGACGGCGCGGCGCTCGTAAAGGCGTTTCGCAGCGCCGCCGCCACGAGGGGAGTTGCCGCATGTCGGATTTTGTCATGTTCGCGTTGGTCGGTTTTCTTGCCCAGCTCATCGATGGTGCGCTTGGCATGGGCTACGGCGTCATATCCTCCGTCGTGCTGCTGGCGAGCGGCGTTCCCCCGGCCCACACATCGGCCAGCGTCCATGCGGCAAAGCTCTTCACCACCGCCGTCTCCGGCGCTTCGCACATCCTGCACGGCAATGTCGACAGGCGCCTGCTTATCCTGCTGAGTGCCGCTGGTGTGGTGGGCGGCATCGCCGGTGTATTGGTGCTGGTCAATCTGTCGGGCGGCAAGGTCAGGCCTTATGTCTTCGCCTATCTGATGATCATGGGCATCGTCATCATGTGGCGCGGGCTTCAGCTCGAGCAGAACCGCGCGCTCAAGAACAATCTCGTGGTTCCGCTCGGCGCGGCCGGCGGTTTTCTCGATGCCATCGGCGGCGGCGGCTGGGGCCCGGTCGTGACCTCCAGTCTGATCGGCGCCGGGGCGCATCCGCGCTTCGTGGTCGGAACCGTCAACGCGGCGGAATTCGTCGTCACCTGCGCCATCGTCTCGGCCTTCGCCGCCACCCTGTTCTTCGGCACCTGGCAGGATGCCGACGGCATCTGGGCCCACGCCCGCGCCGTGGCCGGCCTCGTCGCGGGCGGCATTCCGGCCGCGGTCATCGCCGGTTGGCTTCTCAAGAAGGCCCCGCGCAAGCCCCTGATGCTTGGTGTCGGTGGCCTGGTGGTGGTGCTTTCGGCCTATGAATTGTTCAAGATGGCCGGCTGGCTCTAACCGGCCATCGCCTGTTTCAAATCGCCGGTGAGATCGGCAATATCTTCAAGCCCGACCGACAGCCTGAGCATGCCGTCGGTGATACCCATCATGGCGCGGGCCTCGGCGCCGATATTGCGATGGGTGGTGGAGGCCGGATGCGTCATCAGCGACTTGGTGTCGCCGAGATTGTTGGAAATATCGATGATGCCGAGATGGCGCAGCACATCGAAGGCCCGGGCCTTGCCGCCCGCCACCTCGAAGGTCACCATGGTGCCGCCG
>JANMQL010000233.1:0-3917 GCA_031370475.1 Hyphomicrobiales bacterium | reverse complement strand
CGCGACCGAAAGCTGCGTGCCGAGGCGGAAGCACTCGACAGTCAGCGTAAAAAGGATGTTCCGTGAACGAGACGAAAAAAACACCGCCCCGGAATCTGCGGCTCGCCATCATCCCCGCCCTCGTCTTCGCAGCGCTAGCGGTATTGTTCTGGCGCGGCCTGTCCGGCGATCCTTCGGAAATTCCCTCGGCCCTTATCGGCAAGGAGGTTCCCAGCTTTACGCTTCCGGCACTGGAAGGAATTGGCGTGCCCGGTTTCGACACCGCCAGCCTTAAGGCGGGCCGGGTCACCGTCGTCAATGTCTGGGCGTCCTGGTGCGTTCCCTGCCGGCAGGAGCATCCGCTGCTCATGGAACTGGCGAAGCGCCGGGACGTCCGCCTCTACGGCATCGACTACAAGGACGAGCCGGAGAATGCCCGGCGCTTCATCGGCACGCTCGGCCGGCCCTTTGAAGCGATGGGTGTCGACGAGGACGGCCGCGTCGCCATCGATTTCGGCGTCTATGGCGTGCCCGAGACTTTCATCGTCGATGGCGCCGGCAAGATCAGGTTCAAATGGATCGGGCCACTGACGCCCGAGGCGCTCACCGGCACGCTGGCGATGGAAATCGAAAAAGCCAAGACACCGCTGCCGTGAATTGTTTTATCCGCGGCGGCGGAGCTTGAGCTTGCGGCCGGGCTTGGCCGGTTCCTTTGCCTCGACCTTGTCCATCTCTGCGGCGAGAACCGCCAGATTGTCGAGGAACGACTTGCGGTCGCCGCCCGGGATGAGCGAGAGGAGCTGGCGGTCCACTTCGTCGGCGCCCGGCTGCGCCGTCTTCAGCATCTTCTTGCCGACGGCGGTGATGCGGATTGCGTTGGTGCGGCCGTCGTCCTTGGTGCGGCGGCGCTGCAGATAGCCCTGCGCCATGAGCCGCGCCACCAGATCGGCCAGCGTCGAGCGGTCGATGCCGGTCACCTTCACCAGATCGGTCTGGCTCTTGCCGTCATTGCTGTCGACGGCGAGCAAGACGGTGAACTGCCGGTGTGTGAGTCCCGACTTGCCGACCTCGCCCATGTAGATGTGATTTGAAAACTGCGCCGCACGCTTCAACAAGTGCGACGGTGAACGCGAGAACTGTTTCACGTCCCTATTGCCCGTCATGAACCCCTTCTCCTGCCACATGAACCGCCGGCGTTGACGCTCTGCGGTTCAATGCCCTGCTCCCTCATTGCCTCGACTTCTCGTTAGCGATCGCGCTTCCCCGGCAGCGCGGAGTTTCAACCGGGACGTTGCGGAGCCGGGTTGTCCTAGCGACTCGTTATTCCCGCTGCAAGTGAAAAGAAACCGCGACCGCCAACGAATATTGTACCCTCCGTTCGTAGATCAGTTAAAATCATCAGGACACGGAATGCAACCCTTGACATGCGATGAGCGATCGTCCTCTGCCCTCTCATTTCGCCCGCTCGGTGCCGCCCGGCGACACCCATGAGCGCGATGTCTGCGGCACCTGCGGCTTCGTGCATTACGTCAATCCGAAGGTGGTGACCGGATCGATTGTGCGCCGCGATGGCCTGATGCTGCTGTGCCGCCGGGCCATCGAACCGCGCCGCGGATTCTGGACATTACCCGCGGGTTTCATGGAGTTGGGTGAGACCGTCGAAGCTGCCGCGCAACGCGAGGCACGCGAGGAAGCCAACGCCGAAATCGTCATCGACCGGCTGCTTGCCGTCTACACCATCCCGCGTCTCGCTCAGGTGCAGGTCATGTATCTGGCCCATCTGGCGGCAGCGCATGTCTCGGCCGGGCCCGAGAGCCTGGAAGTAAAATTCGTAGGCTGGAACGAAATTCCCTGGGCCGACCTGGCTTTCCCTTCGGTGCGCTGGGCGCTCGAACAATACCGCTCGGTCGAAGGCCGGACCGACTTCGCGCCCTTCGCCAACCCGCCTGGCGAGTTCGGCGATCCTAGGCCGATGACTTAGGTTCGTCCTCGGCGGCGTGCTTTGCCATGAAAGGCACATTCGCAAGCGCGAAGACAAGGGTGATCGGCAGCAGGCCAAAGACCTTGAAGTTCACCCAGACATCGGTCGAGACATTACGCCAGACGATTTCGTTGAGGATGGCAAGGCAGATGAAGAATACGCCCCAGCGCAGTGTCAGGGTGCGCCAGGCCGCTTCGGGAAGTTTCATGGCTTCGCCCATGACGAGCTTCAGATAGCTGCGCCCGAAAGCAAGCCCGCCCAGCAGGATGGCGCCGAACAGGGCGTTGATCAGCGTGACTTTCACCTTGATGAAGAGATCGCTGTGCAGCCAAAGCGTAAGGCCGCCGAAGATGGCGACGAAGCCGGCGCTGATCAGCGGCACAATGGCGAGCTTGCCGGTGAGCGTCCAGGAGGCCGCCAGGGCCACGGCGGTCGCCCCCATGAAGATGCCGGTGCCCCAGAAAATTCCACCCAGCCAATTGCCGGCAAAGAAGGCCATGAGCGGCCCCATCTCGACCAGGATTTTGACGCCCGGCTTCATGCCGCCTCCTCGATTCCGGCGATGGCCCGCGAAAACGCTTCGGCATCGAAGGGCTGCAGATCGTCGATGGTCTCGCCGACGCCGATGGCATGCACCGGCAGCTTGAATTTCTCGGCGATGGCGACGAGGATGCCGCCGCGCGCCGTGCCGTCGAGCTTGGTCATGACGATGCCGGTGACGCCGGCCACCTTGGTGAAGATGTCGGCCTGGGCGATGGCATTCTGGCCGGTCGTGGCATCGAGCACCAGGATGACCGCATGGGGGGCGGCTGCATCCTGCTTCTTGATGACCCGCACCACCTTGTCGAGCTCGTCCATGAGATAGGCCTTGTTCTGCAACCGCCCCGCCGTATCGATGAACAGAATGTCGGTGCCGTCCTCGCGCGCTTCTTTCAGCGCGTCGAAGGCAAGCCCCGAGGCATCCGATCCGGTCGGCCGCGATATGGTTCTGGCGCCGATGCGCTGGCCCCAAATGGTCAATTGCTCGATGGCCGCGGCGCGGAACGTATCGCAGGCGGCGAACATCACCTTGAAGCCTTCGCCCGCCGCGATCGCCCCAAGCTTGCCGATGGTGGTGGTCTTGCCGGAGCCGTTGACGCCGACCACGAGAATGACGAAGGGCTTCTCGGCGCCGAAATTGAACGGCACCTCGACGGGTTTGAGCACCTTGGCGACTTCCGAGGCGAGAATGCGTTTGACCTCTTCCGGATCGATCTCCTTATCATAGCGCCCGGTGGAGACCGCCTTGATGATGCGTTCCGAAACGGCGAGTCCGAGATCGGCCTGGATCAGCACGTCTTCCAGTTCCTGCAACGTCGCCTGATCGAGCTTGCGCTTGGTGAAGATGGAGGTGATGGAGCCGGTGATCGATTTCGACGATTTCGACAGCCCGTCCTTGAGCTTCGCCAGCCAGCCGCGGCGGGCGGCGGGCTGTGGTTCAGGCTCAGGCGGCAGTGACACAATGGCCGGCGGCGGTGCAACGGCAATGGGCTCCGGGAGAGGTTCCGGCGCCAGCGGCGGCGGCGGCGCGGGCGCGACCTTCTTTTCGAGCTTTGCTTCCGGCTTCTTTGCTTCCGGCCTCTTGACCTCGGCCTTTATCGGCTCCGGTTTTTTCTTTTCCGGTTTCCTGACCTCGGTCTTCTTCGGTTCCGGCTTCTTCGGCTCCGACTTTTTCGGTACCGGTTTTTTCGGCTCCGGTTTCTTGACTTCGACTTTCTTCGGCTCGGGCCTGGCTTTCGCCTTCGGTTCAGGTTTCTTGGTCTCGACTCTCTTGGGCGCAGGCTGCTTCGGTGGTTCTTCGGGCTTTGGCGCCGGTTGCTCGGCGACGATGGGTTCCGGCTCACGCGCCGGTTGCGGTTCCGGTGCCGGCAGTTTCTCGGCTTCGACGGCGGCGGGTGCCGCTTCCTCCGTCTTGCCG
>JANMQL010000224.1:0-5920 GCA_031370475.1 Hyphomicrobiales bacterium | reverse complement strand
TGTCATCTCGGCGGGGAGTTCCGAACCCAATGCGCTCGTCGAATTGCGCGAGGGCGGGCGCAAGGAACCCAACACGCGGGCCACGGTGATCGAGCTCTATGAGGGCCTCACGGCCAGAAGCCAGAACCGCTGGCCGTCGCTTAATTTCGATGTCGGCGCCGTCAATGCGCTCGCCTCGGCGTTCTTCGTCGCCGGCTTCTACTACAAGACCTTCATGTGGCCGAAGAGCTTCTGGGAGAAGATCTACGAGCCGCTTATCCGTCGCGCCGCCGGACTCGGCAGCGCCTCGAAGGAAGCCGATCCCGACAAATACGAAAAGGCCTATGCCCATTGCGACCTGCTGGTGATCGGCTCAGGCCCCGCCGGGCTGATGGCAGCGCTGGCCGCGGCGCGCTCCGGAGCCCGCGTCATTCTGGCCGACGAGGGCGTCACACTGGGCGGCTCGCTGCTCAACGAGAACGAAGAGATTGCCGGCCAGCATGGGCGCGATTGGGCGGCAGGCATTGTGGCCGAACTCGGCTCGATGCCGAATGTCACGCTGATGCCGCGCACCACGATTTTCGGCTGGTATGACGGCAACATCTTCGGCGCCGTCGAGCGGGTGAACGATCATGTGGCCGAGCCATCGCCTTATGAACCGCGGCAGCGTTACTGGCGGGTCATCGCCAAGCGCGCCGTGCTGGCGGCGGGGGCGGAGGAGCGGCCGATTGCCTTTGGCGGCAACGATGTGCCGGGCGTCATGCTGGCCTCGGCCATGCGAACCTATGCCAATCGCTACGCGGCGGCTTCCGGCCGGTCGGTTGCGGTCTTCACCAACAACGATTCGGGCTACTGCACGGCACGCGACATGAAGGCCCACGGCGTGCATGTCGAAGTCATCGTCGACAGCCGCAAGGACGCCAAGGCCGATGCCGGTGGCGTGCCGGTGCTGCGCGGGCGGATGATTGCCAATGTCGGCGGCGGCAAAGGCGTCAGCGGCCTCGAGCTGACCGATCACACGCACATTCCTTGCGATACGGTCGCCATGTCGGGCGGCTGGAGCCCGATCGTCAATCTCATGTGCCATCGCGGCGCCAAGCCGGCATGGAATGCAAAGATAGCCGGTTTCGTGCCTCCCGATGTGGGCGGCGATTTCACGGCGGCGGGAAGTGCGGCGGGCAAGATGCTCTTGTCCGAATGCCTGGCCGATGGCGCCGCCAAGGGTGCGCTCAAGGGCAAGATGCCTTCCATCCCCAAGTGCCGCGACGAGGCCTTCGCCATGTCGCCCTTGTGGTGGGTGAAGGAATCGACGGGCAAGGCCTTTGTCGATTATCAGAACGACTCCACCGCCAGCGATCTGCCGCTGGCGGCGCGCGAGGGCTACAGGGACATCGAGCTGGCCAAACGCTACACCACCGCCGGCATGGCGACGGACCAGGGCAAGCTCGGCAATGTCAATGCCATCGCCATCCTGGCGGAAGCGACGGGCAAGAGCATGGAACAGGTGGGCACCACCACCTTCCGGCCCTATTACACGCCGGTTGCCTTCGGCGCCCTGGCCGGGCCTTTCACCGGCCATCACTTCCAGCCGGTGCGCAAGACGCCGCTGCACGACTGGGCCGAGGAGCAGGGCGCTGTCTTTGTCGAAACCGGATTGTGGATGCGTTCCTCGTGGTTTCCGCGCGACGGCGAGGACTGGCTGGCCGCCGCGTCGCGCGAAGTTCTGGCGGTGCGGTCGGGCGCCGGCATTTGCGATGTTTCGACGCTGGGCAAGATCGACGTGCAGGGCAGGGACGCCGGTGTGTTTCTCGACAAGCTCTACTGCAACACCTTCTCCACCCTCGATGCCGGCAAGGCGCGCTATGGCTTGATGCTGCGCGAGGACGGCATCGTCTTCGACGACGGCACCACGTCGCGGCTGGCGCCCGACCATTATCTGATGACGACGACGACGGCCAATGCGGCGCGCGTCATGTCGCACATGGAATTCTGCCATCAGGCGCTCTGGCCCGATCTCGACGTGCAATATGTCTCGGTCACCGAGCAATGGGCGCAGATGGCGGTGGTCGGCCCCAAGGCGCGGCCGACGCTGCAAAAAATCGTCGATGGCGTCGAACTCAACGACACGACGTTTCCCTATCTGGCGGCCAAAGAGATCGGCATTCTGGGCGGCATGACGGCGCGGCTGTTCCGCATCTCGTTCTCGGGCGAACACGCCTATGAGCTGGCGGTTCCGGCCGACTACGGCAACATGGCGGCCCGCGCGCTGATGCAGGCGGGCGAGGAATTCGGCATCGGTCCCTATGGCATCGAGGCGCTGTCGATCATGCGCATCGAGAAGGGCCATGTGGCGGGCGGCGAGCTGAACGGCACCACCACGGCGGCGGACCTCGGCCTCGGCCGGATGATGTCGTCGAAGAAAGATTATATCGGCCGCATGATGGCGCAGCGCGAAGGCCTGGTCGACAAGACCCGGCAATGCGTTGTTGGCATCAGGCCGGTGGACAAGTCCGACCGGCTGCGGGCGGGCTCGCATTTGTTGAAGAAGGACGATCCGCCCTCCATGGCCAACGACCAGGGCTATATTTCGTCGGTTGCCTGGTCGCCGATGCTCAATATGTGGCTGGGTCTCGCTCTTCTCGAGCGCGGCCGCGAGCGCCATGGCGAGATCGTCAAGGTCTTCGACGGGGTGCGCAATATCCATATGTATGGGGAAATCTGCGATCCCGTGCATTTCGACAGGGAGAACAAGAGGCTTCATGTCTGAAAACTTTGCGCGCATATCGCCGCTCGCCGACGTGGCGCTGCAAGGCCGCTTCGGCGCCGACAAGGGCGCGCCGGGGGTCGAGCTTTCGCTGCGCTATCCCGAATCGATTGTCACCGTCATCGCGCGCAAGGGCAAGGCCAAGGCGCTGGCCGAGGCGCTGAAGGCCTTGCGCGGCTCGCAAGTGCAATGGGCGGGCGCGGACCAGTATTATGTGCTGGGCATGGATTTTGCCAAGGTGAAGGAAGAGCTCGGCAAGCTCGCCTCCTGCTCGGACCAGAGCCACGGCCGCGTCATCATCCGCATCGAAGGCCCCAGGGCGCGCCAGGTGCTGGCCAAGGGAACGCCGGTCGATCTGCATCCGAGCGTCTTTCCCGTGGGCCAGTGCGCGGTGACCCAGATGGCCCATGTCGGCGTCCATATCTCGCATCCGGCCAAGGATGCCTTCGAGCTTTCGGTGTTCCGCGGTTTTTCCGAGAGCTTCTGGGAATGGCTCACCGAACAGGCGGAAGAGTTCGGCTATCAAGTAAAATAATAAATTTCGTCACCCCGGCGGAAGCCGGGGCCCATTCATCCGCTTACTGAGCGATTCAGATACGTTGCGTGTCGGCCGTGGGTCCCGGCTTTCGCCGGGATGACGGCGTTATTGCAGTTTCCCGGCAAGCCTGACAATCCTTTGGCAGGCTTCGGCGATTTCCGATTCATCCACGGTGAGCGACACGCGCAAATGGCCGGCGCCGCCGGCGCCGAAGCTTTCGCCCGGCATGGTGACGACATTTTCCTCGGCGAGAAGTTTCATGGCGAAGGCCTCGCCGGAAAGCCCGGTCTTCCTCACATCGACCATGACGAACATGCCGCCCTCGGGCATGCGGGCGGAGACGGTCCGGGCGCCCTTGAGGCCCGCCACCACGGCACGGGCCCGGCGCTCGTAGTCCCGCTTCATGGCATCGACCTCGGGAAAGTGGTTGTCGAGGGCAAAGGCGGTGGCATCCTCAAGGAAGGGCTGGGAACCGAACAGCATGGTCTCGGTGATGGGCAGGGCGCGCTCGCAGAATTCCTCGGACGCCGCGATCCAGCCGCAGCGAAAACCGGGCATGGCGTGGGATTTCGACACGGAGGAGACGACGACGGTACGCTTCTCAAGCTCGGCCACGTCGAAGGGCGAGGCGAAGACCGTGTTGCCATAGGTGAGCGTGGCATAGACCTCGTCGGAGACGATCCACAGATCGTGCTTCTCGCAGAGCTTGCCGATTTTGGCGATTTCCTCGGCGGTGAAGACGGCGCCGGTGGGATTGCTCGGCGTGTTCATCAGCAGAACGCGCGTCTTGGGAGTGATCGCCTTCTCAAGGTCCGAGGCCTTGAGATGGAAGCCGTGATCGGGATCGACGCGCACCGGCACCGGCACGCCGCCCGCCGCGGCGATGACACCTTCATAGGTAGCGTAATAGGGATCGGCCATCAGCACTTCCTGGCCGAGATCGATGAGCGTCATCATCGCCGCGTAAAGCGCCGTCTGGGTTCCCGGCAGGAACAGGAATTGCTGGGGTGTTACGGCGCGGCCGGTGCGCCTGGAATACATGCGCGACAGTGCGCCCAGAACTTCCGGCTCGCCGCGGCCGTTGGAATAGCGGGTACGGCCGGCCCGCATCTGGCGCTCGGCCACGTCCATGATGGCGGCGGGCGGCGGCGCGTCGGGCTCGCCGATCGACAGGAAGATCATCTTCTCGCCCTGGGCGGCGCGGCGCTTGCCCTCGATATGAACCGCCCATTTCTCCGAACCGAGACCGGCGAGCCGGTCGGTGATCGCTGCAAAGCGCATGAAGTACCCCGTGAATGGAATTGCGGGGCTGTATAGCTAGAAGGCGGAGACAACGCCATCGCGGGCTATGCGCAAACGAGCTGCCTGCTTCAAACTGTCATAGTTCGCCGCGGAAACCGCCAGTATCGGGCATTGCCTGCCATAAAGCTCTTCAGCGACGGCGGCGCCGATGGCGAGATTGACATCGGGCGTCACGAAAACAATGGCGGCCGGGGCGGTGCCGAGCCGGATAGCCTCGGCAATGGTGCCGGGGGAAGAGCCGGAGCCGCGGCTTTCGCGCATCAGCAGGATTTTTGCGGTCAGGCAGGCGCCGCGCTGGGGATGGTGCACGTCGAGAATGATGCCGGTGCGGGGATCGAAGGCGCCCCAGAAGCTCAAGGGCTCGTCGAGGACGAGAACCGGGCCTTCGGCCTCGCCGGCATTGAGGATTCGGGCGGCGATCATGACGACAGCCACAGCGTTGGATCGCGCCAGACTTCGCCGCGAATGGCGCTTTCGACGCATTCCTTCAACGAGCCGAAACAAACCTCGAGGCCCAGCATGCCCGGCGCATAATAGGCCCATTTGGCGGCATTGGTCATGACCCGGCCCTTGAGGCCGCGCAGCTTCGGCGAATAATAGGTGCAGATATCGACGGGCACGGCGATGCCCGCCGCCTCCAGCCTGGCGAGCCCGCCATTGGCATCAAGCAGATGGCGGATGCCGCGTGCCGTGGAGACGATGAATTGAAGACCGGGCTTTGCCTTGCGGCCATCGAGCAGGCGCAGCAGTTCGTCGAATTCGGCAAGGGAGAAATGCGGCGTGCCGAGCGCCACGGCATCGAGCGGGCCGTCGCGGCCGGTGGAAAGTTCGCCATGGGCGCGGCGCAATTGATCGGCGGTGACGCGCAAGGTCTCGCCGGAGCGGAATACCGCGGCGAGGTCGGGGGCTTCCGGTGTCAATCCGACGCCGTGCCAAAGCTCGACGCCGCCCGAGGCGGCCACGGCGGTGCTCAGCGCCTTGAGATTGGCGAGAGAAGTTTTCACCAAGCCGGAAATCGCCGGAATGCGGCGGCCGGCGACGCGGCCCACATGATGGCCGAGAAGATGATGGAAGATGTCCTGGCGCTTCCAGTCATCGGCAAGCGAGGTGCAGTCGAAGTGAAGTTCCGCCCGGCGGCCTTGATCGGTATGCAACCCGGCGAAGGGGGCTTTGCCGACCAGCGCGCAAGCGGCATCGAGATAATCGCCGTATTTGTTGGTGCGGGCGCCGGTGACCGAATTGTAGTAGGCGACAGCGTTGGATTCGCCGACCGCGATGTGATCGCCGAATTTGGGGCCGCCCGGCAGCTGATAGGGGGCGCAGGTCCAGGTGGGCTT
>JANMQL010000213.1:0-7938 GCA_031370475.1 Hyphomicrobiales bacterium | reverse complement strand
GAAAATCTTCGAGAAAGGCGAAGCACCCGGTAACCCGGCCATCGGTCAAGCGGCGGCGGGCGATTGTAGGCTCGGCGTCGTGATTGCCGTCACGGCTTCGGACGTCTCTCCCCGCCGGCCAGGAGCCGCAGAATTGGAAATCGAGTCCGCATGATCGTCGGCGGCGCCGCGAGTTCCCTCGCGAAAAGATGATATTGGCCGTCGCCCACCTTGATCACCTTGGGAACATCCCGGAAGCCCGCGACCCGAGCCAGAGACACTAGCCGCTCTTCGATCTCCATCGCTGAAAAGTCCGGAAAAATGCGCTTCTGAAAACCGGAGGGCGACCAAACGGTGCGGAACCGCCAATCCGGATTCCATTGAGCCATGCCCGGCCTGCCGCGAGCCCGGGCTTCAACTCCGGCGGCTACGGCCTCGGCAATCCGTTCCGCCGAAAAAGCTTCGCTCTGGGCCGCAAAAAACCTGTGAAACACCGGATCGCTGCGCTTGCGATAATCGGCATTGCCCGGTCCGTGCAGAACTTGGCGTAGAGATTCGACGACCTCGTCCTCGCTATTCGCCACGAGGCTCAATTTGCCCGAAAGAAAATAGTCGTGCAGCGGCGAGGCAATCGTCTGGTAACAGATGGCAGTCCGGTTCAATGCGTAGGCTTCAGCGGCCGTCGTGCAACTCGTATGCACCAGCGCCTCGCTGGCCAGGAGCCAGGCCGCGGCCGGCCCCTCATGTACGACGTGAACTCTTTCAAGTTTTGCCAATTCGTCCCGGTAGGGCTCCAGCCGTTCCGTCGGATGCGGCCTAAGCACGATCGCATGATCGGGAAACGCCGATTGCAGCCTGGGCACCAGGCGTTTTGCCCCGTTGAAATTGGCCGCCTCGAACAATTTCAGATTTTCAATGAAGTCGCGGTCTTCCGGCACCGACAGGTCGATCCGCCTATCCCGCGCCAGATTGCGGATCAGCGCTTCCGCCGAATTCTTGGCCGAGTTGATCAGGCCGATATTGGTATTGACCAGGATCATCCGCCCGTATTTGGCGCGAATGGCCTCGGCATCCCGGCCATAGAGGCCGCGCAATTCAGGACGCAGCAGGTCCCAGCGCGGATTTCCCGCCACCACGAGCTTGTGGGCATGATCGGGGAACTTGGCCCGCATCGCATCGCGATGTACCTGACCAAGACAAAAGATAATATCGCTTGCCTCGACCGAACGGCGATCGACCCAGCGCAAGCGCCCGCACCCTTCACCGAGGCCCGGCATCTCCTCGTCGATTGCGGCGACGCGATGCCCAAGCCCCCGGGCCCGCATCATGTGCTTGGCATCGCCCGGCGTCAGTGTCTT
This sequence comes from Hyphomicrobiales bacterium, assembly GCA_031370475.1. Taxonomy (GTDB): domain Bacteria; phylum Pseudomonadota; class Alphaproteobacteria; order Rhizobiales; family Aestuariivirgaceae; genus Aestuariivirga. The sequence goes on along the minus strand of JANMQL010000213.1, from coordinate 6,601 downwards.
GAATATCCACAGACCCTTCGGCACGAACGCCATATTGGCCTGCAGCAGCCATTTCTGGCCGATGACGGCTTCCAATCCGTGCCGCACGGCGAAAAGTGCCACGAGCAGCCGGGAATCGAGCTCGCGGGCGGCGATTTCCATCGGCAGATAGAGAAAACCATTAATGCGGGGTTTTGACCTCGCAGATTCGGACAAGAGCCTTATCCTCAAAATTTCCAAGGCGATTTGCCGCCGGTCTCGCTTCATGCCCGAGAGTTCCGGAGCGATCAAGCCAATTTGGAGCCTCGGCGCTTTGCCCGCGAGGCTGGGAGACGCGAGACCGAAAGTGTTTGGTATGACTGCGTTTTGTTGTAAAAGCCTGCCGTTATTGCAAAATATTTCTGGGCCATCCTGAGCATCATGAAAGTTGCCTTCGATTCGTTCGGTTCCGCGCTTGCGGCAATTCTGCGGGCATCCAAGAGGATATTGGGCGGGCGTCGCATGACTGCGGAAGCGCTGGCGGAGCAAATCGACTTCTCCGCATGCCGGGACGGCCACCCTACGCTTCTGTGTATGAGCAGGGCTGTGTTCAATTCCGATATTACCGCGCTGCGAAGCCGAACCAATCTCAACTATGCGACAGTCAGCGCAGCCGTTTTTGAGTCGCTGCTGGCACCTCATGTTCCCAAGTCCGAACAGGTGCAGACCTATTTCGGCGCCGCGTTCGCCGCCGCCGGAGACGGCACCAAACGGAAATTGCTCGATATCGTCCGGCGCTTCCTTGAAACCGCCCTGGTGCGCCATCCGATCCATGCGGTCGCCGTGGCCAATACCGACTATTGGCAGGACGAGGTGCTGAAGGACGTCTGCCGGGAGCTGTCGCTGCCCTTTCTCGTCCTGTGCCGCGAAAATTATGCGGTTGGACATTCCCAGGAGCTGCTAAAAACCCGGATAAGAGATTCGAAATTTTGCTTTCGCGGTACCGGCGTGGCCGTAGCCTCGGACGTCACTCGTAATACGATGATGGCTTCTGGAGCCTATGAACCGGATTCGGTTTGGACGGTCGGCTGGCCGAGGTTTGACACATGGCTCGATAGCGAAGCAGCCTCCCCGATGGATGCAGGGCTTATCGTCCTCATTACCTACCAGCAGGATGGATACCTGGCCCCGCGAAACTTTACCAGCGCCCTCGATGCTTTTGTGAAGGCCGCGAAGTTATCGGGCACACCGGAGCGATTTGTCATCAAGTTGAAGAAATTGGCGCATCTCAAGGATCTTCTCTTGTCTTGTCCCGGTCTCGTCTTCTCGGGCGTAAAAATTGTAACAAGTGGCCCGCTTGACGATTTGCTGAGACGGGCAGCGGCGGTAATCGGGTATAACACCACGGGAGTACTCGAGGCATATCTCACGACTGCCACCGTCATTGTTCCTTGGTGGGGAGACGCGATCCGTCCTGGTTCGGAGTGCCTGATCTCCGCCCTCGATGAAGATGATCGGCAGACCGCGTATTTTCCCACATCCCCTGAGGAATTGCTGGCGTTTCTGTCGCGGGCGGCACGAGGCGAGCTACCGCCGCTCGGGAGTCAGGACCAGCGGCTGGCGCGATTCCGGAAATTCGTTTGGGTCGATAGGAACGTCAGTGCATCAGCGCGTTTCGAAGCTTTTGTGCGGCACTACATCGCCCATCCCTGAGCCCAATATCTCCCAGCTCACCGCCGTGCCGCGCGGCGTATCGCGCACAACCTGCCGGCCCAGCACGGTCTCCAGCCACTTCGGCGCCAGGCCGAAACCCGGCCGGATGGCGCGCACATTGTCGGTCGTGAGCCTGTCTCCCGCCTTGATGTCCTTGACCACATAGAGCGAGCGCCGAAAGGCCAGCGACTTCGCCTCCTGCACTGACGCAGTTCCGTATTGAACCCTGCCAAGCGCCAGCCACGCCCGTTCGGTTTCCGCCACCAGCGCCTTCATTTCCTCCGGTTCGAGCGAGAATGTTGAATCGACGCCGCCGTCGGCGCGGCGCAGGGTGAAGTGCTTTTCAATGACGGTCGCGCCCAGCGCCACGCTTGCCACCGCCACGCCCGTGCCCATCGTGTGATCGGACAATCCGGCTTCGCAGCCGAAGGTTTCGCGCAAATTCGGGATCGTTCTGATGTTGGTGTTTTCCGGCGTCGCCGGATAGGTGCTGGTGCATTTGAGCAGGATGATGTCGCGGCAGCCGGCGGCGTGGGCGGCGCCCACCGTTTCATCGAGTTCCGCGAGCGACGCCATGCCGGTTGAAACGATCATCGGCTTGCCGGTCTTCGCCACCCTTCTGATCAGCGGCAGGTCGGTGTTTTCGAACGAGGCGATCTTGTAGCAGGCCGCCTCCAATCCTTCGAGAAAGTCGATGGCCGTCTCGTCGAACGGCGTGCTGAACGGCACCATGCCGAGCGACCGGGCCCGCGCGAAGATCGGCTTGTGCCAGTCCCAGGGCGTGTGCGCTTCCTCGTATAAGTCATAGAGACTCCGCCCGTTCCACAGGCTCTTGGCGTCGTTGATAACGAACTCGCGCTCCGCCAGGTTCAGCGTCATCGTCTCCGCCGTGTAGGTTTGCAGCTTCAAGCCGTGGGCGCCCGCTGCGGCGGCGGCATCGACGATCGCCAACGCCCGGTCGAGCGATTGGTTGTGGTTACCGGACATTTCGGCGATGATGAACGGCCGGTGATCGAGCCCAATCTTCTTGCCGCCGATATCGATGGTCGTGTTCATGTGGGGGTCCTTGTTGCCGGCGCGATGCGCGGCTAGCTACTTTCCCAGAATAATCACCGAAGATTGGTTGATCTGCGACGATTCGAAGCCGAGCGGCTCGGCGCGGGTTATGTTGTAGCCCAAATATTTAATCGTCGGCAGGAGTGTGCGCATGTAGTCGCTGCGAACCAATTTTAGTTTTTGCACCGGCCTGGCGAATTCCCACACCGGCTCAATCATGACGACTCGCGAACGCGCCCGTTTCCAAAGGCCTTCAAGTGCCTGAACCACCGCGGCGGGGATCTGTTCGAGGCAGTGCATGCTGTAGACCAGGTCGTATTTCGCCAATTCGCCCTTGGGTGTGACATCGGTGATTGACTCCACCCAGACCGGCACATCCTTTAACTGCTTGCCGAAATATTCCCGGGCCACGGAAAGCCGCGCCGATGAAATGTCGATGCCGTACAATTTCAGGCGCGAGCCGAAACGCTTGCGCAATTGCACCAGGTTTATGCAGTTGCCACAGCCAACCTCCAGGACCGACACGGTCTTTCGGCTGCGCAACAAGTCTTCGATTTCTGCAGCAATGGGCGCCAGATACCGGCTGTTTGCCTCGGCATAGGTGAGCCATTTGTTGCGCCGGCCGTCGCGACACAACATCAAGCCGCCTTCGAGGAACATTCGCTGTTCCTTGTTGCCATAGACATCGTAATAATCGCGCGAGGTGACAGGTGTCTTCCAAGGATTTTCAGACCGGTTGAATACGCGGAGAATTTCGAACAGCAGTTTGACATAGTTATGCTGGTCGGTCAGCCATGGGCTCCATGCCAACATTTTTCTCACGGAAATCCGCATTCTATCTCCTTGCCCGCCGAACTGCGGGAAACGTCATGTATCATCGGCGAATTTCGATTCGTTTCTCGTAGTACTGATCCCTTCGCGAATAACCGCTGGAGGCAAACAAGTATTCTGAGGCGCTGTTGCCCGAGAGAACCTCGGCGCGGAACAAATCCACCTCCGGGCTGTCGCCGGCCAACCACGTCTCGGCGGCGGCAAGCAAAGCTGATCCCAATCCCTCACCAAGGCGCGCCGGCACCAGATAGATTGAGATTTCCGCCCGATTGCGGGACTTGTCAAACCTGACGACACCAAGCGGCCCGCCGGCATCCTGCGCAACGAGCAACCGGCGCGACGGATCCGCAAGCGTCGCGGTGAACCAGCGCTCGTGTTCCTGCCAAGCGATCAGCTTGGGATTGCGCGCCTGCCGGCGGATCGCCTCGTCATTGCGCCAACCATACATATCGGCGCCGTCGCTCGCCCCGGCAAGCCTAAGTGCGATGGCCGGCGGGTTGATCCGGCTCGCCACCCGGCGGACGCCGAATCCGTCGACCGCCGCCAGGCAGGCCACGGACATGCGCTCACGACCGGTACTATCTTCCGCCAGCTCGGCGACGAGTCGGCTGAGTTCAAGACTACCGATGCCCGCGAGTTCGACCGCACGCAACAGGCCGTGCCGGGCGGCTGCGGCGACTTGCTGTCGCTGATTTTCCGCCACCGGAATTGCGATCGCAGGAAGACCTGTCGCGGCCCGCTCCCACAGCATGCCGCCTCCAGCGCCGACGGCGACATCGGCCGCCGCCATCAGTTCAGCCATTCTGTCGGTTTGAACGTAAAGCTTCCATCCGCGGTCGCGGCAGTGCTCCTCAAGTTCCCGGCGCCCGGCATGGCTGCTGCCGATGACAACATCGACATGGCCGCCAGGCGGGACAACTCGTTTCACCGCGTCGAGCGCCAGCATGGTAAGGTTGGCGGCATCGATGCCGCCGAATGCCACAAGGAACCGCTTGGCCGCGCCACCGAATCGGCGGCCTGCATCGCGCGCCCGGCGGAACTCCGGCCGCAACAGCGCATATCTCGGCCCCACCAGCAGGTGACAGCCACTGGGGACGAGATCGCGGTAGCGATTCTGCAAATCGTCGTGAAGATTTTGATCGACGAGAATTTCGCATGTGTGCCGCCGGTCGGCGAGATCGTCAATTGCCGCGATGCGGACGCCGTGCGCTGCAATCGCCTCCTCCCACTGGCGATCCAGGGCATAATGATCGGCGACCGCCCAATCAATATTCCGCTCTTTCACGATCTTTACCGTGTCGTCCGCATCGTTCCGCCAAGAAGCTTTGAGCCATGCCGCATGTGCCACCGCATCGCCCGATGCGCCGGCGATGCTAGTCCGCGCCGGCAAGATATCCACGCTATGACCCGCGCCGGCGACGCGCGCTGCAAGCAGCGGCAAAATTTCCCGGCATGCAAAATGGCAATTGACCCCGCCGCTCCGCAATTCATCGGCCAGCGTCAGGCAGCGCGCGACATGGCCGGTGCCAATCGCCGCCGAGGCGTCGGCGCGGAACAGGACATTCATGCCTTTGCCACTGGCGCCATAAGCGCCTGGTACATCAGTTCCGCCCGCCGCCAGTCTTCCGGCGTGTCGATGTCTTGAACCCGGTAACGCGGGAGTATGACCGCCATCGCGTGGCGCGAGAATATCGGCACTTCCTCGAGGAAGGCTGCCGCCGTGCCCCAGTAGAATTGACCTGCGTCATGGTAGGTTTCTTCGAGGTCCTGCGACCTGAGGTTCCGATTCTCCGGAAACACCGGCTCGACCGTACCGCTGCGAATGTGCAGCGCCCGCTGGATCGGGAAGGCAAAGCTCGTCACGCTGAAGGCATAGCTCTTGCCTGAGGATTTGAGTATCTCGTATCCACTCATCAAGTCGCCGGCGGTCACGAACGGGGCCGTAGCATAAAGGCAGCATACAATTTGCGCCGAAATTGCGTTGTCGCGCTGCCACTGCAAGGCATGTTTGACCACGGCGGCCGTACCGGTGTGATCGTCGGAAATATCGGCGGGCCGGAGAAATGGCGTCTCGGCACCCCATTGCCGCGCCACGGCCGCGATTTCGCTGTCGTCTGTCGAAACCACGATCCTGTCGAAGAGCCCGGACTTCGTGGCGGCCTCGATCGAGTAGGCGATGACCGGCTTTCCCAAAAAATCCTTTATGTTCTTCAGCGGAATTCGTTTCGATCCGCCGCGCGCCGGTATGATGGCAATTTTCATGTGAGCGCGCTTCTCAACGCCTCCACCACCCGGCCCTGCTGCTGCCGGCTCAGAGTAGCATAAAGTGGAATGGTGATGGCCCTGGAATAGTATTCTTCGCAAGCCGGAAAATCACCCGGCTTGAATCCGCGGGCCCGATAGACCGGCTGCAGATGCACCGGAATGTAATGCACATTGACGCCGATGCCGGAAGCCCGCAGTGCCTCGAAGACCTCGCGCCGCGAACGGTTGGTACGGGTTCCGTCCACCTGAATCACATAAAGGTGCAGGGCCGAATGGCTATGGCCGCCGCGCTTCGGTGTAATCACGGCAAGATCGCGCAGCATCTCGTCATAACGGTGTGCTAGTTCATGCCGCGCGGTGATGTAGCGGTCGAGCCGGTCCATCTGGCTGAGCCCCAATGCCGCTTGCATGTCTGTCAGGCGGTAATTGTAGCCGAGTTCGATCATTTCATAATACCACGACCCCTCGGGAGCGGCCGACATTTGCGCCCTATCGCGGGTGATGCCATGGGTTCTCAGCCGCGCCATGCGGTCGGCCAGACGCCGATCGTTGGTAAGCGCCAGCCCGCCCTCGCCCGATGTGATAATTTTCACCGGATGCAGGCTGAACACGGTAATGTCGCTGTAGGTGCAACGCCCCACCGGTTCTTCCAGATATTTTCCGCCGATGGCGTGCGAGGCGTCCTCGACGATGCGGAAGCCATACTTGGCACCAAGCCCGGCGATTGCCTTCATGTCGGCGGACTGCCCGGAAAAATGCACGGGAATGACCGCTTTCG
>JANMQL010000164.1:0-5047 GCA_031370475.1 Hyphomicrobiales bacterium | reverse complement strand
GTGAGCACGGGTCCGAAAATCTCCTCCTTGTAGATGCGCATGTCCTTGGTGACATGATCGAACAGGGAGCCGCCGAGGAAATAGCCCTTCTCATAGCCCTGCATCTTGAAGCCGCGGCCATCGACTGCGAGGGTGGCACCTTCCTTGACGCCGATATCGATATAGTCCTTGACCCGGTCGAGCGCATGGGCGGTGACCAGCGGGCCGTAATCGGCCTCGCGGTCGGTGGAGAGGCCGACCTTGAGCTTCTCGACGCGCGGCACGAGCTTTTCCATCAGTGCGTTGGCGGTGGCCTCGCCCACCGGCACCGCCACCGAGATCGCCATGCAGCGCTCGCCGGCCGAGCCGTAACCGGCGCCTATCAGCGCATCGACCGCCTGGTTCATGTCGGCATCGGGCATGATGATCATGTGGTTCTTGGCGCCGCCAAAACATTGCGCGCGCTTGCCCGCCGCGGCGGCGCGCGAATAGACATAATGCGCGATCGGCGTCGAGCCGACAAAGCCTACCGCCTTGATATCGGGGTCGTCGAGGATGGCGTCGACGGCTTCCTTGTCGCCGTTCACCACATTGAGAATGCCGGGCGGCAGGCCGGCCTCGAGGAAGAGTTCGGCCAGCCGCATCGGGCAGGAGGGATCGCGCTCCGAGGGCTTCATGATGAAGGCATTGCCGCAGGCGATGGCGGGGGCGCATTTCCACAAGGGAATCATCGCCGGAAAATTGAACGGCGTGATGCCGGCAACGACGCCCAAGGGCTGGCGCATCGAATACATGTCGATGCCGGGGCCGGCGCCGTCGGTATATTCGCCCTTGAGCAGATGCGGAATGCCGGTGGCGAATTCCGCCACCTCGACGCCGCGCTGCAAATCGCCGAGCGCATCGGGGATGGTCTTGCCATGTTCCATCGAGATGAGCGTGGCGAGTTCTTCCTTGTGCTTGGCCGCGAGATCGAGGAAGCGCATCATCACCCGCGCCCGGAATTGCGGGTTTTTCGCCGCCCAGCCGATTTGCGCCGCCTTGGCGTTCTCGACCGCGGCGCGCAGTTCCGCCTGGCTCGCCAGGGCAACCTTGGCGGAGACCTCGCCGGTATTGGGATTGAAGACGTCGGCCGTGCGCCCGGAGGTGCCCTTGACATGCTTGCCGCCGATGAAATGCCCGATGTCCTTGACCATGTCCGCTTCGCGCCCCCGCGGGGCCGCGCTCCCTGTTTTTGCGATGAATTGGCAGGCAACCTAATCAACCGGGGCGGCGCCCGCAAGGGAAAGGAACCGTGTTTTATGGCTTGAGCGCGACGCCCGGCACCCAGACATAACCTTCGTCATCGACGATGACGCATTCGCGCAGGCCATGGGGCTTATCCAGACTGCCGGCCAGCACGGTCCAGCCGCCGGTCCGCGCGGCGCGTTCGGCCACATCGGGATCGCAGCCATAGACGCGCAACTCGACGCCGGCGCCGCGCCCCTCGATGCCGGAGACGACGCCTGCCAGGGGGTTGTCCTTGTAGGTGTGATCGGCATGGAACATGAAGTCGGAGCCCACGAGTTTCATGGCGGCGAAATCCGCGTCGTCATAAAAGGACGTCGCACCCAGAACCTCGACGGCGAATTTCACCGCGCGGGGCACATCCTTGACCAGAAGATTGAAACCGAGGCCGCGCAGCGAGCGGCCATAGTCGGCGGCGGATACGGGGGGCGATCGGTCGGGAGCGCGCTTCTTCATGCCCCCAGTAAAACGCTCTGCCGGCCTTCCTGTCCATGCCACATTACCGTGCAGGCGGGAATCCGCTTGGGGTCGGAAATGCCATGCCGGCGCATGGCCAGCAGAAACAGCACCGCGGCATCGGTCACCGCTTCGTTGAGACGGTCGCTGTCGATGCCCTCCACCATGATCTGGGCCAGCCGGCGGCCGGCCACCTCGGTCATGGTGATGAGTTCGCAGGCCGAGAGCGATACCGCCGCCTCCCAGCTTTCCAGCAGGTCCTCATGGGCGATTTCGGCGAGAACATTGTTGCCGATCATCAAGGGCAGATTGCCGCCGGCACGGCTTTCGGCGCCCGCCGCCGTCGGTTTCCGGTAGCCGGCGCAGCTCAGGGTGAAATCGGCGGTCAGGGATTCGATTGCGGATTCGCAACGCATGACGCACCTCACGGGGCTTTGGAAGGCCAGCTTGCGCCCCGGGTGTTACCAGGTCGTTAACCTGTTACTCGGGCCCGGCTCCGCCAGGCGCTGCGATAGGCTGCCAAGCCGCCGATCGCCGCGGCCTGGACCGGCAGCAATTTGAGCTTCATATGCGGAGGCTTCCCATGAGGCATCAGGGCCAGGCAAGCGGCGCCCGCCGTGGTGCCGTCGCGCAGGTCGGAGGCCATGACGGTTTGCCCGCTCCGCAATGCCGCCAGCAGGCCGAGGAACACGGCATTCTTGGCGAAGGGCCCGTCGACGATGATGTCGTGGCGCGAGCCCACGGCATCGAGCTGTTCCGACACCATCAGCGCGCAATAGAGCGAGGCGAGGGCGGCCCATTCCGCCGCACTCACCGGCGCGCCGCCCCATGGGCGCAGGGCACCACGGCATCGATGGGCAGGATGCGGTCGAGCTCCGGCAGGGCGTGGCGGGCGAAGGCTATTGCAGGCTCGGGGTCGATGTACCGGTAGGGCGGGCCTTCGACATGGCGGCTGGCGATCTTGCGCTCGGCAACCGCTGTGCCAGTACTATCGAACAGCACGATTTTGGTATTGGTCGAGCCGGCATCGACCACGGCAATGCCGCGCGGGCTGTTCCCGGTCATGCGCAAATCCCCTTCCCTGCCGAAGCATCGCCGCGCCGGCTGCGGCCGTCAATGCCATGGACGCGCGTCCGCGGTTTGGCTAGGTTCCCGGCCTCATAAGGACCGGACATGGCGAAGCTGAAATTCAAGGACTTGCGGCACAAGGTGATCGAGACCTGCCTGGCGATGAACGCCCAAGGCATCAACCAGGGCACGTCGGGAAATGTCAGTGTACGGACCGATAAAGGCTTCCTGATCACCGCCTCGGGCGTCCCATACACCCGGATGAAGCCCGAGCATGTCGTCGAGATGGACCTCGACGGCGGCTATCGCGGGCCTTATCTGCCGTCGAGCGAATGGCGCATGCATCTCGATATTTTCAAGGCGAGGCCCGAGGCCTCTGCGATCGTCCACACCCATTCGATCCATGCCACGGCTCTCGCCTGCCTGCGCCGCGATATTCCCGCCTTCCACTACATGATCGGCGTCACCGGCGGGGCGAGCTTGCGGGTTTCCGGCTATGCCGAGTTCGGCACCCAGGCGCTGTCCGACACGATGCTCAAGGCGCTCGAAGGCCGCTGCGCCTGCCTTCTCGCCAATCACGGCCAGATCGCCTTCGGTCCCAATCTCGACCGGGCCCTGTGGCTGGCCGGCGAGATCGAAACCCTGTGCAAACAGTATTGGGCGGCCTCGCTCGCCGGCAAGCCCGTCATCCTCGACGACGGCCAGATGAAAACCGTGCTGGCCCGCTTCAAGAGCTATGGCAAGCAGAGTGCCGAACTCGGCAAGGGCGAGGCGCCCGCCGTCACCGGGCCCATCCGCCGCGATGCGCCGGAGGCCGAAAAGAAAAAGAAGAAGCGCAAGTCATGATCGAAAACATTTCGACACTGGCAGCGCGCCTCAAGGCCCGTGCCGAGGCCAAGGGCCCGGTCACCATCGGGCTGGCCGGAGCCGGGCAGATGGGCACCGACATCGTGGTGCAGCTCGCCCTGATGCCGGGCCTCAGGCTCGGCGCCATTGCCGAAATCGATGTGCCGGCGGCCATCGACGCGGCCCTGCTGGCCGGTCACGCCCGCGGCAATATCGTCGAGGCCGCCAATGCCCAGGCGATCGATGCGGCGATCGAGCGGGGCAGGATCGCCGTCACCCCGGATCTTGCGGCGCTCGCCGCGGCGGGCCGCATCGATGTGGTGATCGACGCCACCGGCAATCCCAATGCCGGCACCGTCTTGGCGCTCGATGCCATCAAGAACGGCAAGCATGTGGTGATGCTCAATGTCGAAGCCGACATCACCATCGGCCGCCATTTGAAGCGCGAGGCGGCCGGCGCCGGCGTCGTCTACACGGGTGCTGCGGGCGATGAGCCGGCGGCAGCCCTCGAGCTCATCGGCTTTGCCCAGTCGCTCGGCCTCAGCATCGTGTGCGCCGGTAAGGGCAAGAACAATCCATTGAATTTCGAGGCCGTGCCCGCCGATTACGAGGCGGAAGCGCGGACCCGCAACATGAATGCCCGCATGCTGGTCGAATTCGTCGACGGCTCCAAGACCATGATCGAGATGGTGGCGATCGCCAATTGCACGGGGCTGGTTCCCGACATACCCGGCATGCACGGCCCCGCCGCGGCGCGCGACGAGCTTGCCTCGGTGCTGGTGCCGAAATCCCATGGTGGCGTCTTGTCGAAGCGGGGCTGCGTCGATTATTCGGTCGGCAAGGGCGTGGCGCCGGGCGTTTTCTGCATCGTCGAGACGGAGCATCCGCGCCTGCTCGAGCGATTCATCGATCTCAGGGTGGGCAAGGGGCCGTTCTTCACCTTGTTCCGGCCCTATCACCTCACCAGCCTGGAAGTGCCGCTGTCGGCGGCGCGCGCCGTGCTCGATGGCCGCGCCGACATGGCGCCGCTCGACCGGCCGGTCGCCGAAGCCGTCACCATTGCCAAGCGCGATCTAGCGGCTGGCGAAATCTTGGGCAAGATCGGCGAGACACAATACCGCGCCTTTGCCGTGACAGCGGCGGATTCACGCCAGGCCAATGCCCTGCCGCTGGGTCTCGCCGAAGGCGCGCGTCTCCGCAAACCGGTCGGCAAGGGCGGCATGCTGACTTACGACAATTGCGCCCCCGACGCTTCACTCATCGTCACGCAAATCCGCCAGCGCCTCGATCAGCAGGATGCCCGTTTCGCGGCGGCGGCGGAGTAGGTTTTCACACCAGAGACTTTTGCGCCTGAGTTATATCTGCTTCACTGCGCGTCATTCCGGCATTCGCCGCAATTGGATTCAAGTATGTT
>JANMQL010000158.1:0-6895 GCA_031370475.1 Hyphomicrobiales bacterium | reverse complement strand
GCGCCGAATCCGCGCCGCAGTTTCCCGGATTGAAAAGGTTGCGGAGGGCGCCATGACCTCCCTCCCGCCGCCCTCCGCCAAGAAGCTCGGCCTGGTCATCGATCTCGATACCTGTGTCGGCTGCCAGGCCTGCGCCACTTCCTGCAAGGAATGGAACACGCAAGGCTATTCCGCGCCTTTGACCGATGAAAACCCCTATGGCGCCGATCCCTCCGGCGTCTGGCTCAACCGTGTCCACGGCTATGAAGTGAAGGAAGAGGGCCAGGAACAATCGCGCATCGTGCATTTCCCGCGCTCGTGTTTGCATTGTGAGGAACCGGCCTGCGTCACCGCTTGCCCGACGGGTGCCTCCTACAAGCGGGCCGAGGACGGCATCGTGCTGGTCGATCCCGAAACCTGCATCGGCTGCAAGCTCTGTTCCTGGGCCTGCCCCTATGGCGCCCGCGAATACGATTACAGCCACGGGGTGATGAAGAAATGCACCCTGTGCATTGACCGCATCTACAATGAACATCTCGAGCCCGAGGACCGCATGCCGGCCTGCGTCAAGGCCTGCCCGACGGGCGCCCGTCATTTCGGCGATCTCGGCGATCCGCAATCGGCAGTCTCGCAGCTCGTCGCCGAGCGCGGCGGCTACGATCTTCTCCCCGAGATGGGCTATAAGCCGGTCAACAAATACCTGCCGCCCCGTGCCAGGCGCGATGCCACGACAACGGCGCCCGCCGCTCTCCCCAAGGGCGACGGCTCGGCCTTCGACCGGCTCTTCGAATGGGCCGATAAGCTTCTGAGCGGCGGCAAGAGCGGCGGCGGGCCGAAGCCCGACGACACCGATTATTCCGGCCGCCTCGAAGGCTGATCCATGCATCCCGCCTATTCGGTCATCCTCTTCACCACCGCCTCGGGCGCGGGCTACGGGCTCCTCGCCTTGCTCGGTCTCGTCGGCCTCCAGCATGGCCGCGCCTCAAGTCCAGCCTTCGCCTTGACGGCAATCGTCATTTCGCTCGCGCTGATCACTGTCGGTCTCCTGTCATCGACCTTCCATTTGGGCCGCCCCGAGCGCGCCTGGCGGGCCTTCTCGCAATGGCGCTCGTCCTGGCTGTCGCGCGAAGGCATCGCGGCACTCCTCACCTATCCGGTAGCACTGGCCTTCGCCACCGTCTGGTCGGGCCTCGTCGATGCGCCACGGCTCATCGGCCCGCTCGGCCTCGCCACCGCGGCGATGTGCGCCTTGACCGTCTTCTGCACGGCGAAAATATATTCGACCCTCAAGACCATCCGCGCCTGGTCGCAGCCGCACACGGTTCCCGTCTATCTCGCCTTCGCGCTCGCCACCGGCGCCACGCTGCTTGCAGCCATTGCGGCACTCTTCGCCCGTTTCCAGCCCTTCCAGGCGATCCTTGCCATGGCCGCGCTCGCCCTCGTGGCCCTGCTCAAATTCCTCTACTGGCGCGCCATCGACACCTCCGCCCGTACTCACACCATCGAGGCCGCCACCGGCCTGGGGACCATCGGCAGCGTCAGCCAATGGGAAGTTCCGCACACGGCGGAAAATTTCATCATGAAGGAAATGGGCTACGCGGTGGCCCGCAAGCATGCCGAGAAACTGCGCAATGTGGTTTTCATCCTGCTCGGCCTTGCCAGCCTCACCATGCTGGCCGCCGTGGCCCTTCCGGTTTTTGCCATCTTCGCCGCCCTCACGGCCCTCGCCGCGGCAGCTGTCGAGCGCTGGCTGTTCTTCGCCGAGGCCCAGCATGTGGTTTCGTTGTTCTATGGGGCTAAGACCGCCTGAATTCCGCCTTTGCATTCCCCTCGGAAATCATATAAAGACTTCTTTATATTCTTTTTCGAGGTCCCGATGGCGCGCCCGTCCTTCACCGAAGCTCTGAATTCCCGGCCCTGGCTCCTGGCCGACGGCGCCACCGGTACCAATTATTTCCAGATGGGCCTGGAATCGGGCGATGCCCCGGAAATGTGGAATTTCGAGCACCCAGAGCGGGTCCGCTCCCTCCACCGCCGCTTCATCGAGGCCGGCGCCGACATCGTCCTCACCAACTCTTTCGGCGGCAACCGCCACCGTCTCAAGCTGCACAATGCCCAAGGTCGGGTGCGCGAGATCAACATCGCCGCCGCCAGGAACGCCCGCGCCGAGACCGATGCCGCGACTGCCCGTCCCATCTATGTCGGCGGCTCCATGGGCCCCACCGGCGAAATCTTCCAGCCCGTCGGCACCATGTCCCACGAGGAGGGCGTCGAAGCCTTCGCCGAACAAGCCATGGCCTTGAAAGAGGGCGGCGTCGATGTGTTGTGGATCGAGACCATGTCCTCCGAGGAAGAACTGCGCGCCGCCGTCGAGGGTGCGTCCAAGGCGGGCCTTCCCATCGTCACCACCATGAGCTTCGACACCAACGGCCGAACCATGTTGGGAATGACGCCCTAGGCCTTCGGCGCCCTCACTGCCGCGCTCCCAACCCAGCCCGTCGCCATCGGCGCCAATTGCGGAGTAGGGGCGTCCGAACTCATCGCCACCGTGCTCGGCATCGCCGCCGCCAGGCCCGATGCGGCGATCGTCGCCAAGGGCAATTGCGGCATCCCGCAATATGTCGAAGGCCACATCCACTATACCGGCACGCCCGAGCTGATGGCCGATTACGCCCGCATCGCGCTGGATGCCGGCGCTAAAATCATCGGCGGCTGCTGCGGCACCAGCCCCGAGCACCTCGCCGCCATGCGCAAATCGCTCGAGTCCTACAGGAAGGGCGAGCGCCCGACCGTAGAATTGATCGAGAAGCGCCTCGGCCCCGTATCGCCCCTCGCCAAGGGCATCGACACCGCTGCTGATGGCGCGGCAAGGCGCGAACGCCGCCGCGGATAATTGACGCTAATCAAGGCCGGAATTTCCGTCCAGCGCCATGCTGCGCGCCATGAATCCGCTTTTCCTCAAGGGCGAAACCTGGGGCTTTCCCGGCGCCGCCGTCGAGCATATCGAAACCCATGCCGCCCATGTCTTCCTGGTGGCGGATAGGGCCTTCAAGGTGAAGAAGCCGGTCAAGCTGCCCTATCTCGATTTCTCCACCCTCGAGCGGCGCCGCGCCGTGCTGGCCCGCGAGTTCGCGATCAACCGCGCCTGGGCGCCCTCGATCTATCGCGAGGTGATCGAGGTCGCGGGCGAGCCCGTTCTAGCCATGAACCGCTTCGACCAGCGCGATGTACTCGCGGATTATGTCGACCGCCACGGCATCGATGCCGCCCTTGCCGCAAATCTCGCCGCAACCGCCGCGCAGGCCCACGCCATCGCCCCCATGGCTGATGCTGCGGGCGCTCCCATCATGGCCGGCCTCGGCCTGCAACTGTCGCGCGCCTTCACCGCATCGCCCGACATATTCAACCGCGCCGAGACCCTCGAATTCCACGCCCTCTTCGAGGAGGCGCTCACCCGCCTCAAGCCGCTCCTCAACCGGCGGGCCGAGAAGGGCCTGGTGCGCCGCTGCCACGGCGACATGCATTGCGGCAATATCGTGCTGCTCCAGGGCCGGCCCACCCTCTTCGACGCCATCGAATTCAGCGAGCGGATCGCCACCGTCGATGTCCTCTACGATCTCGCCTTCCTGATCATGGACCTGCTGCGCCACGGCCGCGGGTTCGCCGCCAATATCGTGCTCAACCGCTACCTCCATCTGCGCCGCGACGTCGAGGACCTGTCGGGCCTGGCCGCCCTGCCGCTGTTCCTGGCGACCAGGGCCGGGGTCAGGGCGCTGGTCGTGGCCGATCTGGTGCATGAGCTGGTTCCCGCCGCTTCGCTCAAGCCGCGTGGCGAGGCGCTCGACTATTTCCGCGCCAGCCTCGCCTTCCTCAAGCCGGCCCGGCCGGAACTCGTCTGCATTGGTGGCCTGTCGGGTACCGGCAAATCGGTGCTTGGAGCCATGCTTGCGCCGGAACTGGGTGCCGCCCCCGGCGCTCTCCACATCCGCAGCGACATCGAGCGCAAGGTTCTGGCACGGGTTCCCGAAACCGTCCGTCTCGGTGCCGAGCACTATACGCCCGCCGCTTCGGTCAAGGTCTACGGCGCCATGCTGGCCCGCGCCGAGGCGGCGCTTACCGCCGGCCAGGCGGTGGTGCTCGATGCCGTCTTTGCAAGCGAGAGCGAGCGCCAGGCGGCCCAATCCTTGGCCAGGCGGCGCGGTATCGCCTTCCGCGGAATTTGGCTCGAAGCTCAAGCCGAAACTCTCAAATCCCGCATCGCCGCCCGCCGTGGCGATGCCTCCGATGCCACCGTCGACGTGGTCGAGCGCCAGCTGCGCTACGATCCCGGCCGCCTCGACTGGACCCGCGTCGATGCCGGCGGCACCCCCGAGGAAACTTACGATCGCGTGATGCGGGTGAGCGAATCGAGTAGCCGGCCGATCTCGGCTTCCGTATTGTAGTGCGCAAGCCCCACCCGCAACACGCCGCCCTTGTCCATCAGCCCCATGCGCGCCACCGGCTCGATGGCATAATTATGCCCCGACCAGACGAAGACATTGTCGCGCGCCAAGCTCTTGGCGAGTGCCTCCGGGTGATGACCTTCCAGCGTGAATGAAACGGTCGGCACCCGCCGGTGCATGGCATTGGCCGAGGTGATGCCGCGGATCTTGAGGCCCTTGAAGCTGTTCAAGCCCTCGATCAGTTTCAGCGTCAGCTTCTGCTCATAGGCCGCGATCCTTTCCCAGGCGCTGGCGATGCGCGCCTTGCGGCTCGCCCCCTCGCCGAACTGTTCGAGATATTCAATCGCCCCCAGACATCCCGCCATGCCTTCGTGGGAGAGTGTGCCGGTTTCGAATTTATGCGGCAAGTCTTCGCTCGCCGGCCGCACCTTGTAGCCGAAGGTCTCCTTCAGCCGCGCCTCGCGCCCCCACAAAATGCCCTGATGCGGCCCGAACCACTTGTAGGCCGACGACACCACGAAATCGGCGCCGAGTGCCTGAACATCGATGCCGTAATGCGGCGCGAACTGTACCGCATCGACATAGACGAGCGCCCCCACGGCCTTGGCCTGTCTGGCGAAATGCTTCACATCATTGACCGTGCCGGTGCAGTTGGAGGCAAGCCCCAGCGCCACGATCCGGGTTTTCTCGCTCAAAACCCGCATCAGCGCGTCGTCGGGAAATTCGTAAGTCTCCGGATCGAAGTCCATCCATTTGACGGTGAGCCCCAAATCTTCCGCCAGCAGCAGCCACGGCGCCACATTGGCGTCGTGCTCCATGCGGCTCACCACGATCTCGTCGCCGCGCTTGAGCCGCCGCCCCAGGCAGCGCGACATATGCAAGGTCAGCGTCGTCATGTTCTGGCCGAAGACGATTTCGGCCGGCGAGGCGGCGCCATAAAAATCGGCGCAGGCTTGATGTGCCGCGTCGACCAGCTCGCCCGCCGCCAGTGTGGTTGTGAAATAACCGCCAAGATTGGCGTTCTTCTTGCCCAGCGCCTCGACCGTCCGGTCGATCGCCCGTTGCGGCACCTGGGTTCCCGCCGGATTGTCGAAATAGACGCGGGGCCGGCCTTCGTCGGTAAGCGCCAATGCGGGGAATTGCGCGCGCGTTCGCGCCACGTCGAAGGCCTGTGCCATGCTGGGATTTCCGCTCCGGGAGGTGAATGGGCCTCACCCATAGCGCGCTTTCCGGCGAAGTGGAATCGCTTCGCCGAAAGGAAATCGCGCCAAATTAGATGCTTGGAGCATGTTCTTATCGCAAAAGTGCACGCACTTTGGCGGAACATGCTCCAGCCGTCCCCGGCCCTTGCCTCAACCGTCGCTTTCCGGCATGTGAACGTCGCGCCAAGGCGTGGCCCTTGGCAGTCGTGCCGCTATGGATAAAGCGCCACCAAAGGCCCCGCCGGAGACCCAAGATGAGCGATGCAGGCGAACTCGATCTCAATTCCCTCGACAACGAGGATCTCGTCCAGCAGGTCCACGACGATCTTTACGACGGTCTGAAGGAAGAGGTCGAGGCGGCGGTTCACATTCTCCTCGGCCGCGGCTGGGCGCCCTACAAGGTTTTGACCGAGGCCCTGGTCGAGGGCATGCGCATCGTCGGCATCGATTTCCGCGATGGCATCCTGTTCGTTCCCGAAGTGCTGCTCGCCGCCAATTCGATGAAGGCCGGCATGTTCATCCTGCGTCCGCTGCTCGTCGCCACCGGCGCGCCGCGCCAGGGCAAGATGGTGATCGGCACGGTCAAGGGCGACATTCACGACATCGGCAAGAACCTCGTCGCCATGATGATGGAAGGCGCGGGCTTCGAAGTCGTCAACATCGGCATCAACAACCCGGTCGAGAAATATCTGAGCGCCATCGAGGAGCACAAGCCGGACATCATCGGCATGTCGGCGCTGCTCACCACCACCATGCCCTACATGAAAGTGGTGATCGACACCCTCAAGGAAAAAGGCATGCGCGACGATTACGTCGTGCTGGTGGGCGGCGCGCCCCTCAACGAGGAGTTCGCCAAGGCGATCGGCGCCGATGCCTATTGCCGCGACGCCGCCGTGGCGGTCGAGACCGCCAAGACCTACATGGCCAGGAAGCACAACCGGCTCGCCGCGTCCTCCTAGCCCGCGCGGCAAGGCGCTTGGCGCGGTCCGCCGGCGCCATTTGAATAGAATTTCCTGAAATTTTGCAAGGCCCGCGAAAGGCTTCGGTAAGGCCCGACTGATAAAAACGTCCGCAGTCTATTAACTTTGGGGAATGAAGCCATGTCGCTGCGGATGATCAACATACTCGCCATTGCCGGCAAACTCGGCTGGCTCGCCTTGGCTCTGGTTATCCTGCGCGTTTTGTTGCCCCTGCTGGTGGGAGATCCCGCCGGAGTTGTCGCCGTCGCGGGCGGTCTGTTCACCACCCATCTGTGGTGGGGCCTGCTGCTGG
>JANMQL010000094.1:0-9995 GCA_031370475.1 Hyphomicrobiales bacterium | reverse complement strand
CCCGACATCATCGTGCGCAATGAAAAGCGCATGCTGCAGGAATCCGTCGATGCGCTGTTCGACAACGGCCGCCGCGGCCGGGTCATCACCGGCGCCAACAAGCGCCCCCTCAAATCCCTGGCCGATATGCTCAAGGGCAAGCAGGGCCGCTTCCGCCAGAACCTGCTCGGCAAGCGTGTCGACTATTCCGGCCGCTCGGTCATCGTCGTCGGCCCCGAACTGAAGCTACATCAGTGCGGCCTGCCGAAGAAGATGGCGCTCGAACTGTTCAAGCCCTTCATCTATTCGCGGCTCGAGGCCAAGGGCCTGTCTTCCACCGTGAAGCAGGCCAAGAAACTGGTGGAAAAGGAGAAGCCGGAAGTCTGGGATATCCTCGACGAGGTGATCCGCGAGCATCCGGTGCTGCTCAACCGCGCGCCCACCTTGCACCGTCTCGGCATCCAGGCCTTCGAGCCCGTGCTGATTGAGGGCAAGGCCATTCAATTGCATCCGCTGGTCTGCACCGCCTTCAATGCCGACTTCGACGGCGACCAGATGGCGGTCCACGTTCCCTTGTCGCTGGAAGCTCAGCTCGAGGCGCGCGTGTTGATGATGTCGACCAACAACGTCCTGCATCCCGCCAACGGCCAGCCGATCATCGTGCCCTCGCAGGATATCGTGCTCGGTCTCTATTACGTTTCGATCATGCGCAACGGCGAGCCGGGCGAAGGCAAGGCTTTCGGTAACGTCGCCGAAATCGACCATGCCTTGGCCGCCGGCGTCATCACGCTGCACACCAAGATCAAGGGCCGGGTTACCGAGATGGGACCGGAGGGCAGGCATGTCACCCGCATCGTCGAGACGACGCCTGGCCGCATGAAGATCGGCGAGTTGCTGCCGAAGGCGGTCAATATTACCTACGACCTGTGCAACAAGCTGATGACCAAGCGCGACATCTCCAAGATGATCGACGGCGTCTACCGCCATTGCGGCCAGAAGGAATCGGTCATCTTCTGCGACAAGATCATGGGGCTGGGCTTCTATAATGCCTATAAGGCCGGCATTTCCTTCGGCAAGGACGACATGGTCATTCCCGAAACCAAAGTGAAGCTGGTCAACCAGACCCGCGATCTGGCCAAGGAATACGAGCAGCAGTACATCGACGGCCTGATCACCCAGGGCGAGAAATACAACAAAGTGGTCGACGCCTGGGCGAAATGCACCGACAAGGTGGCCGAGGAGATGATGGCCCGCATTCAGGCGGTGCAGATCGACAAGGTAACCGGCCGCGAAAAGCAGATCAACTCGATCTATATGATGAGCCATTCCGGCGCCCGCGGCTCGCCCGCCCAGATGAAGCAGCTCGCCGGCATGCGCGGCCTCATGGCCAAGCCGTCGGGCGAGATCATCGAGACGCCGATCATCTCGAACTTCAAGGAAGGCCTGTCGGTGCTCGAGTATTTCAACTCCACCCACGGTGCCCGCAAGGGCCTGGCCGATACGGCCTTGAAGACGGCGAACTCGGGTTATCTCACCCGCCGTCTTGTCGACGTGGCCCAGGACGCCATCATCTCGGAAGAGGATTGCGGCACCAAGGCGGCGATCACGGCGCGGCCGATCATCGATGCCGGCGAGGTCATAGCTTCGCTTGGCAGCCGCGTGCTGGGCCGCACGCCGGCGAACGACGTCACCGATCCGCTGACCGGCGCCGTCATCGTCCCGGCGGGATCGGAGATTCTGGAATCGCACGTCGAGACGATCGAGAAGGCGGGTATCGGCGAAATCCGCATCCGCTCGGTCCTGACCTGCGAGACCAAATTCGGCGTTTGCGGCAAGTGCTACGGCCGCGATCTGGCCCGCGGCACGCCGGTCAACATGGGCGAAGCGGTGGGCGTCATCGCCGCCCAGTCGATCGGCGAACCGGGCACCCAGCTCACCATGCGCACCTTCCACATCGGCGGCACGGCGCAGGTGCTCGACCAGTCCTTCGTGGAGTCGAACCACGAAGGCAAGGTCGTCATCCGCAACAGGAACGTGGTCAAGGATTCGACCGGCCGCCTGATGGTCATGGGGCGCAATGCCACCATCGTCGTGGAAGACGCAAAGGGCAACGAGCGCGCCGTCCACAAGGTGGGCTACGGCACGCGGCTCTATGTCGACGACGGCGATATGGTGAAGCGCGGCACCAGGATGGCCGAGTGGGATCCCTACACAAGGCCGCTGATGACCGAAGTCGACGGCACCGTCGAATTCGAGGACGTGGTCGAGGGCGTGTCGGTGAACGAGGTGGCCGACGAAGCGACCGGCATTACCAACCGCGTCATCATCGACTGGCGCTCCAACCAGCGCGGCACCTCGCTCAAGCCCGCCATGGCGATCAAGGACAAAGACGGCAAGGTCCACAAGCTGGCCCGCGGCGGCGAAGCACGTTACCTGTTGTCGGTCGATGCCGTGGTCTCGGTCGATCCCGGCGCCCATGTGAAGGCCGGCGACATTCTCGCCCGCATTCCGCTGGAAAGCGCCAAGACCCGTGACATCACCGGCGGCCTGCCGCGCGTCGCCGAGCTGTTCGAGGCCAGGCGCCCCAAGGATCACGCGATCATCGCGGAAATCTCCGGCCGCGTCGAATTCGGCCGCGACTACAAGAACAAGCGCCGTATCCGCATCGTGCCGCAGGACGAAACCCAGGAAGCGGTGGAGTATCTGATCCCGAAGGGCAAGCACTTGCCGGTTCAGGAAGGCGACTTCATCGAGAAGGGCGAATACATCCTCGACGGCAATCCGGCACCGCACGACATTCTGGCGATCAAGGGCGTCGAGGAGCTTGCCTCCTACCTCGTCAACGAAATCCAGGAAGTCTACCGGTTGCAGGGCGTCAATATTAACGACAAGCACATCGAGGTCATCGTCCGGCAGATGCTTCAGAAGGTCGAGATCACCGATGCCGGCGAATCGACGCTGCTGCCCGGCGAGCAAGTGGACCAGCTCGAACTCGAGCAGGAGAACGCCAAGCTCCTCGCCGAGGGCCTGAAGCCCGCCACCGGCGTGCCGGTGCTGCTCGGCATCACCAAGGCGAGCTTGCAGACGCGGTCATTTATCTCGGCCGCCTCGTTCCAGGAAACCACCCGCGTCCTCACCGAGGCGGCGATCCAGGGCAAGATCGACACGCTCGAAGGCCTCAAGGAGAACGTCATCGTCGGCCGCCTTATTCCGGCGGGCACCGGCGGCATGCTGACCCGCCTCAAGCAGGTGGCGGAGAAGCGCGACACGATGATCCTGGAAGAACAGGCGCGAGCCGCGGAAGTCTTACCGGCGGCGGAATAGCGAGCCAACCGGCTATTGCAACAAGAACCCGGCGGCGCAAACCCGCCGGGTTTTTTATGCCAGCAGCGCGTAAACGCCCTTGGCCGCCGTCAGCACAGCGAGCGTGGCGAGAATCAGAAGCACGTATTTGCGGAACACGGCGGGGTCGGCGCCTTTGAAACTGCGGGCGCCGAGCCAGACACCCAGAAGGAGGGCGGGCAAGAAGATCAATGCACGAAAGCTCGCCTCCCAGGTGATCAGGCCTTCTCGGGCAAGGAGTGGCAGGGCAATCATGTCGGTGCCAAGAAAATAGGCGATCAGCGAGGCGCGCCCGACGACGGCTCCGGCGGGTGAGGCGAAGTAGAAAATAATGACCGGCGGTCCGCCGGTGCTGAAGGCGCCGTTAAACAGGCCGGATATGGCGCCAATTGCAAATGACACCCCGCGGCCGGGCATGGTTTTCAGGGCGAAGCCGCGCGCCAGCACCGCCGCTGAGACCAGAACGAAAATACCGAGCGCCAGCAACATCGGCGGTGCGGCAACATGGGCCAAAAGCCACACACCAAACGGGGTCCCCGCCAGACAGCCGGCGAGAAGCAGCGAGATCGACCGCCAATGCACGTCTTTCCAGATGCCGGGAAGAAGATGCAGGCTTGCCGCCACTTCCAGCATGAAGATCGACGGCACGATTTCGGCCGGCGGCAAAACGAGCGACAGGGCGGTGATCGCCAGCAGTGAAAAACCGAATCCGGAATAACCGCGCACGATTGCCGCGAGGAAGATGCACAGGACGGCAAACCCGGTGGTGGCGAGCGGCATGGCTCACGAGCTTAAGAGCCGGCCGCACCGGCGGCTAGGACCAGGCGACAAAAAAGGCCCGGGCCATGGGACCGGGCCTTGGGTATTGAGGATGTCCGGTTAATGGAGCTTATCGGCCAGCACGTGGCCCTTGTCGGGCTCGATCAAGCCGATCATGGCCCCGGTCGAATCGGCAACCACCGCCAGCTTGCCGACGCCCGGCACCCGTATGGCCGGCCGCATTACCTCGCCGCCGGCTCTTGCCGTATCGCTTTCGGCCCGGGTGATGTCGGTGACCGACATATAGGTCATCCAATGCGATGGAATGCCGGAATAGTCGGGCTCGGTGAGCTCGAAAATGCCACCCACGGCCCTGCCGTCCTTGCGCGCGATCCAGTAGGCGGCGCCGTCGGGCATGCTGGCGGGTTCGAATTGCCAGCCCAGGGTACGGCCGTAATAGGCCAGTGCGACTTCCGGCTCCCAAGTGTTCAGTTCGTGCCACCAGGTTCTATGCGGCATGGTCATCGTGCGAATCTCCCTCTCGCTTGAAGTGTCCGATGGTCCCTGTCGCCGCGATTCGGAAAGCTGACAGCGATCCGCGGCTGCCCTGTGGCGGGAATACGGCGAATTGTGGCGAGGGCCGGGTTGGGAACCATCATGAAGTGCTGTAGCTTGAAACACCCGCCGAGTCGCGGCGACTTGCAATCAGGAATGCCTCCCGAGGAGATACCGGAAGACCATGCTTGTCCGATCCCGAGGGCTGACCGTTCTTCTGATTGTTCTGCTTGCCTCGCTTATTCTCATGAGCATCGCATTGTTCCAGGGCCGGATGATAGGCCAAAGCAGTTATCTCAATGTCAACTGGGCGGCCGAGTTCGCGCAGCAATTGGCCCGCGGCGAACTCTATCCGCGTTGGCTTCCGGGCATGAACGACGGCATGGGGAGTCCAGTTTTCTATTTTTATGGGCCGCTGCCGTTCTATTTGACCGCGCCTATCGTCTATTTGACCGGCGACGCTGGGTTCTCCGTCGTCATTGGCTCGACGCTCATGCTGGCAATGTCGGGAATTTCCGGCTACCTGCTGTTCCGGCAGTTCGCTGGGTTTCAAGACAGCCTGGTAACCGCCGTGATCTACATGGTCATGCCCTATCACTTTGTCATCGATATTTGGGGCCGTGCCGCCTATGGCGAACAAGCCGCTTTCATCTTTATGCCGCTTGCCAGCCTTTGCATTCTAAAACTGAGAAATGGCCTACATGTCGCCGCCGGGCTGGCATTGAGTTGTGCCGGGCTGGCATTTTCTCATCTGCCGTCCATGCTGATTTTTTCGCCGGTCATGGCCTTTCTGAGCCTGTGGACCGCCTATCAGTTGCGCTCATTTCGGGTTCTTGCCTTTGCCGTATCGGGCGGAGTTCTCGGAATCGGCGCCGCCAGCATCTATCTGATTCCGGCATTGACGGGGCGCTGGTTCATCAAGCCGGAATTTTGGCTGTTGTTTCGTCCGGAGGAGCAGTTATTGATCGTGAAGTTCTCCGAAACTTTCGACTACATCTTGCTGCTGTGTTTCTCCTTGACCGCTGTGGTTCTTGCCGCAACCACATATCTGCTTAGGAAACAACCCGATTTCCGGGAACTGCACCCGTGGATCGCCATCGGCGTCGCGGTCTTGTTTCTCGTGTCCCCGTTTTCGGCGTTTATCTGGCGTCATGCCGGGGTCTTCGCCGTGGTTCAGTTTCCCTGGCGCGTGCTGTCGGTGATGGACCTGGTGAGCGGCGTGGTGATAGCATCGTATTTCAGGCATCTGCGGGCGACCGCTGCCTCCAGGCCGGTGCAGCCGGTGGCGAGAACCGTATTGCGCCTGACTTTGCTAGTCGCTGGCTTGGCGGCCGGTGCGGCGGGGGTAATGCGGCTAATTCCCGTCGATGACAGCGCCGAATTCATCGAGGCCGTCGAGCGGGAAAATTTGGCAATGAAATCCGATGCCCTCGAGTATTTGCCGTCCTGCATGATCGTCAGGCCCGAACTCGTCAGGGGCACGGTGTCGACCAATCTGCTCCTGAAGGACTACAGGAATCTTGCAACGCCACCATCGGCCCTGCGCAAGTTTTACTATCCCTTCCTGCATGTCTATTCGGAGGGCCGGGAATTGCCGGCATCCTGCGATCCGGCAACGGGCTTCGTTCAGGTCAAGGGGTTGTCCGCCGACGCCTCGGGCGTATCGGTCCTTCGCCGGCCCTTGCCCATCGAGCGCCCGGCCTGGATCGCGACATTATCCAGTTTTTTCCTGATCGCGGTGCTGGCTTTCGCGTCGATTCTCCGGCGCCACAGACCTGCCGATAGGCCCGGCTGAGGGAATTGGCTTTCGGGCCTGCCGAAATTGCCGCTAAACCCCATCAAAACGATGAAATTTTCCAAATTTCGGGGGTTGACGGCCCGCACTGCCCCTTGTAGAACCCCGCTCGCTTTCTAGCGGCAGGCAGTCGGTGCTTCGCGCACCGAAACGCTGGCAGGAAAGCAAGACGACACATTCAAGGTCAAGACCTCATGGCCCTGCCGGCCACGCGGTCCTCTGGTTTTGGAGCACTGCGCGGGTCCAGGAACCCGGATCGCGCCAGTGCTTTCATTCATGTTGAAAAGGGTTCGATTGGTTTCGCGAAGGTAAAGACCAGGCCACATGCCGACGATCAACCAGCTTATCCGCAAGCCGCGCACCGCGCCCACCTATCGCAACAAGGTGCCGGCCATGCAGTCTTGCCCGCAAAAGCGCGGCGTCTGCACGCGCGTCTATACCACCACGCCGAAAAAGCCGAATTCGGCGCTGCGCAAGGTCGCCAAGGTGCGTCTCACAAACGGCTTCGAAGTGGTGAGCTATATTCCGGGCGAGGGCCACAATCTGCAGGAACACTCGGTGGTCATGATCCGCGGCGGCCGCGTCAAGGACCTTCCCGGCGTCCGTTATCACATCATTCGCGGTATTCTCGACACTCAAGGCGTCGTCAAGCGCCGCCAGCGCCGGTCGAAATACGGCGCCAAGCGTCCGAAGTAAGAGCGGAGAGGGCAAAGAACCATGTCACGTCGTCACCGCGCCGATAAACGCGAAATCAACCCGGATCCGAAATTCGGCGATCTGGTCGTCTCCAAATTCATGAACAACCTGATGCACGACGGCAAGAAGTCGGTCGCCGAAGGCATCGTCTATGGCGCCATGGACAAGATACAGGCCAAAGCCAAGCAGGATCCGCTGCAGGTCTTCCACGACGCCCTCAACAATGTCGCCCCGGCCATCGAAGTGCGCTCCCGCCGGGTCGGCGGCGCCACCTATCAGGTGCCGGTCGAAGTGCGCATGGAGCGCCGCCAGGCGCTGGCCATCCGCTGGATCATCATAGCGGCACGCGATCGCAACGAGAATACCATGGTCGACCGTTTGTCCGGCGAGCTGCTCGATGCCGCTAACAATCGCGGCACGGCCGTCAAGAAGCGGGAAGACACCCACAAGATGGCGGAGGCCAACCGTGCCTTCTCCCATTACCGCTGGTAAAAAGTACAAGGACGAGAAACTATGGCCCGCGCCCACGCCATCGAGGACTATCGCAACTTCGGCATCATGGCCCACATCGATGCCGGCAAGACGACGACAACGGAGCGTATCCTCTATTACACCGGCAAGAGCCACAAGATCGGCGAAGTGCATGACGGCGCCGCCACCATGGACTTCATGGAGCAGGAACAAGAGCGCGGCATCACCATTACCTCGGCCGCAACCACCGCCTACTGGCAAGGCAAGCGCCTCAACATCATCGATACGCCGGGCCATGTGGATTTCACCATCGAAGTCGAACGTTCGCTTCGTGTCCTCGACGGCGCCGTCTGCGTTCTCGACTCGAACCAGGGCGTCGAGCCCCAGACCGAGACGGTTTGGCGCCAGGGCGACAAATACAACGTGCCGCGCATCGTGTTCTGCAACAAGATGGACAAGACCGGTGCCTCTTTCGAGCAGTGCATCAAGGACATCAAGGAGCGCCTCGGCGCCCGGCCGGTTCCCATCCAGTTGCCGATCGGCGCCGAAGCCGAGTTCAAGGGCCTCATCGACCTCGTCCGCATGAAGGCGGTCGTCTGGGAGGAGGAGTCGCTGGGCGCCAAGTATTACGATATCGATATTCCGGCCGATCTCATGGACGCCGCCGTTCAGGCTCGCGCCGAGATGATCGAGGCGTGCGCCGAGCTCGACGAGCAGGCGACCGAAGATTTTCTGAACGGCAAGGAAATCGGCAACGACACGATCAAGCGCCTGCTGCGCAAGGCCGTTCTCACCGGCGCCTTCTTCCCGGTGCTGTGCGGCTCGGCCTTCAAGAACAAGGGCGTGCAACCGCTGCTCGACGCCGTCGTCGACTATCTGCCCTCGCCGTTGGACCGGCCTCCGATCAAGGGCATTGACGTCAAAACCGGCGAAGAGACCGTGCGCAAATCTTCGGACAGCGAACCCCTGTCGCTCCTGGCTTTCAAGCTGATGGACGACCAGTACGGCATTCTCACTTTCTGCCGCATCTATTCCGGCTCGCTGCACAAGGGCATAGCACTTCTCAATTCGACCCGCGACAAGACCGAGCGCGTCGGCCGCATGGTTCTCATGCACGCCAATAATCGCGAAGAGATTTCCGAAGCCCATGCCGGCGACATCGTCGCCCTCGTCGGCCTCAAGGAATCGCGCACCGGCGACACCCTGTGCGATCCGGCCAAACCCGTCATTCTCGAGAAGATGGAATTCCCCGAACCGGTCATCGAAATGAAGGTCGAGCCCAAGACCAAGGCCGATCAGGAAAAGATGGCGGTGGCGCTCTACAAGCTCGCCGCCGAGGACCCCTCCTTCCGCGTCTCCACCGACTCCGAGTCGGGCGAGACCATCATCAAGGGCATGGGCGAGCTGCATCTCGACATCAAGGTCGATATCCTCAAGCGCACCCACAAGGTGGAAGTGGCGGTCGGCGCCCCGCAGGTGGCCTATCGCGAAACGATCACGCGCAAGCAGGAGATCGACTACACTCACAAGAAGCAGACCGGCGGCACCGGCCAGTTTGCCCGCGTTATTCTCGAGATCGAGCCCAACGAAAAGGGCAAGGGTTACGAGTTCGAAAGCAAGATTGTCGGCGGCACGGTGCCGAAGGAATTCATCCCCGGCGTCGAAAAGGGTCTCAATTCCGTCATGACGGCAGGCGTCCTGATCGGCTTCCCGGTGGTCGACGTCAAGATCGCGCTGACCGACGGCGCCTATCACGAGGTCGACTCCTCGGCGATCGCCTTCGAAATCGCCGCCCGCCATGCCCTGCGCGAGGGTCTGCAGAAGGCGGGTCCGGTCCTGCTCGAGCCGATTATGAAAGTCGAAGTCACCTCGCCCGAGGAATTCCTTGGCGGCGTCATTGGCGATCTCAACTCGCGGCGTGGCCAGATCGTCGGCACCTCGATGCGCGGCAACGCCAACATCATCAACGCGCTGGTGCCGCTCGCAAACATGTTCGGCTACATCAACAACCTGCGCTCCATGAGCCAGGGCCGGGCATCCTACACGATGCAATTCGATCACTATGCACAGGTTCCAGGTGCGGTGGCCGAAGAAGTCAAAAAGAAATACGCCTGATCAGTTCGAATAACGGAGACATCCGATGGCCAAAGAGAAATTCAAGCGCGACAAGCCGCATTGCAACATTGGCACGATTGGTCACGTTGACCATGGCAAGACGTCGCTGACTGCAGCTATTACGAAGATTTTGGCTGAGAGCGGTGGTGCGACTTATACAGCGTATGACATGATTGATAAGGCGCCAGAAGAACGCGCTCGTGGTATTACGATCAACACAGCGCATGTGGAATATCAAACCAAGGCGCGCCATTACGCGCATGTGGATTGCCCAGGACACGCT
>JANMQL010000090.1:0-19739 GCA_031370475.1 Hyphomicrobiales bacterium | reverse complement strand
GTCGGCCTTGCGCAAATCGTCCGGGTTCATGCCGTAGCGCGATGGCAGATACTGATAGACCAGTTGTTTCGATTGACCGCGCTCTTCCGGCGTCATGCCGCCGTCGCCGGTGGTGGTCGAGGTGCCGGCCATCGTAGCGCCGCGCCCCAGGGCTTCCTTGGCTTGCGCCGACAGCGAGCCGAAGCTCATGCCGGCAATGGTGATGGGAATCTTGAGTTCGATCGGCTTCTTGGCATAGCGCGTGCCGAGCACCACGTTGGTGCCGCATTTCTCGCGGTAGCCTTCCAGCGGATAGCGCGAGATCGAGGCGCCGAGAAACAGCAAATCGTCGAAGGTCGGCAGCTTGCGTTTGGCACCGCCGCCGCGGATGTCGTAGATGCCGGTGGTCGCCGCCCGGCGGATTTCCGACAGCGTATAGTCGTCGAAAGTATAGGACTTGCGCGGCGTGGTGCGTGGAACATTGATATCCATCGGCGAACCTCAATAGGCGTCGGCGTGATCGACGTTGAAATTATAGAGCTTGCGGGCCGAACCGTAGCGGCGGAAATCTTGCGGCCGCTCCTTGCGTTTGGCCTGTTCGAGCAGTCGCGCCAGATCGGCGAGATGTTCCTCGCGCATGTCCTTCTCGATGCAGTCGGCGCCCAGGCTGGCGGCCTTGCCCTTCACATAGAGCCGGGCCTCGTAGATCGAATCGCCCAGCGCATCGCCGGCATCGCCGCACACCACGAGATTGCCGCGCTGCGCCATGAAGGCCGACATGTGGCCGACCGAGCCGCCCACCACGATGTCGATGCCCTTCATCGAGATGCCGCAGCGCGAGGAAGCATCGCCGTCGATCACCAGCAGTCCGCCATTGCCGGTGGCTCCGGCCGATTCCGAGGCATTGCCCTTGATCCACACCAGCCCCGACATGAGGTTTTCGGCGACGCCGACACCCGCGTGGCCGTGCACGATCACTTCCGCTTCCTTGTTCATGCCGGCGCAATAGAAGCCCACATGGCCCTTGATTTCGACCTGCAGCGGTCCGTCGAGGCCGCAGGCGATGGCATGCTGTCCCATCGGGTTCTTGATAACCCAGTGCCGCTCATTGGTGTTCTTGGGAAGCTTGTACAGGCGTTGATTGATGCCCGTGACACCTTCCTTCTTGAGATCGAGTTGGTTCATGCGTGTCCGCCCCAGGTGTAGATGGTCGTCGGTTCCGGTTCCCAGATCCTGGCGTCGTCGGCGCCCGGCAGATGGGCGATGGCCCGGTATTCGGTGGCCATCGCCACCCAGTCATCGGTCTCGGCCAAGACCGCGTGCTTGCAGGCGATGGGATCGCGCACCACCGCGAAGCCGTCGGCGGTTCCGACCAGGAAGGTGTAGAAGCCGTCGAGGTCCTTGATGCCGTCTTCCAGCGCCTGCTTGAGGGTGGCGCCGCTCCGCAGCTTCCAGGTCATATAGGCCGCCGCCACTTCCGTGTCGTTCTCGGTCTGGAATTCCATGCCCTCTCTCTTGAGGTTTTCGCGCAGGCGGTTGTGATTGGAGAGCGAGCCGTTATGCACCAGGCAGAGATCGGCGCCGGTGGCGAAGGGATGCGAGCCCGCCGTGGTCACCGCACTTTCCGTCGCCATGCGGGTGTGGCCGATGATATGGGTGCCCTTGGCCCCGTCGAGATCGAACTTGTCATAGACATTGGCCGGCAGGCCTACTTCCTTGAAGATTTCGATGGTGTGGCCGGAGCCGACGACGCGCACCTTGGGGTGATGGGCTTTCAGCCATTTCTCCACCGCCGCTTCCTTGGCATTGGTCACCAGGATGCAGTGATTGCCGATCTGCTTGATCGTGGCATCGCATTTGAGCGACTTCTCAAGCCCGGTATCGATCCTTTTCCAGTCATAATTCGCATCGTCATGGGCGAGCGAGAACTTCACCTGGTTCTTCTTCACCGGATTGCGATAGATGGCGACGCCCGCCGAGTCCGGCCCGCGATTGGTCATCTCGATGATCATGGGCTTGAACATGGCCCCGAGCTTGCCCTGCAGCTTGGGGTTCTTGAGATAGAGTCCGACAATCCCGCACATGGGCGATCACCTCTTCCGCGATACTTCCCAAAGCCATATCAGGCCGCGCGGCGCATTTCAACTGTCAGGAACTATTTTTTCTTAAGGGGAATGTCGCGCCAGGCGAGGGGGTGGCCGGATAGGGCCCGGTCCATGGTCACAAGTTGCAGTTTCTCGGCTGCGCAAACTCCGAGCAACAAGCGGTCGAAGGGATCCTTCGTCGGCGGCTCAGGACCAATCTTCGCCACCACATGTTGGAATTCGATTCCAATTAACTGCACCCCAAGCAGGAAAAGCGCGTCCGGCCATTGGGTCAATGGAATCGGCACGTCAAGCTTGCCAATGCGGCTCTTGATTTCGACTTCCCACAGGCTTGTCACGCTAACCCAGATCGAAGGACCTGGATCGGCCAGCAGCCTGCGGAAGTTGTCCGGTAAGCGATCGAGCCGCTCCTCGATTGCCGCCAATACAATGTGCGTATCAAGCAGGACGTTCATGGATTAGGGCAAAGGCCGCAACAGGAAGTCCTCTGGAAGCGGGTCGTCGAAATCCTCGGGGATTTCTTTGACGAAGTTCTTGATCCCGTGCTTGCGCTTGTATTCCCTGAGCGCTTCCCAATTGAGCCCGCCGGTCTTTTCCCGGGGAACGTTCAACTCCACCGCCGGCTTGCCGTGCCGGGTGATGACCACTCGCTCACCTGCTTCCGCTCGGCGAACGAGCTCCGACAATTTGTTCTTGGCTTCCTTGAGCGAGATGTTCATGGCTATAAAGTAGCTACCGGTAGCCACTTTGTCAATCACTCTTCCCGCCGGTACGAGATCACCGACAAATACCGGATCGGCAGCTTGCGCAGTTCCTCCGGCCCGTGCGGCGCGTCGGCGTCGAAGAACAGGGCATCGCCGGGGTGCATGTCATAGGTCTTGCCGCCGTGCCGGTAGACCACATTGCCCTCCAGCATATAGAGGAATTCCAGCCCCGCATGCTGGAAGGTCGGGAAAACATCCGACTCTTTCGTCAAGGTAATGAGATAGGGCTCAACCATCACCGGCCCATGCGGGCTATGGCCCAAGAGCTGGTACTGGTGGCCCGCCCTTGTGCCGCGCCGTTCGATGGTGAGCCCCTGCCCGGCCTTGACGAAGCTTGCGTCGCGGATTTCCTCGAAGCCCCGGAAGAATGACGTGACCGGCACCTGCAGCGCCCGGCCCAGGGCCTGCAGCGAGGCCAGCGACGGCGAGGTGGCGCCGTTCTCGATTTTTGACAGCATGCCGGCCGACATGTCCGCCGCCTTGGCCAGTTCCGAAATCGTCAATCCCAGTTTTTCACGAAACCGCTTGCCCTCGCGCCCGATCGCCTCTTCGAGAAGCTTGCTCTGCGACGCCGGCGAGCCGTGCGGCTCCTGATATGGCAGCTTTCGTGCCTTCTTCCTGCGTGCCGGCTTGTCCAAGCTGGGAACCCTCCCGAAAACGCTTTCATAGGACCGATGCTCGCGAAGCTCAACGCCCGCCATTGCGCGGCGCGCGGCCCGGCGGCTAATCTCGCCGCCGGAGGGAATATTCATGACCGTCAGACACGCCTGCGATCCGCTGACAGCGGAGGAAATAACTGTGGCCACCCAGGCGGTAAAGGACAGGGCCGGGCTCGATCCAGGTGCCTGGTTCGAGACCATCGCCCTCGACGAAAGCGACAAGGCGCGGCTCCTCTCCGGCGATCCGGCCACCCGCCAAGCCTATGTCTGCTGCTATGAACCCGCCTCCAATCGCACCTTCGCCGGTCTGGTCGATCTGGTCGAGGGAACCTTGAAGGACTGGCGCCACATTCCCGGCGTCCAGGCCCGCATCGTCCCCGATGAATTCGCCGAGGGCGGCAATGTCGCCAAGGCCGACCCCGCCTTCCAGGAGGCCTGCCGCAAGCGTGGCATAACCAATCTCGACCACGTTTTGGTCGAAGCCTGGGCGGCCGGCAATTTCGGCATCAAGGGCGAGGAGGGTGAGCGCATGGCCTATGGCCGCTGCTTTCTCCTCAATGATGCTGGCGACAATACCTATGCGCGGCCCATCGCCAATCTCCATCCGGTCATCGATCTGCGCCGCCGCCGTCTTATCCGCATCGATGATTTCGGCGTGGCGCCCTTGCCGCCCGATCCGGGCCCGATGGGACTCAAGGAAGGCTTGCGCACCGACGTGAAACCCCTGGAAATCACCCAGCCGCAAGGGCCGAGTTTCACCGTCGACGGCCACGAGGTGCGCTGGCAGAAATGGCGCCTGCGCGTCGGCTTCAATGTCCGCGAAGGCCTGATCCTGCGTGACATCGGCTATGAGGACGAAGGCCGCCTGCGCTCCATCATGCACCGCGCCTCGCTCGCCGAAATGGTCGTGCCCTATGGCGACCCCACGCCCGGCGCCTTCCGCCGCAATGCCTTCGACCTCGGCGAATACGGCATCGGCTCGCTGCTCGACAGCCTGACGCTTGGCTGCGATTGTCTCGGCCACATCCATTATTTCGACGTCTGCGCCCATGACTGGCACGGCAAGCCCCGTACCATCGCCAATGCCATCTGCATGCACGAGGAAGATTTCGGGCTGTTGTGGAAATTCGACGACACGACCCGGCCCGGTCCGGCGCTGCGTGCCCGCTCGCGGCGCCTAGTCGTTTCCGCCCTCGCCACCATCGGCAACTATGTCTACGGCCTGTTCTGGTATTTCTATCAGGATGGCACCATCGGCATCGAAGTGAAAGCCACCGGCATTCCCCTGCCTTCGGCCATCGACTCCGGCGCCGTCTCGCCCTGGGCCGCCGTCATGGACGACGGCATCGAAGGCAGCGTTCATCAGCATTCCTTCTCCTTCCGTTTCGACATGGCCGTGGATGGGCCGAAGAACGCCGTGCGCGAGGTCAATGCCGAGCGCGTGCCCATGGGTCCCGGCAATCCCCATGGCAATGCCCTGCGCACCTCGGTCACGCCTCTGAAGAACGAACGGGACGCCCAGCGCAACATGAATCTGGAATCCGCCCGCCATTGGCGGGTGATCAATCCCAATGTGCTGAACCGCTATGGCCAGCCCGTCGCCTACAAGCTGGTGCCGGGAGCCAATGCCACGCCCTTCCTCGACCCCGAGGCGCCGGTGGCCAAGCGCGCCCAATTCATGTTCAAGCATTTCTGGGCCACCCAATATGCTCCCGGAGAGCTCTATCCGGCCGGCTGGTTCCCCAATCAGCACCCCGGCGGCGATGGTCTTGGCGCCTGGACCGGAGCAAACCGCAATCTCGAAAACGAAAATGTCGTGGTCTGGTACACGCTCAATTATCACCATGTCTGCCGCCCCGAGGACTGGCCGGTGCAACCCGTCGTCTATGCCTCCTTCCACTGGATGCCGGCCGGATTTTTCGAGCGCAATCCGGCCCTTGACGTACCCCCGCCGGCTCCCAAGTCCTGCTGCTGAGGCCGCCGCGCTCCCCTTGTATTTCGCAGGCGCACAAAGCATAAGTGCGCCCTCGAAACGGGAACCTTCATGTCCGCACCGCGTCTCACCCATCTGCAACGTCTGGAAGCCGAGAGCATCCACATCATCCGCGAAGTCGCCGCCGAATGCGAAAAGCCGGTGATGCTCTATTCGATCGGCAAGGATTCGGCCGTCATGCTGCATCTCGCCATGAAGGCCTTCTACCCCGCCAAGCCGCCGTTTCCGCTGATGCATGTCGATACCCGCTGGAAATTCCGCGACATGATCCGGATGCGCGACGAAACCGCGAAGCGCCTCGGGCTCGATCTCATCGTCTATGTCAACCCGGAAGGTGCGGCCAAGAACGTCAACCCCTTCGACCATGGCTCGGCGCTGCACACCCAGATCATGAAAACCGACGCCCTCAAGCAGGCCCTCGACAAATACGGCTTCGACGCGGCCTTCGGCGGGGCGCGGCGCGACGAGGAGAAATCCCGCGCCAAGGAGCGCATCTTCTCCTTCCGCGACACCCGCCACCGCTGGGATCCCAAGAACCAGCGCCCCGAGCTGTGGAATCTCTATAACGCCCGCAAGAACAAGGGCGAGTCGATCCGCGTCTTCCCTTTGTCGAACTGGACCGAGCTCGACATCTGGCAATATATCCATCTCGAAAATATCCCCATCGTACCGCTTTATTTTGCCGCCGAGCGGCCCGTGGTCTGGCGCGACGGCCAGATGATCATGGTCGACGACGAGCGCATGCGGCTCAATCCCGGCGAGGCGCCGGAGATGCGCAAGATCCGCTTCCGCACGCTGGGCTGCTATCCATTGACCGGCGCCATCGAATCGAACGCCACCACGCTTCTCGACATCGTCGAGGAAATGCTGGTTGCAACTTCCTCCGAACGCCAAGGCCGTGTCATCGACAAGGACCAGGCCGCCTCCATGGAGAAGAAGAAGCAGGAGGGCTATTTCTGATGACCCGCGCAATTTTTCGTCCAAATCCCCTTCCCCCCTCGCGGGGGAAGGTGGATCGCGCCGCAGGCGCGAGACGGATGAGGGGGCGGCTCCGCGAGCCCGCCCATAGACCAAGTTTGTTGAACCAGCCCCCTCATCCGGCGCTTCGCGCCACCTTCCCCCGCAAGGGGGGAAGGGCAACAATAACAATCCAGGCAATGGATACTGTGCCCAGCCGTCTCAGAAAAGCCCACCTCCGATGACCCGCTTCATCGAATTCACCGGCGGCGACGTCGAGGCCTATCTGCGCGCCCAGGAGAACAAGGACCTGTTGCGCTTCATCACTTGCGGTTCCGTCGACGACGGCAAATCCACCTTGATCGGCCGCCTGCTCTATGAAGCCAAGATGCTGTTCGAGGACCAGCTGGCAGCACTCGAGGCCGACTCGAAGAAGATGGGCACCCAGGGCGGCAATCTCGATTTCGCCCTGCTCGTCGACGGGCTCGCCGCCGAGCGCGAGCAGGGCATTACCATCGACGTCGCCTACCGGGCCTTTACCACCGACAAGCGCAAATTCATCGTCGCCGACACGCCGGGCCACGAGCATTATACCCGCAACATGGCGACCGGCGCCTCGACCGCCGATCTGGCCGTCATCCTGATCGATGCCCGCAAGGGCGTGCTCACCCAGACCCGGCGCCACACCTTCATCGCCACCCTGCTCGGCATCCGGCATCTGGTCGTCGCCATCAACAAGATGGACCTGATGAATTACGACCGCGCCGTCTTCGCCGGGATCGAGAGCGATTATCGCGCCTTCGCCGCCAGCATCGGCGCCAGCGATATTACCTGCATTCCGCTTTCGGCGCTGGCCGGCGACAATGTCACCGAGCCTTCCGCCGCCATGCCCTGGTATCGCGGGGCCACGCTGATGGCTCATCTCGAGACCGTGGCCGTCGGCGACGATCTCGACAGCCGGCCGTTCCGCCTGCCGGTGCAATGGGTCAATCGTCCGGATCAGAATTTCCGCGGTTTTTCCGGCACCATCGTCAGTGGCACCGTGCGCCCCGGCGACGCCATCAAGGTTCTTCCCTCGGCGCGGGTCTCCACCGTCGAGCGCATTGTCACCTATGACGGCGACCTCGATGTCGGTGTTGCCGGCCAGTCGCTCACCGTGACGCTCAGGGACGAGATCGATACCAGCCGCGGCGACGTGATCTGCGTTGCCGCCGATCCGGTCGAGGTCTCGGACCAGTTTGAGGTGGATCTTTTATGGATGGGCGACGAGCCCATGCTGCCCGGCCGCCCCTACATCATCAAGGCCGGCACCCGCCAGGTGCCGGGCTCCCTCGATGCCTTGAAGCACAAGGTCAACGTCAACACCATGGAGCATGTGGCGGCCAAAACGCTGGAGCTCAACGAGATCGGCGTCTGCAATCTCGAGCTCGACGCCCCCATTGCCTTCACGCCCTACGCCGAGAACCGCCACCTCGGCTCCTTCATCGTCATCGACCGCTTCAGCAACACCACCGTCGGCATGGGGATGATCCGCTTCGCGCTGCGCCGCGCCGCCAACATCCATTGGCAGGCCGTCGACGTGCATAAGGACTCGCGCGCGGCGAAAGCCAAGCAGAAGCCGACCATTCTGTGGTTCACCGGGCTTTCGGGAGCCGGCAAATCGACCATCGCCAATCTCGTCGAAAAGAAACTGCATGCCAGCAGCCACATGACTTATCTGCTCGATGGCGACAATATCCGCCACGGCCTCAACCGCGACCTGGGCTTCACCGATGCCGACCGCGTCGAAAACATCCGCCGCGTCGCCGAAGTCTCCCGCCTGATGGTCGATGCCGGCCTGATCGTGCTCGTTTCCTTCATCTCGCCCTTCCGCTCCGAGCGCCTTATGGCGCGCGAGCTGGTGGAGCCCGGAGAATTCGTCGAGATTTTCGTCGACACGCCCCTCGCCGAAGCCGAGAAGCGCGATGTCAAAGGCCTCTATGCCAAGGCGCGGCGCGGCGAGATCAAGCATTTCACCGGCATCGATTCGGCCTACGAGGAGCCGGAGAATCCGGAAATCCGCCTCGACACCACTAAGTTGCCGCCCGAAGCAGCCGCCGACCGCATCGTCGCCTATCTCGGCCAGAACGGGCGGCTGTCGAAAGCCTAACTCCGGCCGAGATGCCGGTCGAGCAAATCGAGCCTGTCATTGCCGAAATAGAGCTTCTCGCCGGTGTCCACTGTCGGCACGCCGAAAACGCCGCGAGCGATCGCGGCATCGGTGTTGATCTCGATGCGGCGCTTGTAGTCGTCGCTTATTGCCGCATCGCGGATGGCGGCGGCATCGAGACCGCATTCGGCACCCCATGCGCCGATAAGCGCAAGATCGGTGATATCGCCGGCCTCCGCCCAATAGGCCCGCAGGATGCGCTTGGCGAACGCCTCTCCTCTGCCCTGATCCGCCGCATATTGGCAGGCCCTGAGCGCCCGCGAATTGCGCAGGGGATATTGCGGATGCTGAACGAAAGGCAGGCCAGGTATCTCCGCCCAATCCACCATGTCCTGCTTGAACCAGCGCACGAAGGCTTGATTGGCCTCGAGCGGCTTGCGCCCGCCGATGGCATCGAGAAGCCGCGGCAGGTGAATGGGCCGCCACTCGACATCGCAATTGTGCCGGCGGGCTACATCGCCCACCCGGTGCGCGGCGAAATAGCACCACGGCGAATGCACGTCGAACCAGAAGGTCGGGTTCATGGCAGCAGCTCCATGCACCCTTCTTCCGCCCACTGACGAAGTTCCACTTTGCGGATCTTGCCCGACGGCGTCAGCGGAAATCGATCGACCCGGTAGATGGTGGCCGGCACCTTGAATTTGGCGATGCGGGCCGCGCAATGGTTTTGCAATTCCGCTGCAACGGCGCTTTCACTGAGCATGACTGCGGCGGCGACTTTCTCGCCGTAGTAGGCGTCGGGCATGCCGAACACCGCTATCCCGGCCACCGCCTTGTGTTGCTGCAGCACATTCTCGATCTCGGCCGGATAGATGTTTTCCCCGCCCCGGATGATCATGTCGCGCAGGCGGCCGCCGGCCACGACCAGATGCCCGTCGCCGGTCATGCGGCCGAGATCGCCGGTCCGCAGCCAGCCGCCATCGATAATGGTTTCGGCGCTGGCCTCCGGCATCTTGTAATAACCTTCCATCACCATGGGTCCGCGTGCCTGGATTTCGCCGATGCTCCCCGGCGCCAGCGGAGCCAACGTCAGCGGATCGCAGATGCGGACTTCGTAACCGGGAAGTATTTTGCCCGCCGTCTCCCAGCGCTGCGGGTCATCGGTTTCCGGGCAGGCAAAAAGTGTCGCCCCTTCCGTCTGGCCGTAAACCTGGCACAGTCCCGGCATCGGAAATTCCTTGGCACAGCGCTCCAGCACCCGCGGATTGCAGTCGGCCCCACCGCAGGTCCCGGCGCGCAATGATGAAAGATCATGCTTGCCGCGTGCCGGATGGTCGAGCATCGCCAGATAGGAGGTGGGAACGCCCGACAGGAGAGTGCAGCGCTCGCTTTCGATGATCTTGAACATGCCTTCCGCATCGAAGCCCGGTACGCCCACATAGGCCGCACCCGTCTGCAACGGTCCCAGAATATTCATGATGCAGCCGGCGCAATGAAACAGCGGAATGATCGACGTCCATCGGTCGCCATGGCGCAAGCCCAGCCGTTCGCCGGCCGCGCGCGCATCCATCATCATGGCGCGATGCGAGAGCAATGCGCCCTTCGGGAATCCGGTGGTGCCGGAAGTATAAAGCAGCGCCGCAACCGCGCCTGGATCATGGGCTGCCCGTATTGGCGTTCCTTCTTCTTCGAGAAGGGCCGGATAGTCGGTCTCAAGGATGAAGACATGCCGCAGCGGGGGAAGTTCCGGCCGCAGCGCCCGTACATTGTCGAGATAGGGATTGGACCGGTAGCTCGTCGAACAGATCAGCGCCCGGGCGTCCGATTGCTTCAGCGCATAGGCGAGATCGTCCTTGCGGCAATGGGTGTTGAGCGGCACGAACACGGCTCCCAGCGCCGCGCAGGCCATCTGCACGACCGGCCACTCGGCCCGGTTCTCGGCGAGCAGCGCCACATGATCGCCGGCCCCGAGGCCGCGCGCCGCAAGCGCTCCCGCCAGCCGCAAGGCGCCGTCGCGCCATTGCGCGAAACTCACCCGCGCTTTCTGATGCGGAAATACCAGCGCCTCCGCGTCCGGCCAAATCCGTGCCGCCGCTTCCAGCGCCGGCCAGGGGTGGTCGAATTGATTCACTGGGCACACCAGCCGCCATCGGCGAGAAGGATGGTGCCGGTGACGAAGGAGGCGGCATCGGAGGCCAGGAACACGGCGGGGCCCACCATCTCGCGCATCTCCGCCATGCGCCGGAGCGGCGTGCGCTCGGTGATTTCCGTGGAGGCCTTGGCCAGATAGGCTTGGCCCTCGCCGGTCATCGAATGATTGGTGTAGCCGGGATTGAAGGCATTGACGCGGATCTTGTGCGGCCCCCATTCGCAGGCCAATGCCTTGACCAGCATGTCGACGCCGCCCTTGGCGGCGCAATAGGGTCCAAGCTCGTCGAAGGCGGCAACCGAGGCGTTCGACGAATTCATCACGATGGCGCCGCCGGTTCCCTGGCGGATGAATTGCCGCGCCGCCGCCTGGGCGGTGAGAAAATAGGCGCGCAGGTTTCCGCCGATCACCGTGTCGAATTCCTGCGGCGTGAAATCGATCGCCTTCTTCTTCACGTTCACCCCGGCATTGCACACCAGAATGTCGAGCTGGCCGAAGCGCCGCACCGCCGCCTGGATCAGCGCCTCGCAGTCTTCGGGCTTCGTTACATCGGCCAGCACGCCGAGCGCCTCGTGCCCCTTGCCGCGCAGTTCCGCCGCCGTGACTTCCGCCCGCTCGAAACTCCTAGCACAACCCACCACCTTGGCGCCCGCCTCGGCGAAACCATGGGCCAGTTCCCGGCCGATGCCGCGGCTGATGCCGGTGATGACCGCCACCCGGCCGTCGAGATCGAAGATTCCGCCCATTGCATGCTCCCCCTGATGGTCTCGACATTATGGGGCGGCTTGACGCATATCAAGGTGAGAGGCCCGGCGCCTGCGATGGTCACCCATGCTTGATCAATCCGCGGCACCTTCCTTGAAGCGCGCGCTCAATCTGCCGCTTCTGGTTCTCTATGGCCTCGGCGTCACCATCGGTGCCGGCATCTATGTGCTGATCGGCGCCGTGGCTCGCCATGCCGGCCCTGCCGCCTATGCGGCCTTCGCCATCGCCGCCCTCGTCATGTGCTTCACGGCGCTCAGCTACGGCGAACTCACCACCCGCTTTCCGGTGAGCGCCGGGGTTGCCGCTTTCATCCTCAAGGGTTTCCGCAGCCGCGGGCTGTCGCGCGCCGTGGGGTTGCTGGTGATCGCCGTGGGGCTTGTTTCGGCGGCGGCCATCGCCTCGGGCAGCGTCGGCTATCTGCGTGACTTCATCGACCTGCCGCCGCCGCCGCTTCTCGCTGTTGTCGTCCTGGCCATGGCGGCGATCGCCGCCTACGGCATTATCGAATCCACCATGTTCACCGCCGTCCTCAGCACCATCGAAATGGGCGGCCTAGTGGTCATCATCGTGGCGGCATTTCTGGTTGAGCCCGAGCCCATCGCGGCGGCGGTAGCGGTTGCCGTCAGCGCCGCCGATCCCGCCTGGTGGCCGGGCATGCTGGCGGCGGGACTTCTCGCCGTTTTCGCCTTCATCGGTTTCGAGAGTCTCGCCAATGTCGCCGAGGAGGCGAGGCTTCCCCATCGCACCATGCCGCTCGCCATTCTCCTGACGCTCGGAATTTCTACTTTGCTCTACATGGCGCTCGCCGTTGCCGCCGTCATCGTCGTGACGCCGGCCGAACTCGCCAGCTCGCCGGCACCCCTAAGCCTCGTCTTCGAGCGCCTCACCGGACTGCCGCGCTGGATCATGTCGCTCATCGCCATCATGGCGACGCTCAACGGCGTCGTGGTGCAGTTGATCATGGTCTCGCGGCTCATGCACGGCATGGCGCGGCTCGGAACACTTCCCGTCCTCTTGGGCTACGTCCATCCCGGAACCCGAACCCCGCTTGCGGCAACCGCCATCGCCGCCCTCCTGGTCTATCTGGCATCGCTGGCCCTGCCGCTCGAACGGCTGGCGGAAGCGACTTCGCTCATCTCGCTGGTGATTTTCGCACTCGTCGATCTGGCGCTCATCGTCATTAAGCTGCGCGACGGTCCGCCGCCCGGGGATACGTTCGAAATTCCCCTCGCCGTTCCGGCCATCGGCCTTCTCGCCTGTCTCGGCCTCCTCGCCGCCGCCCTCTGGCTGTAGCCGCCTAGGGCGGATTTGTTTTTCATTGAACCTGCTTGAGGATAATTTCCTTCTCCCCGTGGGGGCGAGGGAAAGTTTTTCCGCGCTTCAATCACGGACAATCGCGTTCTAGCGGCAGCCGAGCTCGGCCAGAATGCCCGGCACGAAACTCTCCATTGCGCCTGCTTCGATCAGGCCCGCCACCGCTTCGATGTCGCTGGCGAATTCGCGGTCCGTATCGCGCCGCGCCGCCTTCTCGCGGACCAGGCGGTGCGCCGCTTCAAGCGGCTTCGAGGATTGTAGCGGTTGGCGGAAATCGATGCCTTCCGCCGCCGCCATCAGTTCGATGGCCACGATGCGCGCCAGATTGGCATTCATGGGAGTGAGCCGCCGCGCCCCGTGGGTTGCCATCGACACATGATCTTCCTGATTGG
The DNA here is from genome assembly GCA_031370475.1 of Hyphomicrobiales bacterium. Lineage (GTDB taxonomy): Bacteria > Pseudomonadota > Alphaproteobacteria > Rhizobiales > Aestuariivirgaceae > Aestuariivirga. The sequence goes on along the minus strand of JANMQL010000090.1, from coordinate 6,513 downwards.
CGGAAGTGGGCGCCGAATCGACCGAGGCCGGATGCGACATCTGCTTGTTCTCGCTCATCAGCGCGGCAGCGGTGCATTGCGGCACCATGAAGCCGGAATTGAGCCCCGGATTGCGGATCAGGAAAGGCGGCAGCAGCGAAATCGACGAGTCGATCAGCGCCGCGATGCGCCGCTCGCTCAGGGAACCCATTTCAGTGATCGCCATGGCGATCATGTCGGCGGCGAAGGCCACGGGCTCGGCATGGAAATTTCCGCCCGACAGCACCGCGCCATCCTCGGCGAAAACCAGCGGATTGTCGGAGACGCCATTGGCTTCGATGGTCAGCACCCGCGCCGTCTGGGCGAGAAGATCGAGGCAGGCACCCATTACCTGCGGCTGGCAGCGGAAGGAATAGGGATCCTGCACCCGGTCGTCGTCCTTGAGATGCGAGGCGCGGATGGCGCTGCCCTGCAGCAGGCGGCGGTAATGGGAGGCGGCCAGTCTCTGGCCGGGATGCGGCCGGAGATCGTGAATGCGCGCATCGAAGGGCGTATCCGATCCCATGATCGCATCGACCGACATGGCGCCCGCCAGAATGGCGGCACCGGCGTTGCGCTCGGCGCCCATCAGCCCCGCCAGCGCCAGAGCCGTCGAAACCTGCGTGCCGTTGAGCAGCGCCAAGCCTTCCTTGGGACCGAGTGCCACGGGTGCAACACCTGCGGCTTTCATCGCCTCAGCGCCTTTGACGCGCGCGCCCTTCACCAGCGCCTCGCCCTCGCCAATCAGCACCAGGCTCATATGGGCCAGCGGCGCCAGATCGCCCGATGCCCCCACCGATCCCTGTCCCGGAATGATGGGCAGGATATCCGCATTGATCAGGGAGGCCAGCACCTCCATGGCTTTCAGCGAGATGCCAGAAGCCCCCTGCGACAGGGCGTTGAGCTTGAGCAGCAGGATGAGCCGTACCACCGCGGGCGCTAGCGGCGCGCCGACGCCTGCCGCATGGGAGCGCACGATATTGACCTGCAATGCCGAGAGATCGGCGGCGGCGATGCGCGTCTTGGCCAGCTTGCCGAAGCCGGTATTGACGCCATAGATTGCTTCACCCGTGGCCAGCAGCCGCGCCACCGTCTCGGCGCTGCGCCTGATCAGGCCCCGCGCCTTCTCCGTCAGTTCAACCTTGATGGGCCCCGCCATGGCAGTGCGCACATCGGCGAGCGAAAGTGGTCCGTGTCCGATACTGATCATTGTGACAACCTCCGCATGGCGGCCCTGAATCCCGCCTCGATTTCATCTTCGCGCACATGGCGCCGGTCCTTGACCACATGGGTCCCCGCCACAAAGACATCCTTCACGCATTGATTGCCGCCGGAGAAAATCCAGCTATCCAGCACGCTATCGCCGCGGCGGCCGATGAGGGCTGGATGATCGGCGTCGAGCACCGCGATATCGGCCCGGTATCCCGGCGCCAGCGCGCCTGTTGGCTGGGCCATGGCCTGGGCGCCGCCCCGCAAGGCTGCATCGAAAAGCGTCCGCCCCGTCGATGCGCCCGGCCCCAAGGCCAGCGCATTGCGGGTCCGGTCGCGCAAGCGCTGCGAATATTCCAGCATCCGCAGATCTTCGGCCGGCGAGACCGTAATATGGCTGTCGGAGCCGATGGCGATGGCACCGCCCGACTTAAGAAAATTCACCGCCGGGAATATGCCGTCGCCGAGATTGGCTTCCGTGGTGGGACACAGACCGGCCACCGCCCCCGATTTGGCCAGACGCGCGGTTTCGGCTTCCGTCATGTGGGTGGCGTGAATGGCGCACCAACGCGGCGAAACATCGAAGCTGTCGAGCATCAGATCGACCGGCCGCCGCGACGACCAGGCGAGGCAGTCGTCGACTTCTTTCACCTGCTCGGCCACATGAATATGGATCGGCGCCTTGCCATCGATTGCAGCGGTTACCGTCTTGAGCAGTTCCGCCGTCACCGCCCTGAGGCTGTGGGGCGAAATGCCAAGCCGGCGCAGCGGATGGTCGTCGCACACCCGCTTGAGCGTCTCGTAAATGCGCAAATAACGCTCGGCATTGTTGACGAAGCGCCGCTGGCCCGGCGTCGATTCCTGGCCGCCGAAGCCGCCGAAATTATAGAGCGTCGGCAGCATGGTAATGGCGATGCCCGCCTGGTCGGCGGCATTGATGCAGCGCAGGGAAAGTTCAGCTGGCTCGCCATAGGGTGTGCCATCCGGCTGATGGTGCAGATACTGGAATTCCCCCACCACCGAGAAGCCGCTTTTGAGCATCTCGACATAGAGCTGGGCCGCCACCGCCCCCAGATCGTCGGGTCCGAGCTTGAGGGCAAAGCCATACATGACTTCCCGCCAGGTCCAGAAACTGTCGGTGCCGGGACCCGCCCGCTCGGCCAGCCCGGCCATGCAGCGCTGATGCGCATGGGAGTGCACATTGGCCATGGCTGGAATGGCAATCCCTTTGATTTTATAACCGTATTTCGAATTCGCCGCGACGCCCTCGATGACCCCGTCGGGGCCGATGCTGAGGGTCACGTCGTCTTGCCAGCCTTGCGGCGTCAGCGCCGAGGAGAAATGAAATTTGGTGCTTTGCATGGGCTGTACTATATTGTATAGACAACCTTATACAAGTGATTTTACACATGCTCCTCACAAATCTTCAACTGGCAACCATGAATGGCGGCTATGGCCTCATCCCTGATGCCGCCATCCGCATCGAGGGCCAAACCATTGCCTGGGCCGGCCCCCGTTCGGCGGCCCCGGCGGGCAATGCCATCGACTGCGGCGGCAGGCTGGTTACCCCCGGACTGATCGATTGCCACACCCACCTGGTCTATGGCGGCAATCGCGCCAATGAGTTCGAGATGCGCTTAAACGGCGCCTCCTATGCCGAGATTGCCAAATCCGGCGGCGGCATCAATGCAACGGTGCGCGCCACCCGTTCGGCCACCGAAGAGGATCTGGGCAAATCCGCCCTGAAGCGCCTCGACAGCCTGCTCGCCGAAGGCATCACCACCATCGAGATCAAGTCGGGCTATGGCCTCGACGTCGAAACCGAGCTGAAAATGCTGCGCGTCGCCCGCGCTCTCACCGCTTCGCGCCTCGTCGATGTCGTGACCTCCTTTCTCGGCGCCCACACCTTCCCGCCTGAATACAGGGACGACCATGGGGCCTATGTGAAGCTCGTCTGCGATGAGGCTCTTCCCGCCGCGGCCAGGGCCGGCCTTGCCGATGCCGTCGATGGCTTCTGCGAAGGCATCGCCTTCTCGGTCGCCGAAACCGAGCAGGTCTTCAAGGCCGCCAGGGCCCTTGGCCTGCCGGTCAAGCTCCATGCCGAACAGCTCTCCAATCTCGGCGGCGCGAAACTGGCGGCCCGCTACAATGCCCTCTCCGTCGATCACATCGAATATCTCGACGAGGACGGCGTTGCCGCCATTGCCGCATCGGGAACCGTGGCCGTGCTTCTCCCCGGCGCCTTCTATTACTTGCGGGAAAAACAGTCGCCGCCCGTCGCCGCGCTCCGTTCGCACAAGGTTCCCATTGCTATTGCAACCGATCTCAACCCAGGATCGTCGCCTGTTCACTCTTTGCTCTCCACGATGAACATGGCCTGCGTACTTTTTGGTCTAACGCCTGAGGAAGCCCTGCTCGGTGTGACCGCCCATGCCGCCCGCGCCCTCGGTCTCAAGGATCGCGGCCGCATTGCCCCCGGCCTCAAGGCCGATCTCGCCATCTGGGATGTCGAGCGCCCCGGCGAGCTTGCCTATCCCCTGGGTTTCAACCCCCTCGCCGCCGTCATCCGCAACGGCAAACTCATTCGCGGCAATCTCCCATGAACGAGGCCCAGCCGCTCTATGCCCGGGTCAAGGATCACATCCTCGGCCACATCCGCTCCGGCACATGGGTGCCAGGCGCCCGGGTTCCGTCCGAGAACGAGCTGGTCGAAAGCTTCGGCATCAGCCGCATGACCGCCAACCGGGCGCTGCGCGAATTGACCGCCGACGGCTATCTGGCCCGCGTCCCCGGCGTCGGTACTTTCGTGAAGGAGCCGCCCGCCCGCTCCAGCCTGGTCGAGCTCCGCAATATCGCCGAGGAAATCGCCGCCCGCGGCCATCGCTACACCTCGCGCCTTCTCGCCCGCGAAGAAGTGACCGCGACGGCCGCCCTCGTCGAGGAATTCGAGATGAAGTCTCCCCAGCGCCTCTTCCATGTCGTCATCGTCCATGAGGAAAACGGCGTCCCCGTGCAGCTCGAGGACCGCTATGTGAGCCCCTTCATGGCGCCGGCCTTCATGAGCCAGGACTTCGCCGCCACCACGCCCACCGCCTATCTGCTCGCCGCCATTCCCGTCGATGAGCTGGAACACACCGTCGAGGCGGTCATGCCCGACCTGCGCCAGCAGAAGCTCCTCGACATGCCTCCTGCCGAACCTTGCCTGGCGCTGCATCGCCGCTCCTGGAGCAAGACCCATGTGGTGACCGTCGCCACGCTTCTCTATCCCGCCAGCCGCCACGCCCTCTACAGCCGCTACAAGACCAGCGCCCAGGGCACGCTCTCTCAATAGGAGTCCTCGATGAACACCCGCCGCGACAACACCCGCCGCATCAAGTCGCCCACCGGCACGGCGATCACCGCCAAGTCCTGGCTCACCGAGGCGCCGCTCCGCATGCTCATGAACAATCTCGATCCGGGCGTGGCCGAGCGCCCCGAGGAGCTCGTCGTCTATGGCGGCATCGGCCGCGCGGCGCGCAACTGGGAAGCCTTCGACCGCATCGTGGCGGGCCTGCGCTCGCTCGAAGCCGATGAAACCCTGCTCGTCCAATCGGGGAAGCCGGTCGGCATTTTCCGCACCCACAAGGATGCGCCCCGCGTGCTCATCGCCAATTCCAATCTCGTGCCGCACTGGGGCACCTGGGATCATTTCAACGAGCTCGATCGCAAGGGCCTGATGATGTACGGCCAGATGACGGCCGGCTCTTGGATCTATATCGGCACGCAAGGCATCGTCCAGGGCACCTATGAGACTTTCGCCGAGGTTGGCCGCAAGCATTATGCGGGCCAACTCAAGGGCAAGTGGTTCCTGACCGCCGGCCTCGGCGGCATGGGCGGCGCCCAGCCGCTCGCCGCCACCATGGCCGGTGCCTCGATGATCGCCATCGAATGCCAGCCTTCCCGCATCGACATGCGGCTGCGCACCCGCTATCTCGATACGCAAGCGAAAACCATCGATGAAGCCCTCGAAATCGTCGACCGCTCCCACAAGGTCGGAAAACCAATCTCCGTCGGTCTCCTCGGCAATGCCGCCGAGCTTCTCCCCGAATTCGTGCGCCGCGGCATCAAGCCCGATGCCGTGACCGACCAGACCTCGGCCCATGATCCGGTCAACGGCTATCTCCCGGCCGGCTGGACGTTGGCCCAGTGGGAGGAAAAGCGCGTCTCCGATCCGCAAGCCGTGAAGTCAGCCGCCATGGCCTCCATGAAAGTCCATGTGCAAGCCATGCTCGACTTCCACCATAGGGGCGTGCCCACCCTCGACTATGGCAACAACATCCGCCAGATGGCCCTGGAAATGGGCTTGAAGAACGCCTTCGAATTTCCGGGATTCGTGCCGGCCTATATCCGCCCGCTGTTCTGCCGCGGCATCGGCCCTTTCCGCTGGGCGGCGCTGTCGGGCAATCCGGAAGACATTTACAAGACCGACCGGCGCGTCAAGGAACTGATCCCCGGCGATCCGCATCTGCACAACTGGCTCGACATGGCCCGCGAACGCATCTCCTTCCAGGGCCTCCCCGCCCGCATCTGCTGGGTGGGTCTCGGCCAGCGCCATCGCCTCGGCCTCGCCTTCAACGAGATGGTCAGGAACGGCGAGGTCGAAGCCCCCATCGTCATCGGCCGCGATCATTTGGATTCAGGCTCCGTCGCCTCGCCCAACCGCGAGACCGAAGCCATGCTCGACGGCTCCGATGCCGTCTCCGACTGGCCGCTGCTCAATGCCCTTCTCAACACCGCGAGCGGCGCCACCTGGGTGTCGATCCATCACGGCGGCGGCGTCGGCATCGGCTATTCCCAGCATGCCGGCATGGTGGTCGTCGCCGACGGCACTGACGATGCGGCGCGACGGCTCGAGCGCGTCTTGTGGAATGATCCCGCCTCCGGCGTCATGCGCCACGCCGATGCCGGCTACCGGATCGCCATCGATTGCGCCAAAGAGCAGGGACTGAAGCTGCCGGGAATAACGACGTAGTGTCTTCTTAACCATCTTTGGGTTCAGTCCCTGCCTTGGTCGAAGCCAATTCGGCAGTCCCTCGGTCATCGTTTCGTCATGTTTGCCGCAAGACGAGGGAGATCGGGTGATGATTTCGTTTCCCTTTTGGACATTATATCTATATAGGTATAAACACTTTGGATGAGGGAAGAGTGCGAAGGCCGTTGTTTTGGGAAGGCTCCTCCCGGAAGGACTTTAAGCGGTTCCCCGTGTCGGTTCAGAAAGACATGGGGGTAGCGCTGTTTGTGGTTCAG
>JANMQL010000068.1:0-24630 GCA_031370475.1 Hyphomicrobiales bacterium | reverse complement strand
GTCATATTTGCCTTGGGCGTGATATTCGCCAAAAGCGACACCAGCTTCTCGACTGAATCACTTAATGTCTTCAAAGCCTATACACCCGTTGCGGCGCAAACAGTGGGGACAGTTGCCATTCCGGTTGGTGCTGCAGCTGTCGGTGTCTTCATGGCCTTCTGGTCATGGGTAGGCTTCGAGATGGCGCCCAACTACGCTGAAGAATCCCGCGACCCTAAAAGCATTATTCCGAAGTCAATGATGTATTCGGTGGTCGGACTCGGTATCTTCTATACCATCGTGTCTTGGTGCGCTGTTTCTGCCTATCCAACCGAGGGTGACATGCTGGCCAAGGCCTATTCCGACGGCGTGAACTTCTACCTCGCGCCGATCCAGCAGTTCGTTGGTAACTGGGCCTATGAACTCATGTTTGTACTCATTGTCACAAGCTCGTTTGCCTGCGGCATGGCCTTCCATAATACGGCCGCCCGCTACATGTATTCGCTCGGCCGCGAAGGGGTTCTGCCGAAGTCGCTCGGCGCCACCCACAAGACTTTCCGCAGCCCCCATGTGGCTTCGACAGTGCAGTCGGTGCTGGCGGCGGTGTGGGTCATTCTCTATGCCGTGTTCAACGGCTTCGGCGATCCAAACGCCCAGGCCTATCTCGGCGTCTATACGCTGTTCGCCGTGCTCGGCACCGGCCTCCTGCTGGTGCTGCAGGCCATCGTGTCGATCGCCATCATCGCCTATTTCCAGAAGAACGGCGGCGGCAATGTGCTCACCACCATGATTGCGCCGCTCATCTCCTGCGCGGCGCAAGCCTGGCTGGTCTATCTGCTGGTCAACAATCTCGGAACCTTCGCCGGCACAAGCCCCTTCGCCAACTCCATCCCCTATGTGGCGCTGGCGATCATTGTGGTGGGCCTGGTCTGGGGCTTCGTGCTGAAATCGTCGAACCCCACGGCCTACCGCAATATCGGCCACATGGTGAATAACGGCTAAGACAAAACACTAGAGGCTTGGGGGACGGCGGAGGCTCCGCTGTCCCCTCTTCAATTCGGGAGGAAGCATATGTCCGCATCGCTCAAGGGACGCTCGGTTCTGGTGACCGGAGCCAGCAAGGGCATCGGCAAGGGCATCGCGCGGGTCTTCGCCAATGCCGGGGCCAAGGTGGCGATCCTGGCGCGGCATGGCGATCAGGCCGAGGCGGCGGCGAAGGAGATCGGCCTTGGCACCTTCGGCCTAGCCGGCGATGTCACTTCTCAGGCAAGTCTCGAAGCGGCGGTGAAGGCCGTCGTCGCCCGGAATGGCGGCCTCGACGTGCTGTGCGCCAATGCCGGCATCTTTCCTCCGGCCAAGCTCGAGGAGATGAGCGTCGAGCAGTGGGATGAGGTGATCGACACCAATCTCAAGGGCACATTCCTGTCGGTGAAGGCGGCGGTGCCCTATCTCAAGAAATCCAATCAGGGCCGCATCGTCATCACCTCGTCGATCACCGGCCCCATCACCGGCTTTCCCGGCTGGACCCATTACGGCGCCACCAAGGCCGGCCAGCTCGGCTTCATGCGCACCGCCTGCATCGAGCTCGCCAAATACGGGATCACGGTCAATGCGGTGATGCCGGGCAATATCGTCACCGAAGGCCTCATCAGCATGGGCGAGGACTACCAGAAGACCATGGCGGCTTCGATTCCCTTGAAGCGCCTCGGCACCGTCGACGACATCGGCCATGCCGCGCTCTATTTCGCCTCGAAGGAAGCCGGCTACGTGACCGGCCAGACCATCATCGTCGACGGCGGGCAGATTCTGCCTGAGAGCCTCGAGGCGCTGGCTCAAGCCTGAAGGGAACTGGCGAATGGCGAATGGCGAGTGGCGAATAGGGTTTCCCCCCATTCGCCATTCGCTATTCGCTATTCGCCTTATCCGAACCTTCCCAGATAATCCTCGCATACCCCCACCGTTCCCTCCGTGTACGGAAGATCCATCGATTTGGCGAGGTCGGTTTCGGAATGCGAGCCGATCCAGGCGACGAGGAGCAGGCGGCGGAGCATGATGAAGGTCGCAATTTCGGTCTCGTCGGTTTTGGGCAAGGCCAGAGCCCGGCGATAGCCCTTCTTCCAGGACTCGATCAGGCCCGGCACCTGGGGCTCGTGCTCGTAAAACGAGACGGGCGTGGCCGCGTCGTACATGTACCAGCCGAAGCCGCAATCGTCGAAATCGATGACCTTCACAGCCTTGCCGTCGACCAGCAGATTGGCGAGCCTGAGATCGCAATGGATGAGGCCGAAGCGCTCCGGCCCCTTGCCATAGGCCTTGAGCCTCTTGCCGATCAGATCGACGGTGCGGCCGAATAATTTCGCTTTCGCCGCGTCGACGCCCATGCCGTCGCGCCAGCGGCCCCAATGGGGTTTCACCTCGCCGAGGCTGGTTTCGAAATCCCAGCTGTGGCGCTCAAACCAGGCGGGGCGCCGCCACTGCCGCGCATGAATGTGCATGCGGGCGGTGACTTCGCCGAGAATTTCGAAGGGTTCGGAGAGGTCCTGCCCGATGCCCGGTTCCGATCCCGTCTCCCATTCCGACAAAACCACATGGCGGGGGCGCTGCATGCGCGGGTGGGAGACGACCTGAATGATCTCGCCGTCCCTGCCCTTGACCGGGCGGGGTGTGACCACCACGCCGGTGTCGCGGAGGTCCATCAGCCAGGCAAGTTCCGAGGCGATCGCCGTTTTCGAATGATAGAGGTCGCGGTGAATGCGCAAGGCCCAGCGGCGGCCATCGGGGGCTTCGACCTTGTAGGTGGCGTTTTCCGAGAGATTGATCATCTCGACGGAGACGGGCCCCGGCAAATCGTAATTGCCGGTCGACTTCTCCGCCAGCTCGAGCAGGCAGGCGAGCTGTTGTTCGTGGCTCAGGCTGGCGAAATCGCTCACGGCACGTCCCCTCAATTCTCCCGGCCGCCTATCCCTGCCAGAACCCGCTCGATCTCGGCAAGACCTCGCTCGACATCCGCGGTCTTGCCCGACATATAGACGCGGCCCGCCGCGCCGATCATCTGGACATCGACGAGGGTCAGTTTGGGTGCGGCCTTCTCCGCCTCGTTGGCGGCGATCGCCGCATAAAGCGCCGGCACCATTTCGCAGACCAGCAGCGTTTCGCCGGGCATGATCATCGAGGCCTGGCGGTTGCGGTTGATAATCACCGCATGGCTGTCGGCCACATCCTCGATCACATCGGTGAAGAGGATGCGGGGCTTGAGCTGATCGCCCTCCGATAGCCCCATGCCGGTCAGCACGGCACGCCCGGCCTCAAGCAGCCTTTCCTTGTCGCTCCCATGTATCTCCAGAATGCCGAACTGGCGTTCGACAAAAAGAATGCCGGGCTCGAGATCGGGATCGGCCTTGAGCGCCAGATCGATCACCCGCTCGATCATCAGGCCGGGGGCGACCTCGATGATCAGCGCATGCTGGCCCGCGTAAGGCGGATAGCCGCGCGCCCGGGTGGGCGTTCCCATATAGGCGGCGAATTGCGGCTGCAGGGTCTCAAGCGTCAGATAGACCCGGAGCTCGCCCTTGGCGCGCGCACGGACTTCGGCCACGGATTATTTGCCGGTGTTGGCCGTGAAGTGCTTCGAGACATCGGCGTGCGGACGCGGAATGACATGGACGGAGACGAGAGTTCCGACCTGGCCCGCCACTTCCGCTCCGGCTTCGGTGGCGGCTTTGACCGCGCCGACATCGCCGTTGATGATGACGGCGACAAGGCCGTCGCCCACCTGCTCGCGGCCGATGATCGTCACGTTGGCGGCCTTGACCATGGCGTCGGCGGCGGCGAGGGCCGCCACATAGCCTTTGGTTTCGACCATTCCGATGGCATTGTTCGACATGTTGTCCTCCTTCTGGACGTTGCTAAACGGTTACTTCTTCCCCGGCCGCGCCGCCGCCTCGTCGATCGAGCCGATGATCAGCGCGTCGATGGGCGGCGGCTTGCCGGGAAACCATGCGGCGGCGACGGAGCCCGTCGCCACCATGACCTTTTCGCCCTCGCCGCAGCCGAGCGGATCGAAGGCGAGGAGCCGCGCGCCCGATTCATCGACAGCCACTTCGAGAATCGACCCCGTGGGAACTTCGGAAATCTTCTTGGTGGACCAGATGCGGCCCGTAACGGTTGCCCTGAGCATCAGCGTCTCCTTTCGATCTTGAGGCCAAGCCGCCGGGCCTTGTCGCGGGCCAGCGGGGTTAAAACGGCGCCGGGAGCGAGCAGCAATGTGCCCTGCCCGGCCAGCTTGTCGATCTTCTGCTCGGTGATAACGCCGTCAAGGGCATTGCCCTGGGGCGCCGCCGGCGTTGAAACAGTCTGCTGCAAGGTGAAACGCAGCTTGCCGGCGCGCACCGCTTCGAGCATTGCGGGTTCGGTGATGCGCGCCACGAAGGCGGCGAGGTCGCCATCGCTGGAGATGCGGACGGATTCGACGCCCGCCGCAGCGCGCCCGGCCATCACTTCGCGCAGGACATCGCGCACCATGCCCCTCAGCTCGCCGGCGGTTTCTGGCTTCATGCCCATGTCAAATCTCCAGCGCCTGTTCGGCGGCCGTGGCGGCGGCACGCACTTCCGATTCGGTTCCCGAAAGATAAAGCCTGCCGGTGGCACCGATCATGCGGTAATCGACGATCTTGATATTGGCCGCCTTCTCCGCCGCATTGGCGGCAAGAATGGCATAGGCCGCCGGCTCGGTCTCGAGCACGAAAAGTGTCTCTCCGGCCAGGATCATCGAGCCACCCTTGTTGCGGTTGATCAGGAAGGCGTGGCCGGGATCGATGCGGGTGACGATTTTCGAGGCGAGGATCTTCGGCCGCATGGCCTTGTCCGGCGTCATCTCCATGGCATCGAGAACGGCCTCGGCGGCGGCCTTGACGGCGGCGATGTCGCGGGAGTGGATTTCGAGATAGCCGAACTGGCGCTCGACCACCAGGATGCCGCCCTGCACGTCGGCCGCCTTGAGCGCAACATCGGTCAGGGCCTCGATGTCGAGGCCGGGCGCCACTTCGATGATCTGCGCCGCCATGCCGCTGCGCGGCAGCGAACCCCTGATCCAGGTGCCGAGATAGCACATGGTCTGCGGTTGCAGCCGGTCGAGAAAGATATAGGAGCGCAGCGTGGCCATGATTCCTTAAGCGGCAAGAACCGCGTTCAACTCCTCGAGAATGATCTTGCGCAATTCGCGGCGCAGTTCGTCGGAACTCGTGTTGTCGACGGCGAGCGCCACCGGAGACGCCTCGCGCTTCGGCAGGTGCAAGGGATCGAGCCCGTCGAAGTGGCCGAAGATTTCGCCGGCCGATTTGTTGTAAGCGATCCGCGCATAATGGACGAAATGATGCGGCGTCAGATTGTCGCCGATCGAGGAGCCGCCGGCAAAGCCCGTGCCGATGGTCATCGAGGGGCCGAGATTGGTCTCGAAGCCCGACGCCCCAAGGGAGCAGCCGGCATTGACGGCGACGCGCAGTGCCGGCACGCCTGCGGCAAAGGCCAGTATGTTGGCCTCGGTCTTGGAATGAATGGCGGCCGAGTGGCCGGTGCCGGCACGGCGCATCATGGAGCGGGCGGCGGAAATGCCCTGATCGATATTCTGCACCCGGGCAAAGGCCAGCACCGGGCAAAGCTTTTCGCGCACCAGTCTTTCTTCCGGCTGAACCAGATCGACTTGGGTCACCAGGATTTTTGCATTGGGCGCGCTGAAGCCCGCCTCCTTGGCAATGATGCTTGCGTCCTTGCCGATCATGGCGAGGTTGAATCCTGTCTCCTTGAAGAGAAGGGCGCGGAGCTTGTCGGTCTCTTCCCTCGAACAGATATGGGCGCGCTCGGCCTTCATGGCGTCGAGCAGGCGGTCGGCGATGGATGAAAAGGCCAGCACCGCCGATTCATTGGTGCAGAGAATTGAATTGTCGAAGGCCTTGGATTCGACGATGCGTTTCGCCGCGAGTTTCAGATCGGCGCTGTCGTCGACCAGCACCGGCGCGTTGCCGGGCCCGACGCCGAAGGCGGGATTGCCGGACCGGTAGGCGGCCTTGACCACCGACGGCCCGCCGGTGGCCACGATCAGATCGACGCGCTCGTCCGACATGAGCTTCTCGATCAGCGGAATATTGGGTTCGGCCAGAACCTGGATCGCGCCATCGGGGGCGCCGGCGGCCTTGGCGGCCTCGGCCAAGCTTCGCGCCGCATCGGCGCAGCAGGCCTTGGCGCCGGGATGGGGGCTGAGAATGATGGCGTTGCGGGTCAGGAGCGCCAGCATGGTCTTGAAATAGACGGTGGCAATCGGATTGGTGACCGGGATCAGCGCGAAGATGACGCCGGCGGGGCGCGGTAGCTCGACGATCTTGCGGATGGCGTCGATGCGGGGTGCGACGAAGTCCTCAGCCCCATAGAGTTCGAAGATGCCCTTGGAGCAGGCCTCGTTTTTGATGCGCTTGTGCGCGACGATGCCCATGCCGGTTTCGCGCACCGCCCATTCGGCATAGCCTTGCGCCTTGGCATGGCCGGCATTGGCAACCGCCTCGGCAATGCGGCGCACGGCGGCGCGGTCGAGCTTCTGGAACCGGGCCGCCGCCCAGCGGGCCCGGTCGAGCATCATCCGCGCCTGTTCCAGTTGCGCATCGGGAACTTTCATCAGCGGTTCGCTCATGACTTCTGTCCTCAATTCGTTTTCGCCGCGCCGCGCAGCAATTCGCGGGCCCGCGGCATGGCGGCATCGAAACGATCGAGAATTTCCTCGCACAGGGCGGCGGTCAACAGCACGCCCGGCTTCCATTGCAGCACGCGCTTGTCGAGGGAGGAGAAAATCGCCCAGATGCCGTGCTCGTAGAGGGCGCGCGAGACATGGACGGCGCCTTCCGGATGGTTGCTGAATTCGAGGCCGAGGATCACGCCCTTCTGGCGCACACCGGTGAAGATGTCGCCATGGCGGGCGATCATCTCCTTCATGCCGTCGGCGAAAAACTCTGTGACCCGCCCGACATTGGCTACCACTTCGGGGCGCAGCAAGATCTCGATCACCTTGTGGGCGACGATGCAGCCGAGCTCGGCGCCGCCGGAGGTCGAAATATGGGCGGCCCCGTCGACATTGAGCCAGCCGCCAGCCTTGTCGTTCACCAGACAGGCGCTGATCGGATAGAGGCCGCCGGTCAAGCCCTTGGCCGTCACCATGATGTCGGGCTCTATGCCATAGGCCTGCCAGCCCCACATGGAGCCGGTGCGCATGAGACCGGTCTGCACCTCGTCGGCGATATACATGGCGCTATATTTCTCGCACAGCGCCTTGCAGGCGTTGAGATAGCCGGGCTTCGGCATGGGAAAGCCGTAGGTCGCCGGAATCGTCTCCAGGATGAGGGCGGCGCAGTCATTGCCCTTGAGGGCCTGCTCCATCGCTGCGATGTCGTTGAAGGGCACCTGGATGAATTCATCGGGGCGGTCGGAAAGGAAGATCTTGGAGAAACGCTCATCGCCAGTGGCGACCGCCAATCCCGAATGGCCGTGATAGCCCTTGACGATCGACACGATCTTGCGGCGCTGGGTGGCATAGCGCGCGCTCTTGATGGCGATGTCGACGGCCTCGGCGCCGCCGGGGGCAAAGACCGCATAGGTCATGCCGGGAGAGATGTTGATCAGCGACTCGGCCAGCGCGGCGCGGGCCACCGAGGGGAACCAGTGATTGCCAATGTCGAAATAATCGAGCGCGCCCTTCAGCGTCTCGACCAGTTCGGGATGGCGATGGCCGAGATTGTAGGTGCCGCCGTTCAGGTGCAGGTCGATCAAGCGGCGGCCCGACATGTCATAGAGGCAATAGCCCTCGCGCCGGTCGATGACGAGGTCGATGCCGGCACTCTGCCAGAACTTCGTCTTGTCCGGATTCCAGAAGCGGATAGCCTTGTCGAACAGGTCCTGCTTGGAGTCGAACCTGAACAGGCCGTAGTCGAACATATCTGCACCTTCGGGCACATATTGCCCAACTTCAAATAGTATTTCATGCAAGCACAACATATAACTGTTGTCAAGTAGTCATTTTTTGCCCGTATTGCAATAAATTTTCTGGAATTCCGGGCAAAGCCATGGCAATATCGCGGGCCATGACAGGCTCCCGCCTCAGCAAGTCCGACCGCCAAGCCCGCATCGTGGCGGAGCTGCGCGCCGCGCCGTCGCTCCGCGTCAACGAGCTTGGCGAGCGGCTCGGGGTTTCGACCGAGACGGTGCGCCGCGATCTGGCCGAGCTCGACGAGCGCGGCCTGATCTCGCGCACCTATGGCGGCGCCATGCGGCCCATCGCCTTCGAGCCCGCCCTGGCCGAGCGCGAGGGCCTGATGTTGGCCGAGCGCGAACGGATTGCGGCGGCGGCGGTGAGGCTGGTCAAGCCCAACGACATTCTGATGATCGGCGGCGGGGCCACGACCTTGCATTTCGCCCGCCGGCTCGCCGCCGAGCGCAATCATGTCACGGTCATCACCCACGCCTTTTCCATCGCCATGGCGCTCGCCACCAACCCCACCCACAAGGTGCTGATGCTGCCCGGCCAATATGACGGCCGCGAAGGCCTGATCCACGGCCCCGAAACCATCGATGCGCTGCAGCGCTACCGCGCCAACCGGGCGGTTCTCGGCGCCAGCGGCCTGACAGCCGAGGGACCCAGCGATGCCAGTGCTGGCCCTGGCCTCATCTACGGCGCCATGATGCGGCGGTCGTCGGAAACGCTCATCCTGGCGGACCATACGAAATTCGACCGGCCGTCGCTGGCCGTCTATGGCCCATGGTCGGCCACCACGACTCTGGTCTCCGACGCCGCCCCGGCGGGCGAATTGGCATCGGCGCTCGCCTCGAGCCGGGCAAAATTCCTCTCGGCATGAATAAATCACTTCAAGTGATTTATTCATTGCGCTTCGCCGCCGGATGCAATATTCGGGCAAGATGAGAAGCCCAATGAAGCCATTAGCCCGACCCACCGCTCAAGGTTCAACCATGGGAACCGATTCAAAACCCCTGCCCCGCGGCGCCGATGCCGAAGCGATCCAGGCTGAGATCCTGGAGAAGCTCGCCTATGCCATCGGCAAGGATCCGATCGTCGCCAAGGATCACGACTGGCTTGCCGCGACCATCCTGGCGCTCCGCGACCGGATCATCGACCGCTGGATGGAATCGACCCGGGCGGCCTACAAGGCCAAGTCCAAGCGCGTCTACTATTTGTCGCTGGAATTTCTCATCGGCCGGCTGCTGCGCGATGCCCTCGGCAATCTCGAACTGACCGATGCCTTCGCCGCGGCGCTGGCCAAGCTCGGCGTCAAGCTCGATCTGGTCGAAGCGCTGGAACCCGATGCGGCGCTGGGCAATGGCGGGCTGGGGCGGCTGGCCGCCTGCTTCATGGAAAGCATGGCGAGCCTCGACATTCCGGCCTACGGCTACGGCATCCGCTACGATCACGGCCTGTTCCGCCAGAAGATCATCGACGGCTGGCAGGTGGAGCTGCCGGAAAACTGGCTGGAGAACGGCAATCCGTGGGAGTTCCCGCGCCGGGAAGCGGCCTATGAGGTGGGTTTCGGCGGCAGCGTCACGGCCGAGACGGAAGCCGGCGGCAAGCAAAAGCGGCGCTGGCAGCCGGCGGAAATCATCCTGGCCACCGCCAGCGACACGCCGGTCACCGGCTGGCGCGGCAAGCGGGTCAACACGCTGCGCCTGTGGACGGCGCGGGCCATCGATCCCATACGCCTCGAGGCCTTCAACAGCGGCGATTATGCCGGCGCCCTCGATGCCAGCAACCGCGCCGAAATCATCAGCCGCGTGCTTTATCCGTCCGACTCCACCGCGGCGGGGCAGGAACTCCGGCTGCGCTAGGAATTCTTCTTCACCTCGGCCTCCCTGCAAGACATTCTGCGCCGCCATGTGCAGCAGTTCGGCGATGTCCGCAGCCTGCCGGACCAGGCGGCGATCCAGCTCAACGACACCCATCCGGCGATCGCCATCCCGGAATTGATGCGCCTGCTGATGGATGTGCACGGGCTTGCCTGGAAGGAAGCCTGGGACATAACGCAAGCGGTCATATCCTACACCAATCACACACTGTTGCCCGAGGCGCTGGAGAGCTGGCCCGTGCATCTCTTCGAGCATCTGCTGCCGCGCCACATGCAGATCGTCTATGCCATCAACGCCAAGCTGATCGCCGAGGCGCAGGAGAACCCGGCCTTCACCGAAGCGGCACTCGCCGCCATATCGCTGATCGACGAGCAGGGCGGCCGGCGGGTGCGCATGGGCCAGCTCGCCTTCGCCGGCTCGCACAGCGTCAACGGCGTTTCGGCGCTGCATACCTCGCTGATGAAGGAAAGCGTGTTCAAGGATTTGAACGCGCTCTATCCCGGCCGCATCAACAACAAGACCAACGGCATCACGCCGCGGCGCTGGCTGATGGGCGCCAATCCGGGCCTGACGGGCCTGCTCTGCGAGGCGATCGGCGGGCGCGTGCTCGACGATGCCACGGCACTTTCGGCCGCCATTCCGCTGGCCAAGGACGGCTCTTTCGGCGAGCGTTTCGCCGCGGTGAAGCGCCGCAACAAGGAGCAACTGGCGCTTATCGTCGCCGAACGCCTCGGCTTTGCGCCCGACCCCGATGCCATGTTCGACGTGCATGTGAAGCGCATCCACGAATACAAGCGCCAGCTTCTCAACATTCTCGAGACCGTGGCGCTCTATAATTCGATGCGGGCCCATCCCGAGCGCAATTGGGCGCCGCGTGTCAAGATTTTCGCCGGCAAGGCGGCGGCGAGCTATGCCCAGGCAAAGCTCATCATCAAGCTGATCAACGACGTCGCCAGAGTCGTCAACAACGATCCCGACATGCGCGATCTCCTGAAGGTCGCCTTCATTCCCAATTACAATGTCAGCCTGGCCGAGGCGATCGTGCCGGCCACCGATCTCTCGGAGCAGATCTCGACGGCGGGCATGGAGGCCTCGGGCACCGGCAACATGAAATTCGCCCTCAACGGCGCCCTCACCATCGGTACCCTCGACGGCGCCAATGTGGAAATCCGCGACCATGTGGGGGCAGACAATATCTTTATCTTCGGCCTCACCGCCAAGGAGGTCGAGACCCGGCGCCGCGAAGGATACAATCCGCGCGAGGCGATCGAGGCCTCGACCGATCTGCGCGGCGTGCTCGATGCGCTGGCATCGGGCATCTTTTCGCCCGACGATGCCAATCGCTACCGGCCGATCGTCGATTCCCTCTACAATGGCGACTGGTTCATGGTGGCGGCCGATTTCGACGCCTATGCCAAGGCCCAGCGCCGGGCGGCCGGGCTCTGGCGCAAGCCCAAGGATTGGACGGCCAAGGCCATTCTCAATACCGCCAACATGGGCTGGTTCTCTTCCGACCGCACCATCAAGGAATATGCCCGCGACATCTGGACGGTTCCCGTAACTTAGGTATTGTCAGTACCATGTCCGTGTCCGTCTGGAAAACGAGTGACGCCGAAATTGCCGCCATCGCGGCTGGGCGGCACGGCGATCCCTTCAAGTTGCTCGGCCTGCATAAATACGGCCGCGATTGGATTGCCCGGGCCTATGTTCCCGGCGCCGATACGCTGGCCGCCGCCACCCTCGACGGAAAATCCGTGGGCCAATTGGAAAAGCGCCATGAGGCAGGCTTTTTCGAGGGCAAGCTGGCCCTGAAAGAGCGCCAAACATTGCGTTATCAGGCGGCCAACCGGGGCGGCGGCTGGAACTTCATCGACGCCTACCTGCTGGGGCCGGTGCTGGGGCCGCTCGACGACTATTATCTGGCCGAAGGCACCCATCTCCGGCTTTACGACCGGCTCGGCGCCCATCCCATGATCCATGAAGGTGCCGAGGGCGTGCATTTCGCCGTCTGGGCGCCCAATGCCAGCCGCGTCTCGGTGGTCGGCGATTTCAACGATTGGGACGGCCGCCGCCATGTCATGCGCAAGCGGCTGGAGATCGGCGTGTGGGAAATTTTCATTCCCGGCGCCGGCGAAGGCCAGGCCTATAAATACGAGATCCTGGACGCGGACGGACGGCTTCTGCCCCTGAAGAGCGACCCTTTCGGATTTGCCGCGGAGTTCCGCCCCAAGACCGCCTCGCGCATCGCCCGCACCGGCAATTTCCAATGGACCGACGGCGCCCACGTCGAAGCCAGAAAGGCCCGGGAGGCGCGGCGCTCGCCCATGGCGATCTATGAAGTGCATCTCGGTTCCTGGCGGCGCAAGCACGGCGGCGAGTTCCTGACCTATGACGAGCTGGCCGACCAGCTCGTTTCCTATGCCGTCGACATGGGCTTCACCGACATCGAGCTTCTGCCGGTCACCGAGCACCCTTACGATCCCTCCTGGGGCTATCAGCCGACCGGCCTCTATGCCCCGACCGCCCGCTTCGGCGAGCCCGCGGGCTTCGCCCGTTTCGTCGATCGCGCCCATGCGGCGGGCTTGGGCGTCATTCTCGACTGGGTGCCCGCCCATTTTCCCACCGACGAGCACGGGCTTGCCCGTTTCGACGGCACCGCCCTCTATGAGCACGAAGACCCGCGCCGCGGCTTTCATCCGGACTGGAACACGGCGATCTACAATTTCGGCCGCCGCGAGGTTTCAAGCTTCCTCGTCAACAACGCCCTGTTCTGGCTCGACCGCTATCACCTCGACGGGCTCAGGGTCGATGCGGTGGCCTCGATGCTCTATCTCGATTATTCGCGCTAGGACGGCGAATGGTTGCCGAACCCCCAGGGCGGCAAGGAAAACCTCGAGGCCATCGAATTCCTGAAACGAATGAACCACGAGGCTTATGCGGGCCGGCCCGGCATCGTCACCATCGCCGAGGAATCGACCGCCTATCCCGGCGTTTCGCAGCCCACCCATGCCGGCGGCTTGGGCTTCGGCTTCAAGTGGAACATGGGCTTCATGCATGACACGCTGGAATACCTCAAGCGCGATCCCATACACCGCAAGCATCATCACAACGAGCTGACCTTCGGCCTGCTCTACGCATTCTCGGAAAATTTCGTGCTGCCGCTCTCCCATGACGAAGTCGTGCACGGCAAGGGCTCGCTGCTCGCCAAGATGGCCGGGGACGATTGGCAGAAATTCGCCAATTTGCGCGCCTATTACGCCTTCATGTGGGGCTACCCGGGCAAGAAGCTCCTGTTCATGGGCCAGGAATTGGCGCCATGGACCGAATGGAGCGAAGCCCGGAGCCTCGACTGGCATCTCCTCGATAGCGCTCCGCACAAGGGCATGCAGAGCCTGGTCCGCGATCTCAACCGGCTCTACCGCTCCTATCCGGCGCTGCATGCCCGCGATTGCGAGGCGGACGGATTCGAGTGGCTGATTGCCGACGACCACGAAAATTCGATTCTCGCCTGGGCGCGGCATTCGGGTTCCGGCGATCCGATCGTGGTTGTGGCGACCAATTTCACGCCGTTGCCGCGCGACAATTATGTTCTGCCCTTGCCAATGGCCGGCCGTTGGCGCGAAATTCTCAATACCGACGCCGCCATCTATGGTGGCAGCGGCCGGGGCAACATGGGCGGCGTCACGGCATCGGCGCAGCATTCCCATGGCAAGCCGGCCAGCGCCCGGCTGTCGCTGCCGCCGCTGGCGACGATCTTTCTGGTTCAAGACGGGGTCTGAGTCGAAAAAGGGGGACGCAAATGGCCGATCAACGCAGACACGCACCGCTCGCCCGCGATGCCATGGCCTATGTGCTGGCGGGCGGCCGCGGCAGCCGGCTTCTCGAGCTCACCGACAAGCGGGCCAAGCCCGCCGTGCCTTTCGGCGGCAAGTCGCGGATCATCGATTTCGCTTTGTCGAATGCCCTCAATTCCGGTATTCGCCGCATGGGGGTGGCCACCCAATACAAGGCCCACAGCCTGATCCGGCATCTGCAGAGGGGCTGGAACTTCCTGAGACCCGAGCGCAACGAGAGCTTCGACATTCTCCCCGCCAGCCAGCGCGTCTCGGAAGACCAGTGGTATGCCGGAACGGCGGATGCGATCTATCAGAATCTCGACATCGTCGAGAGCTACGGCCCCAAATACATGGTGGTGCTGGCCGGCGACCATATCTACAAGATGGACTACGAACTCATGCTGCAACAGCATGTGGAAAGCGGCGCCGACGTCACCATCGGCTGTCTCGAAGTGCCGCGCATGGAGGCGACCGGCTTCGGCGTCATGCATGTCGACGCCAAGGACCGCGTCGTCACGTTCCTGGAGAAGCCCAAGGACCCGCCGGGTATGCCGGATAAGCCCGACATGGCGCTCGCCTCCATGGGCATTTATGTTTTCGGCATGGATTTTCTCGCCGATCAATTGCGCCGCGATGCCGCCGACAAGAAATCGAGCCGCGATTTCGGCAAGGACATCATTCCGCACATCGTCAAGAACGGCAAGGCGGTGGCGCACCGCTTCACCCGCTCCTGCGTGCGCTCGGCCCAGGAGGGCGAGGCCTATTGGCGCGATGTCGGCACCGTCGATGCCTATTGGGAGGCCAATATCGATCTGACCGACGTGCTGCCGGCCCTCGATCTCTACGACCGGGAATGGCCGATCTGGACCTACAGCGAAGTGACGCCGCCCGCCAAATTCGTGCATGACGAAGAGGGCCGGCGCGGCCAGGCGGTCGCCTCGCTCGTCTCGGGCGGCTGCATCGTTTCCGGCGCGTCGCTGCGCCGCTCGCTGCTCTTCACCGGGGTGAGGGTCAACTCCTATGCGACAATGGAAGAGGCGGTGGTGCTGCCCTTCGTGCAGGTGGGGCGCGGCGCCCAATTGAAGCGCGTGGTGATCGACCGCGGCGTGGTCATTCCCGAGGACCTGGTGGTCGGCGCGGATCCGGAGTTCGACGCCAAGCGCTTCCGGCGCACCGCCAGCGGCGTCTGCCTGATCACCCAGCCGATGCTCGACAAACTCGCCCCATGAAGGTACTGGCGGCGGCATCGGAAATTTATCCGCTGGTCAAGACCGGCGGCCTCGCCGATGTCGTCGGCGCGCTGCCCGCCGCTCTGAAGGCGCAGGGCATTGCGGTGAGAACGCTGGTTCCGGCCTACCCGGCGGTCGCCAAGGCATTGGCGCGCGGCAGCGTCCAGCATCGCTTTGCGGATTTGTTCGGTGGCCCCGCCACCATCATCGGCGGCCAGGCCCATGGGCTCGATCTCCTGGCGCTCGACGCGCCCCATCTCTTCAAGCGGCCGGGCAATCCCTATCTGGGCCCGGACGGCAAGGACTGGCCCGACAACGCCCAGCGCTTCGCCGCCCTGTCGCTGGCCGCCGCCGATGTGGCGCGCGGCGCCATCACGAACTACACGCCGGACATCCTGCATGTGCACGACTGGCAGGCGGCACTGGCGCCGGCCTATCTCAAATTCGGCAATGGCGGGCCAAAGACCGTCATCACCATTCACAACATCGCCTTCCAGGGGCAGTTCCCCGCCGCCCTGTTTGCCTCGTTGCATCTGCCAAAAGCCGCATTCGCCATCGACGGCATCGAGTATTACGGCAAGGTCGGTTATCTCAAGGGCGGCCTGCAATGCGCCGATGTCATCACCACGGTGAGCCCCACCTATGCGGAGGAAATCCGCACCCCCGAATTCGGCATGGGTCTTGACGGTGTATTGCGGGCCCGGCGCGATGCGCTTTGCGGCATCGTCAACGGCATCGATACGGCGGTGTGGAATCCGGCAACCGACGAGGATATCGCCGTAACCTACGACACCGCGACGCTCGCCAAACGCGAGGCCAATAAGCGCGAAGTCGAGAAGCGCTTCGGTCTCGAACGCGGCGACGGCATGCTCTATTGCGTGGTGAGCCGGCTGACCTGGCAGAAGGGCATGGATATTTTTGCCGGCGTCCTCGACACCCTGGCCGCCTCGGGGGCGCGGCTGGCGCTAATCGGCAAGGGCGAGGCCGAGATCGAGAAGGGCATTCTGGCCGCCGCCAAGGGCCACAAGGGGCGCATCGGCGTGGTCACGGCCTATGACGAGGCGTTGTCGCATCTCCTGCAAGCGGGCGCCGATGCCATTCTGGTGCCGTCGCGTTTCGAGCCCTGCGGCCTTACCCAGCTCTATGGCCTGCGCTACGGCTGCGTGCCGGTCGTGGCGCGCACCGGCGGGCTGGCCGACACGATCGTCGATGCCAATGACGCGGCCCTGGCCGCCAACGCCGCGACCGGCATCCAGTTCGCGCCCGTCGACGCGGCTTCGCTGGAGAACGCCCTGGCCCGCGCCACGCGGCTGTTCGCCGACCGCAACACATGGCGCAATGTGCAGCGCCGCGGCATGCGGACCGATGTATCCTGGAAACGCAGCGCCGCGATCTATGCGGCGCTCTACACCAAGCTGCAAAAGGCAAGCTGAGGGGCCGAGATGATCGCGACTGTCGCCACCAAACCGTTCGACGGCCAGAAGCCCGGCACGTCGGGATTGCGCAAGAAGGTTCCGGTCTTCCAGCAGCCGCATTATGCCGAAAACTTCATCCAGTCGATCTTCGACGCCCTTGAGGGCTTTGCCGGCAAGACCCTGGTGATCGGCGGCGACGGCCGCTTTCTCAACCGCGAAGTGATCCAGACGGCGATCCGCATGGCCGCGGCCAACGGCTTCGGCAAGGTGATTACCGGCCGCGACGGACTTCTGTCGACGCCGGCTGCCTCGAACCTCATCCGGCAATACAAGGCCTTCGGCGGCATCGTGCTCTCGGCCAGCCATAATCCGGGCGGACCCGATGGCGATTTCGGCATAAAATACAATTCCGGCAATGGCGGACCGGCGTCCGAGAAGATCACCGACAAGATCTTCGCCAAGACGAAGACGATATCGTCCTACCGGATTGCGCAAGCGCCCGATACCGATCTCGCCCGCGTCGGAACCTCGAAGATCGACAGCATGACTGTCGAGGTCATCGATCCGGTTTCCGATTACGCGGCCCTGATGCAGAAGCTGTTCGACTTCGACGCGATCGCCGGGCTTTTCAAATCCGGCTTCCGCATGCGCTTCGACGCCATGAGTGCCATCACCGGGCCCTATGCCACCGCCATTCTCGAAGGCGCGCTTGGGGCCGGAGCCGGAACGGTCATGAACGGAACGCCGCTGCCGGATTTCGGCGGCCATCACCCCGATCCCAATCTGGTCCACGCCAAGGAACTCTACGATCTCATGATGTCGCCCGCCGCACCCGATTTCGGCGCCGCCTCGGACGGCGACGGCGATCGCAATCTGGTGATCGGCCGCGGCCAGTTCGTGACACCGTCCGACTCGCTTGCCATGCTGGCGGCCAACGCGCATCTGGCGCCGGGCTATGGCAAGGGCCTGGCCGGCATCGCCCGGTCCATGCCGACCAGTGCCGCCGCCGACCGGGTGGCCGAAAAACTCGGCATCAAGTGCTACGAGACGCCGACGGGGTGGAAGTTCTTCGGCAACCTGCTCGATGCCGGGCTCGCCACCATCTGCGGCGAGGAGAGTGCCGGCACCGGCTCCGGCCATGTGCGCGAGAAGGACGGGCTGTGGGCGGTGCTGCTGTGGCTCAATATCCTGGCGAAGCGGCGGCAGAGCGTCGCCGATATCGTGCGCGAACATTGGCGGAGCTTTGGCCGCAACTACTACACGCGGCACGACTACGAAGAAGTCGATGCCGATGCCGCCAACGGGCTGATGCAGGATTTGCGCAAGGTTCTCGGCCGCCTGCCGGGCATGCAGGGCATTACGGCCGCCGACGATTTCGCCTATGACGATCCGGTCGACGGTTCGCGCACCACGAGCCAGGGCATCCGAGTGATGTTCGACGGCGGCTCGCGCATCGTCTACCGGCTGTCGGGCACCGGCACGGCGGGCGCCACCTTGCGCGTCTATATCGAGCGCTTCGAGCCCGACCCGGCCAGGCATGGACTCGAAACCCAGGCGGCGCTTGACGATCTCATTCAACTGTCGCGGACGCTCGCCGGCATCAAAGCCCGGACGGGGCGCGCCGCGCCATCGGTGATCACCTGAAGCCGCGGCTTTCGGCGGGCGGCGGCACATCCGGCCCGCCCGGCGTCTCGCTGCAGGAAGGCGGCGTCAATGTGGCGGTCGTCTCGCGCCATGGCGAGCGCGTCCATTTCTGTCTGTTCGACGATAAGGGCGGGAAGGAAACCCATCGCTTCGCCCTGCCGCGGCGGCTGGGCGATATTCATTTCGGCTTCATCGCCGGCGTCACCGAAGGCATGCGCTACGGCTTGCGCGCCGAAGGGCCGTGGGAGCCCGCCGCCGGTCACCGCTTCGATTCGACGAAGCTGCTGATCGATCCCTATTCGAAGCAGATCGACCGGCCTCTCATGCAGTGCCCGGAACTGGCCGAGAGGGGCCGCGACACCGCATCTCTGGTTCCCAAATGCGTCATCACGGGACCTTATGAGGTTGTGCCGCCCCTGCCGCCCTTCACGCCCGGCCTAATCTATGAAATTCCGGTCAGGGCATTCAGCAAGCTTCATCCCGGTGTGCCCGCCGCCTTGCGCGGCACGGTGGCGGCGCTGGCGGAGCCTGCCATCATCGCCCATCTGCAAAGTCTCGCCATCGACACTGTCGAACTCATGCCGCTGGCAGCCTGGATCGACGAGCGGCATCTGCCGCCGCTCGGACTTTCCAACGCCTGGGGCTACAATCCGGTAAGTTTCATGGCGCCCGATCCACGGCTGGCGCCGGGCGGTCTCGCCGAAATCCGCACCACCGTCGGAGCCCTGCATGGCTGCGGCATCCGCGTCATTCTCGATGTCGTGTTCAACCACACCGGAGAAAGCGACGAACAGGGCGCCACCCTGTCGCTGCGCGGCCTCGACAATGCGCTCTACTACGCCCATGAGAACGGCCGGCTGGTCAATCACGCGGGCTGCGGCAATACCCTGGCGCTCGACCGCGCGCCGGTCGTGCAATTGGTCCTCGACGCCATGCGCCCGTGGGCCGGCTGCGGCATCGACGGGTTTCGCTTCGACCTCGCAACGGTCATGGGCCGGACCGCACAGGGATTTTCGGTTGAAGCACCGCTCCTGGCGGCGATTGAAAGCGATCCGCTTCTCTCGCAGCTCACCATGATCGCCGAGCCCTGGGATGTGGGCGAAGGCGGCTATCGCCTCGGCCAGTTCCCGCCGCGCTGGCTGGAATGGAACGACCGTTACCGCGACGATGTGCGGCGCTTCTGGCGCGGCGATGATTTTTCGGCGGGCGCGCTAGCCACGAGGCTCGCCGGCTCTTCCGACATATTCGCGCCGCGCCCGCCGTCGCGGAGCGTCAATTTTCTCGCTGCCCATGACGGTTTCACCCTCAAGGATGCCGTTACCTACCGGGCCAAGGACAATGCCGCCAACGGCGAGGATAATCGCGACGGTAAGTCCGATGAAGTCACCTGGCCCGGCGGCGATATCCGCGCCTTGCTCGCCATGCTGTTCGTGTCGCGCGGCACGCCGATGCTGACGGCCGGCGACGAGTTCGGCCGCAGCCAGCGCGGCAACAACAATGCCTATGCCCAGGACAACGAGATCGGCTGGCTCGACTGGAGCAAAGCCGGTACCGGCTTGATCGAATTCACCGCGTCGCTGGCAAGGCTGCGCCAGGCCCATCCCCTATTGCGCGGCGACCGCTTCCTCACCGGCGCCGGCGAGCCGCCCGATGCCGTCTGGCTCGGCGAGGGTGGGCAAGCGATGGACTGGCACGATCCGAAAGCGCGGCTTCTCGGCCTTGTCCTGGCCGCGGACGGCGAGCGCATCGCCATCTGGATCAACGGCCACGCCGAGGGCCGCGATGCGCCAGCGATACCGGCCCGTGACGGCTTCGGCTGGTCGCGGCTGTTCTGTTCGGCCGAAGGCGAGGGACTTCCCGCCCATTCGGTGTCGGTCTTCGCCGAGGAGCGGCGGCGGCGGACGGGAATCGGCGATGACACTCTCGCCGCGCTGGCGGAGAGCGCCGGCATCGAGCGCGAATTCTGGGAGGTCGACGGCACCCATCACCGCGTCTCGCCCGAAACGCTGCGCACCATTCTTTCGGCCCTCGGCCTTGCCCATGCCACGCCGGAGGAGGCGCTGGCCTCGCGGCGGCGTCTCGATGCGGCGATCAAGCCCATCCTGCTGCGCACCGGCGATGCCGCCCGGCTTCATGGATCCGCCGAGACGCAGCGGCGCATCCATGTGGCGCTGACGGACGGCGGCACAGTGCAATTCGAATTCGCCCCCGGCGAAGCCGCCGTGCTGCCGGACCTGCCCATGGGCCGCCATCGCGCCTGGAGCGAGGCGGCACCCGATCTCCGCCAAACCGTCATCGTCAATCCCGGCGCCTGCCATCTGCCGCAGCGCCTCATCGATGGTGCCCGGGATTTCGGTTTCGCGGCCCATCTCTACAGCCTGCGTCACGGCGGCGACGGTGGCATCGGCACGCTGGAAACCCTGCGGCGCTTCGCCGAGGCGAGCCAGGCCCAGGGCGGCAGGCTCGCCGGCATCAATCCCCTGCATCATCTGTTTCCCGCCGATCGCAGCCGCGCCAGCCCCTATCAACCGTCCGACCGCCGCTTCATCGATCCGATTTATATCGATATCGCCGCGCTGCTGGCCGAGTTCCCGCTGCCCGCGGCGCGAAAATTGGCGGAAGCGCGCCGCGCCGCCCTGGCGCGGCTCGAAGGCTTGCGTTTCATCGATTACCGGGAGGTGTGGAAAGAGAAGAGCGCCGTGCTCGAGGCGGCTTTCGCGGAATTTCCCGGCGATGCGCGGCTCGATGCCTTTATCCGGGCCGGCGGCACGATGCTGGCAAGGCACGGGGCTTTCGAAGTACTGCAGGCGGGCGAAGATGCGGGCGGCGCATCGCGCATCCGCTATCGCGGCTTCCTGCAATGGCTCGCCGAACTGCAATTGGCCAAGGCGGCCGTGCGAGGCGGCATCTACCGCGATCTGGCGCTCGGCACCGCCTTCGACGGCGGCGAAATCTGGGAGAGGCCGGAGCTCTTCGCGCATGGCGTGTCGCTCGGAGCACCTCCCGATCCCTTCGCCCGCCGGGGCCAGGTGTGGGATTTGCCGCCCTTCTCGCCCTTGACGCTTGCCGAAACGGGATTTCAGGCGATGGCCGATATATTGCGCGCCAACATGCGCCACGCGGCTGCCCTGCGCATCGACCATATCCTCGGCTTCACCCGGCAGTTCTGGGTGCCGCGCGGGGCCGACGCCGGTGCCGGGGCCTATGTCCGGTGTCCGTCCGACATTCTCATTGCCCTGACGGCCATTGAAAGCCGGCGCAGCTCATGCATGATCGTCGGCGAGGATCTCGGCACCATTCCCGGCGGCCTGCGCGAGGCGCTGGCCGCTGCCAATATTCTCTCCTACCGGGTCCTGTGGTTCGAGCGCGACGGCATTGAGTTCAAGCCGTCCGCCGCCTATCCCAGGCTGGCGCTGGCCTGCCTTGCATCGCATGACCTTCCGACCTTCACGGGCTGGCGGCAGGGCCGCGATATCGAGATCGATACGGAGTTGGGCCATCTCACGGCGGCGCAATCGGCCGAAAAGCGGGCAATCCGCCACGCCGAGATCGAAGCCCTTGGACGTGCGACGGGGGTGGCGAACGACGATGCCGCGCCGGCCCATGGGTTTGTCGCCGGATCGCCGTCGATGATGATGCTGATCCAGGCCGACGATCTGGCCGGCGAGAGCGAGCCTCTCAACGTTCCCGGCACCGACCGGGAGCGGCCGAACTGGCGGAGGCGGCTGTCGCAACCAGTCGAGAAACTCATGGCGGAGCCCATGGCGCAGTCGATCATGGCAGCGGTCAAGCGCGAGAGGCCCCGGTGACCGATCGCGTGACCATCGAAAAGACCGAAATCCTGTCGCAGCGCTGGGCGCGGCTCACGCAATATACGATCCGCTACCGGCGCCGCGACGGCCGCGGCGAGACGTTCTTGCGCGAGGTGCACGATCACGGCCACGGCGCCGCCGTGCTGCCTTACGACGCAACGCGCGGCACGGTCCTGCTGGTGCGCCAGTTTCGTCTTCCCGCCTATCTCAATGGCGGTGACGGCATGCTGATCGAGGCCTGCGCCGGACTGCTCGACGGCGGCGATCCGGCCGCCTGCGCGCGGCGCGAGGCGGAGGAAGAACTCGGTTACCGGCTCGGCAATCTCCGGCAGGTGGCCAGCACCTTCATGACGCCGGGCGCGGTCACCGAGCGGCTCACGATTTTTCTGGCGGACTATGACGAGACAAACCGGATCGGCCCGGGCGGAGGCCACCCCCATGAGGGCGAAGACATCGAGGTTCTCGAAATACCGGTCACCGAAGCCTGGCAGATGGTTGCCGATGGCCGCATCGCCGATGCCAAGACCGTCATGCTGCTGCAATTCCTGAAACTCGAATTGCTCGGGCCTTCCGGCGCCGCCGCCGGCGATACCGGGCGATGATCGGCGCGTTCAGGCGGCGTCGGCGAATTCCGCTCCGGTCTTGGCGCCGGTGATATAGGCGACGATGTCCTGGCCGCTGGTCTCTTCCTTGCGCAGGTTCGCCACGATGCGTCCGCGCCGGAAGACCACGATCCGGTCCGCGAGGTCGAAGACCTGGCGCATGTTGTGGGAGATCAGGATCAACGGCTCGCCGTTGGCCTTGAGCGTCTTGACGATGTTTTCGACTTGCGCGGTTTCCTGAACGCCCAATGCGGCCGTCGGCTCGTCCATGATGATGAGCTTGGAGGCAAAGGTGGCGGTGCGGGCAATCGCCACGCACTGCCTCTGGCCGCCCGACATGTTGCGGATCGTGTTGTTGAGGTTCGGAATCTTGACGGCCGTCCGTTCCAGGGCCTTGCGGGTTGCCTCGCGCATGGCCTTGCGGGCAAGAATTGAAAACGGACCCAGGTTGAACAGGATTTTCTCGCGGCCGAGGAACAGGTTCGAGGGAACGTCGAGATCGTCGGCCAGGGCCAGGTTCTGGAAGACGGTCTCGATGCCGGCTTCGCGCGCATCGAGGGGGCCCCTGAAACTCATCTCCGCGCCGTTGAAGACGATCTTGCCGCGGGTCGGCTGCTCGACGCCGGTGATCTGGCGCACGAAGGTCGACTTGCCGGCGCCGTTGTCGCCCATGATGGCGACATGCTCGCCCATGCGCAGTTCGAAGTTTGCATTCTCAAGGGCGTGAACGCCGCCATAGTGCTTGGTGAGACCTTCGGTCTTGAGAATGACGTCGGACATGGTTCAACCCCTCGCGCTTCTGCGGCGCTGCCGCCATTGATCTAGGACAACAGCGGCGACGATGATCACGCCCTTGACCATCTCCTGGTAGTAGGCGTCCAGCTTCATGAAGGTGAAGCCGGAAATGATCACCCCGAAGATCAGCGCCCCGAATACCGTTCCGACGATCGAGCCGCGCCCGCCCGACAGCGACACGCCGCCGATCACCGCCATGGCGATGCCGTCAAGCTCATAGGTGATGCCCATGCCGGCCTGGGCGGTGAGGTTCTTGGAGCTCAGCACGAGCGCGGCGATGGAGGCCAGCATGCCGGCGATTGAGTAGACGAGAATCTTGTGGTGTTCGACCTTGATGCCGGTGATGCGCGCGGCTTCCTCGTTCGAGCCGATGGCGTAGCAGTGCTTGCCGTACTTCGTGTAGGTGAGAATAAGCTGGAACAGGATCGCCAGCGAAATGAAGATAACCACCGGCATGAGGCCCTTGCCGATGGCGGCAAAGCTTTCGGTGGGAAACGAGATCGGATTGCCCTTCGACCACCACCGCGACAGGCCGCGGGCCGCGACCATCATGCCGAGCGTTGCGATGAAGGGCGGAATGCGGGTGTAGGCAATCAGCGAGCCGTTGATCAGGCCGGCGATCACTCCGCAGCCGAGGCCCACGAGGATGGGTACGATGACCGGCAAGTCCAGCCAGCCCAGTTCCGGAAAGATCGCTTTCGGATTGGGATTGCCGTTGACGATCGCAACCTGCGCAAACGACATGGCGATCATGGCCGTGGCTCCGACGATCGAACCGGAAGACAGGTCGATGCCGCCGGAAATAATGACCTGCGTCACGCCGATGGCGATGATGCCGACGATCGACACCTGCAGGATGATGATCTCCAGCCGCTGCTGATTGAAGAGGCCGGTGACATTTTCGCGGGTGTTGAAGAGGAAACTGTCGCCGATAAGCAGGCGGCCGAGCACTTCGAACGCGGCAACGATGAGGACAAGGGCGATGAATACGTTGATTTCATTGGGCCATGTGCGACGCGAAGCATCATGCTTGAGTCTACTCATACCAGTATTAACCTGTGCCAATTGTCCCCCCACCGCAGGGCGCCTTGCGTGCGCTTCCGATCGGCCACCATACTACGCTAACTCAAGAGCGTCTGCGGTGAAAGCCGCTTCAAGATACGACCCCCGCAAATCATGGAGCGGCGCCGAAGCGCCGCTCCCATTTCGTGACGTTCGCCGGACCGGCTCAGTTCTTCTTGAGGAAATCGCCGATGTTGGCGGGCGTCACCAGCTTAAAGGGGATGTAGACCTTCTGGTCCACCGCCTCACCCTTTGCCAGTTTCAGGGCGGCATCCAGGGCTCCCGCACCCTGGCCGGCGGCATCCTGAAACACGGTGGCATCAAGGTCGCCCGCCTGCATGGCGGCGAGGGCGTCCTGGGTCGCG
>JANMQL010000029.1:0-2257 GCA_031370475.1 Hyphomicrobiales bacterium | reverse complement strand
CGAAATTGCGCTGCGAATCGAGCACTTCCTTGAAGAACGCGTCCTTGGCGGAATAGCGGTCGAGCACCACATTGGTCGCGCGCACGAACTCGGGGAAGAAGTCCTTGGGCGTGTCGTGGATCTGGACCTTGAACTCGTTCTTCAGCCTGACAATGGCCTTCGCGTTGCGAAACACATTGAAAGTGTAGGTCTCGGTCATCGAGGCCGTCGCCGCGGTGCGCACTATCTCCTGCAGATCGGGTGACAGCTTGTTCCAGAAAGTCTTGTTGATGATGACCTCGCCGATGTCCGTGGACTGGTGCAAGCCCTGCAGGTAGTAATGCTTCCACACCGTCTGCAAGCCAAGGTTGAGGTCGTCGGCCGGTCCGATCCATTCGGCCGCGTCGATCACGCCGCGCTGCGCCGCAGGCACGATTTCGCCGCCGGGCAGGGCAACGGCCGCTACGCCCATTTCCTTGAAAATCTCCCCGGTGATGCCGGGAGGGGCGCGGTATTTCATCTTCTTGAAGTCGGCGGTGCTGTTGATCGGGTTCTTGAACCAACCCAGAGGGTCCGGCCCCATCGGCGACACCATCAGCGCCACCACATTCACCTTGAGCACGTCGGTATAGAGCTTCTGCAGCAATTCGTTGCCGCCGCCCTCATACAGCCAGGCCACGTGCGAAAGCTGGTCCAGTCCGACCCCGGCGCCCGCCATCGGGTTGGAGAACAGGCCCGCAGCCGGGTGCTTGCCCGACCAATAGTGCGTCCAGGCATAACCACTCTCGACGATACCCTTGTCCACCGCGTCGAGGATCTCGAACGCCGGCACAATCGCGCCGTCGGGGAGGACTTCGACTTTCAGGCGGCCGGCCGACATCTTGTCGATGTGATCACCGAATTTTTTCATCAACTCGTAATAGATGCTCGCTGAAGGCACCGCCGTCTGCATCCGCATCTTGAATTGCTGCGGCGCCTGGGCCGCCACGCTGCCGGCCAGCAACAGGCCGGCCACACCCGATAACAGCCGTCCACTCCATTGGTGTTTCATCTCCCCTCCTTTTGTTTGTGCTGACCAGCAGACGTACCGTGCGCAGTGCCCCGGTACGCAAGTATCGCCCCCTCCAATCGGGCAGGCGAGATCATGCTAGACAGGGAGCAGCGCATTTGCAATACTTTTCTGGCAATTTCTGGACAGTAGGCTTCATTTTCCGAAATTATTCTTTCCCGATCGACCTGGCTCCCGCAAAAAAACCCAACCACAGGACAAAAAACATGGACCGGAACACAGTCGACTACATCGTCGTCGGGGCGGGCTCGGCGGGCTGCGTGCTCGCCAACCGACTGTCGGAAAACGGCAGGCATTCGGTGCTGTTGCTCGAGGCGGGGCCGCGCGATAACTATATCTGGATCCATATTCCCATCGGCTACGGCAAGACCATGTGGCACCCGGAGTACAACTGGCGCTACTACACCGAGCCCGATCCCGGCGTCAACAACCGCAAAATCTATTGGCCGAGCGGGCGCGGCCTGGGCGGCAGCTCTTCCATCAACGGCCTGATTTGCGTCCGCGGCCAGCGTCAGGATTACGAGCGCTGGGCGGCGCTGGGTAACAAGGGCTGGGGCTGGCGCGACGTGCTGCCCTGGTTCATCAAGTCCGAGCACAACACCCGCGGCGCGAGCGAGTACCACGGCGCGGACGGCCCGCTGTGGTGCTCCGACATCGAGGAACAGCACGAACTGATGGAAGCCATCATCCGCGGCGCCAACGAACTGGGCATTCCGCGCAACGACGACTTCAACGGCGCGACGCAGGAAGGCGTCGGCTATTACCAGCTCTCCACGCGCGGGGGCTGGCGCTCGTCCACCGCAAGCGCGTACCTGAAACCGGCGGCAAAACGCCCGAATCTGCGGGTGGAAACCGACGCGCACGCGAGCGCAGTCCTGTTCGAAGGCGCTCGCGCCGGCGTGGACGGCGCTCGCTCCGGCGTGGACGGCGCTCGCGCCGTGGGCGTCCGCTACGAGCAGCGCGGCGCGACGCACGAAGTGCGCGCGGCGAAGGAAGTCATACTCGCCGCCGGCGCGCTGCGCAGCCCGCAACTGCTGCAGCTCTCCGGCATTGGCCCGGCGGCGCTGGTGCAGTCGCACGGCATCCCGCTGGTGAAGGAACTACCGGGCGTGGGCGCGAACCTGCAGGACCACCTGCAGCTGCGGCTCATTTACAAGTGCACCAAGCCGATCACCACCAACGACGAACTGGCAAGCCTCTACGGCCAGA
>JANMQL010000427.1:0-17112 GCA_031370475.1 Hyphomicrobiales bacterium | reverse complement strand
GGTTAGACCCCGGGACACTACGATCCCGGCGCCGCAAGGCAGCTAGGCCAGTTGTCCTCCGAGGCAACCGCCGAAGTGCGAACCGGAGACAGAAATCGCCGCAAAAGCGTGGGCGTCTGTTCTGCGCTCATCGCCGGTCTCGGACCATCGAGACCGGCACACCGCGTAGGGCAGCGCCCGCGCAACCCTTCCCTTTGCAAAAGGGGAAGAAAAGACCCCCCGGAAACGCCCGGATGCGTTTCCACCAAGGGCGAAGCCATGCCTGAAGCCCACCGCTGTTTGAAAATTGAATCAACCACCCCGATCAGGCAAGCCCCCAACTTGTCATCCCCGTCCCCGGACTTGTTTCGGGGATTATTCCGGGGACCCATGGCAAATACAAGCTCGAACGCCTCCCATCGGCCGGATGGGTCGCCGGGACAAACCCGGCGATGACAAAATTGGTGAAGCGCCACGCTCTAGCTGACGAAAATGAGCTTCAGTCCGGCCACGGCAAGCACCAGGCCCAACGCCTTGAGGATTGCTTCGCGCGGCAGGCGCTTGACACCCAGGGTCGAGCCCAGCGCCGCGCCGGCAATGACCGCGCCCGCATAAAACGGCAATTGTTCCGGCAGGGAACCGACGGTGGCGAGATTGCCGAGCAGGCCCGCCGTGGAATTGCAGAGAATGAACACCGCGGCGACGCCGGAAATGACCCGCGTCTCGGCCCAGCCGAGAAACAGGATGAGCGGCGACAGGAAGATGCCGCCGCCCGTGCCGGTCAGGCCCGAGAGAAATCCGATCGCCGCGCCGCCGGCAATCGCGGGAACGATGGGCGGATCCTTGATTTCCTTCGCCACCGGTGGGCCAATGGAAAATAGCAATCGCACCGCGGCGATCAAAAGGACGATGCCGACCACGGGCTTGTAGAAATGGCCGGGCAGTTGCAGCGAACCGCCAAGCAGGGCAAAGGGTGCGGCACCGACGAGAAACGGCCACAGAACCCGCCAGCGGAACACGCCGGCCCACAGGAAGCGGACCGAGACCAGCGAGGCGACAATGATATTGAGCACCAGGGCGGTCGGCCGCATCACTGCCTGCGGCAGGCTGAACAGCGCCATCAACGCCAGATAGGCGGAAGCTCCGGCGTGGCCGACGGAGGAATAGAGTATCGCCGCAAGAAACATTCCGGCGGCGAGGAGAATCGAACTTTCATCCATCGTGATGGGCGTCCCAGTCGATATGTATCATCGACTATATCGATTTTGGAAAATTGTCCAGAGCCGCTCCGCGCGCTCTATTTTCGCGCCCGCCTGGAGAGGCTGTTCAATGCGTCAATGTCCCTGCGGCTGGCGGTCAGGGACTTTCTTTCGATGTTGCGGAAGCGCTTCAGCACATCCTTGCCGGCCGGCGTCAGTTGCGCAACGCCGCCGCCCTTACCGCCGCGCACCGAGGAGACCAAAGGCATTTTGAAACAACCATTCATGGTCTCCACCAGCATCCAGGCGCGCTTGTAGCTCATGCCCAGTTGCCGTCCGGCAGCGGCAATCGAACCCGTCTGGCCGATTGCCTCCAGCAGGTCGGCCTTTCCGGGTCCGAGCGCTGTATCGGGGCCGAGGACCAGTTTGAGGCGCAGTTGCAGCGATGAGGGCATGGCCAATCCATGATATTGGACTGTCCGGCCGATTCAAAGCGCATTGCGCGGTTGCGTTTCTGTCAATTCCCCGCTGCTGCAAGACAGGCTAGACGGGGACTCATGAACGTCTTTCCCGCCAATGCAACGCTGCGCGCCGGCGTCTTCATGGTCCTGGCCATGGCCTCCTTCGTCGTCAACGACAGTTTCGTGAAGCTGGTGGGCCGGAGCCTGCCGGTCGGCGAGATCGTCGCCATCCGTGGGCTCATGGCGGCCGCCTTCATCGCCGCCATCTGCCTGCGTCAGGGCGTGCTCGGCAGCGCGCCCTTGATATTCACCAAGAATGTCCTGATCCGCGCCATGCTCGACCTGATCGGCACGCTGCTGTTCATCACCTCCCTGATGCACATGCAGATCGCCAATCTAACGGCCATCATGCAGGCGGTGCCGCTGGCGGTGACAGTGCTTTCGGTGGTCTTTCTCAAAGAAAAGGTCGGCTGGCGCCGCACCGCCGCCATTCTCATCGGCTTCATCGGCGTCCTGCTGATCGTCAAGCCGGCGCCGCGGAGTTTTACCGTCTATGAGGCCTTCGCGCTCACCATCGTCCTGTCGCTGGCGGTGCGCGACATTATCACCCGGCGCATTCCGGCCAAGGTGCCGACGCTGATCGTGGCGCTTGCCAACGCGATTTTTGTCACGGTGGGCGGAGTCGCTCTCGGGCTCACCCAGGATTTTGTCGTGCCGCAACTCTGGCAAATCGGCTTTCTCGCCTGCGCCGCCGTGTTCCTGGGTGCCGGCTACATGTTCATGGTCTCGACCTTGCGGCTCGGCGAGCTTTCGGCGACCGCTCCCTACCGCTATTCCATCGTGCTCTTTGCCATTCTCTCCGGCATCGCCGTTTTCGGCGAATACCCCGACGGGCTCGCTTACGCCGGCATGGTGCTGGTGGTGGCGACCGGCCTCTACGCCGCGCACCGCGAGGCGCGGCTCAAAGATATTTCCAGAACGCAAAGCCCGTAAGGCAGACCGCCCAGACGAGAATGCCGCGGCGCACGATTTGGGCCGGCATGTGCCTGGCGATATTGACCATGCCGTAGCCGCCTGCGACGGCGCCCGCCATCATGATCAGCGACGGCAGCCAGCGAATGACGCCGGCGCGGGCGAAGATGGCGATGGAGATCACGGTCATCAGGGTGATCGTCACATTGCGGATGGCATTGGCTTGGTGAATGTTGAGATGCGAAAAGATCGAATAGATGGCGAACATGACGATGCCCATGCCGAGGCCGAAATAGCCGCCATAGACATAGACGGCGAATTCCAGAAGGAAGGACAACCATAGCCATTTGCTGCCATCGAAGGCGAAGTCGCGCTCGAGCTTGCCCTTGAGCCATGGCCCCAAGGCAAAGGACAGGGTTGCGAACAGCAGCAGCCAGGGAATGGCCTTCTGGAAAGAAGCCTGTCCCGACCGGATGAGGATGGACGACCCGATGATGCCGCCCGAAGCCGCCAGGAACAGCCGCAGGGCCAGATGCTTGCGCACCGACTTGATCTCGTGGCGGTAAACGTAACTTCCCACCACATTGGCCGGCAGAACCGCCACAAAATTGGAGGCGTTGGCTTCAATCTCGCTCATTCCCGCCGCCACCAGCAGGGGAAAGGTCATGAAGCCCGCCCCGCCGGCCATCACATTTATGATGCCGGCCAGAACGCCGCCCGCAAATAACAGGATGATTTCAGGTATATCCACTGCACCAACCGTCCCGGCCCTTGCCCTTATGCAGGGACTAATCGATGCTTCGCAAGCGTATGACAAACAAAGGATGACAATTTGCGCTCTAAACTCCTCAGCCTTGCCACGGCGGTGCCGGAATTCACTTTGCGGACCGAAGACGTGATCCGCGAGGCGGCGACGATCTTCGCCGGCCGGCATGCCGACTTCGAGCGGATGATGCCGGTCTTCGCCAATACCGGGATCGACTGCCGCTACTCGGTCAGGCCCTATGCCTGGTTCCGGGACAATCAGGGCTGGCCGGAGCGGACTCATGCCTTCATCGAAGGCGCCTCGGCATTATTCCGGGAGGCCGCCACCGGCTCCCTGGAGGCAGCGGGAATCGAGCCCGGACAGATCGGCAGCATCGTCACCGTCTCCTCGACCGGCATCGCCACGCCGTCGATCGAGGCCCGGGTGCTGCATGAGATGGGCTTTCGCGACACCGTGAAGCGGGTGCCGGTCTTCGGCCTGGGCTGCGCCGGCGGCGTTTCCGGCCTGTCGCTGGCGGCGCGGCTGGCGCAGGCCGAGCCCGGCTCCAATGTGCTGGTGGTGGTGATCGAGCTCTGCACGCTTGCCTTCCGCCCCGACGAGATGACCAAATCCAACATCGTGGCGACGGCGCTATTCGGCGACGGTGCCGCCGCCTGTGTCGTCTCCACTCATGGCAAGAACGGCCGCGCCGACATCGAATTCGCCGGCGAACACACCTGGCCCGGCACCATCGATGTCATGGGCTGGCGCATGGATCCGCAGGGATTCGGCGCCATCTTCTCGCGCAGCATTCCCGACCTCGCCGCCAACGATCTCAGACCCGCGGCCAACGCCTTTCTGGCTCGGCATCGCCTCGATCTGCCCGATATCGGCAGCTACTCCTTCCATCCAGGCGGAGCCAAAGTGATCGCGGCACTGGAACAGGCCTTCGAGTTGGGCCAGGGCCATTTGCAGCATGAGCGCGCCGTGCTGGCCGGTTACGGTAATATGTCGGCGCCAACCGTGCTATTCGTG
Source organism: Hyphomicrobiales bacterium (assembly GCA_031370475.1). Classification (GTDB taxonomy): domain Bacteria; phylum Pseudomonadota; class Alphaproteobacteria; order Rhizobiales; family Aestuariivirgaceae; genus Aestuariivirga. The sequence continues at coordinate 12,721 of JANMQL010000427.1, read as the reverse complement.
CTGCAACGGGCGCTGGAGGAGAGGTTCACCGGCCGCCGATTCGTATCGTCGCTGGGGCCGGGCTTTACGGCGAGCTTCCTGACCATGCTACAATAGCGCCATGTGGCTGAACCTCACTATTCTGGCACTTGTCACCCTGCAGCGCGGCATCGAGCTAATGATCGCCCGTCGCAATACCACGCGCCTGCTGGCACGCGGCGGCGTGGAAGTGGGGGCCGGGCATTATCCGCTGATTGTCGCCTTTCATGCCATTTGGCTGGCGGGGCTCTGGTATCTGGTTTGGGGCCGTGAGGTGAGCTGGCCGTGGATCTTTGCTTACCTGGTGCTGGAGGCGGCGCGGGGCTGGATCATCGCGGCACTCGGTGGCCGCTGGACCACGCGCATCATCGTGGTTCCCGGCGAAACCCTGGTCGGCAGCGGACCCTACAAATATTTCCGCCACCCCAATTACCTGGTGGTGGCCGGCGAAATCTTCATCCTGCCGATGGCTTTCGGATTGTGGTGGTATGCGCTTGCCTTCGGGGGCCTCAATCTCGCCCTGCTCTACTGGCGCATCCGCGCGGAAGATGAAGTGTTGAAACCCCTGCGGGATGCGGCACAATCGCCGGAAGAACCATCGGCGTGATCGTGCCCGGCGGCGATGGCGAAAATTTCGTGGACCAGTTTGCGCACCGTATAGGAGGCCGCGGTGCAGTGGCGGTACGATCTGCTGCTGCACTTGCCGCACTGCTTTGGACCCCGTCGGCGTGGGCACAGGATCGGGTGCCCGTCGCCATCGAATTGGTCCTGGCGCTCGACAGCTCCGCCAGCATCGATCACGATGAATTTCAACTGCAACTCGACGGGCTTGCCGCCGCCTTCCGCGAGCCCGATGTCCTCGGCGCCGTCGACCGGTTGAAGCCGCTCGGCGTTGCCGTTGCCGTCATCCAGTGGGGCGGCCCCGGCGAAACGCGGACTGTTTTGCCCTTCACCCATCTGGAGACGGCCCGCGATGCCAAGGCCTTCGGATTCCGCGTCAGCCTGATCCGGCGCTGGATGCGGGCCAGTTCGACATCGATCGCAACCGCCATCGCCGATGCCGCGGCACTCATCGTCGGCAACGAATTCGACGGCCAGCGGCTGGTGATCGACGTTTCCGGCGATGGCCCGGATAATGGCTCTACCGATCTCGACGCGGCACGCAAGCGAGTCCGTATGGCAGGCATCACGGTCAACGGCCTTGCCATCGAGGCCGAGGACAAGGCTTTGAAAGGCTATTTCCGCGACCGAGTTATCATCGGCGCCGACTCCTTTGTCGAACCGGCCGAAGGCTTTGCGGATTTCGCCCGGGCCATCAAAGAAAAACTGCTGCGTGAATTGCGGCCGCTGGAATCCTAGCGCTCCAGCGCCCGGTCCACCGCGGTTGCCGGAATCCACCAGGCGCGGCCGCGCCGGGTTTCGACATAGTCCGGCCAGGGGAAATCGATGGGTGGAGGATAGTCGCACCAGGGATCGGGGTCGGTGGATTGCGCCTTGCGCTTCTTGAATTCGTCTTGTGCCCGCTTGAGCGCCACGCCATCGGTCATGAGATCGAGGATGGTGCCGGCAATTGTTTTTGCCGCCGTTTCGACGGTGGGATCGATGCAGAAAGGAATGCCACCCAGGGCGTTCATCGCCCATTCGGGATAAGCGTAGCCTGCGGGTGTTTTGAGCACGGCGCGCCCGACATAGAAACGCACGGTGGGCGCGTGCCAAGTCATATCCGTGTAATCGTCGGAGGTGTAATGGGTCTGCCAGGCGGGAATGTCATGGCGCACGCGGCGTTCGGCTTCCTGCGGCGCAATCAACTGGCCCAGTTCATCGGCAAAGGGCTGCGGCATCGGCGTCAGGCCCAGTTCCTTCTGCAGAGCTTGCGCCGTCTTCACCGCTTCGGCGTTGTAGCGCGGTGCGCCAGCAAGTTCGAGATTGCCATAGGTGATCTCCGCCATGGCATGATTGGCGAGGCCCGGTTTCGATTTCGAAATCCAATGGCGCTTCACCGTGCAATGGGCCATCGCCGCCGCCGCTTCGGCATTGCGGTCGAGCACCGCATAAATTTTCTGCAGCATGTCGACATTGGGGGCGCGGGCGGCGAACATGATCAGCGCCATCTGGGCGGCGAGATTGTCGGCGGTGGCCTGGCCGCTCGCCAGGATCGTCTCGTTCAGCGTCCAGGTGCCGGTGTGCGGCAGCATGTGGTCGCGCAGCATCTTGGACAATGTGTACATGGCAACGACCGCATCGTTGGCACCGGGGGCTCGCGCCTCCGTGTGGGCGGCGGGGATCGGCATTCCCGCCTGATCCTTGGTGACGCCTTGCAGCCAGGTTTCCGGTTGATCGCAGAGGAACTCGTAGATCGCCGCGTAATAGGGTCCGCAATGGGTGTCCCAGCGCGCCGTGTTGCAATAGGGCATCATGTAATGAGGATGAAACGAGATGATGGCGTCGAGCTCGTCATAATAGCCTTTCGCCGCATGGATGGGTTTCGAACCCCTGACCTTCTCGGCCGGCTCCCCCATGAAGCGGATGGTGCCGGTGATGCCGTGCTTTTCCATGGCCGCCTTGGCCGCGAGAGCGCCAACCAGCGAGCCCATGCCGAGCGCCGAGTGGGGATCGGTGTGGCCGCCGGCAAAGCGCGACAGGCCCTTGCGCGGCGCGCGATAGGTATCGGCCACCTGGCAATTGCCGGGCACCGCATCATATTCGGCGTAGGCCATGATCGCCGGACCCTTGCCGTTCGACCAGGTGGCGGAGAAGGCCGTCGGCATGCCGCCCGAGCCTTCCTCGACCGTGAAGCCTTCGGCGCGCAGCTTCTTCACATACCATTCGCAGGACCGGTATTCGCGCCAGGCGGTTTCGGCCAATTCCCAGATATGGGCGTTCCATTGCGACCAGTCGCGGTGGTGAGCCATTACCCAATCGAAGGCGGAACGTTTTGCTTCCATCATTTTTTCAATCCCTCGATCAGCGCGGCGGCGGCCCGGCGCAAATCCTTTTCGGTAAATCCGGCAAAGCTCAATAGCAGGCCCGGCTCGCGCTTGCGGCCGGCGTAGTGGCTGGAGAGCGTCTGCACTTCTATATGCCGGGCGGCGAGCCTCGCCGCAATCGGCTCGTCGTTCTGATCGGGTCTGAGCCGCAAGAGCAGCATCAGGCCGGAAGGTGCTGCGTCGACAGTGAAGAGCTTGCCGTCGCCCGGCTTCAACGCCTCGATCAGAGCAGCGCGGCGGCCGGCATAGATGCGGCGCATGCGACGAATATGGATGGCGAAGGCTCCGGAATTCATGAATTCGGCGAGAGCCGGCTGAGCCATCAGCGAGGGCGGCGCGCCATGGGCGAGGCGCTCGTCGCGGAAACGGCCCAGCATTGCGGCCGGCACCACCATGAAACCGAGACGGACGATGGGCGAGAAGACTTTCGAGAAGCTGCCTGAATAAATGACGCGGGCGCGCTTATCGAGACTCATCAGGGCCGGAAGCGGCCGGCCGACATAGCGGTACTCGCTGTCGTAGTCGTCCTCGATGACCACAGCGCCGGCCTCCCCCGCCCAGTCGAGAAGTTCCAGCCGCCGCGCCAGGGGCATGGTGACACCGGTGGGATATTGCCGGGCCGGGGTCACGAATGCGGCGCGCGCGCCGGCGGCCTTGTCGCGGCCTCTGGCGACGATCAGTCCCTCTTCGTCGATCGGAACCGCCACCGTCTCGACACCGCCCAGTGCAAAAACCCGCCGCGCCGTGGGATAACCCGGCTCCTCGATCCAGATTTTATCGCCGTCCCTCAGAATGGCGCGGTTGATGAGATCGAAGGCGTCCATGCCGCCGGCTGTGACGATCACCTGCAGGGCAGTACAAGAAATACCGCGCCATTCGAACAGATGCCGGGCAATGGCCTCACGCAGGGGCATCCAGCCGAAGGCATCATTATGTTCGAGCAACGTCACCGGTGGATTGCGCCAAAAGCGGCCAAGAAGTTTGCCCCACTCATCATGGGGGAAATGCTCCCAATCGACGAGGCCGGACCGGAATGGCCGGGCCGGTTCGCGCCTTGTATCCCGCGGGCTTATGCGCCGTCCGTCCGTCTTGAGCGACGGCGAGGAGTTCAAAAGGGTTTCCGGCAATTCGACCGCCACCCGGGTGCCGGAACCGGACCTTGTCTCGATATAACCCTCGCTCAACAATTGCTCATAGGCCTCGACGACGGTGGCGCGCGCCACGGCAAGCTCGTCGGCAAGAGCCCGGGTGGAAGGGAGCTTGGCCTGCGGCTTGAGCCTACCACTCAGCACCAAGCCCCGCATCTGGCGGGCGATCTGCGATTGGATCGGCTCGCGGTCGGCGCGATCAACGCCGATTTCGATGACCGGGGTTCCCGAAAGTGGTCTGTTCATCGCGCACCAACCTGGCTCTTTCAAGCAGACCATAGCGCACGCATGGATGGCGCGCAATCGTAAGGACCAATCATGACCGAAGCTCCCAGCGACCGTACCCGCGTCAAGCGGCTCAACAAGCGCGCCAAATACGACGAAGACACGGTGCACGGCATTCTCGATGCCATGCCGATCTGCCATGTGGGTTACATCTTCAAGGGTGCGCCGTTCGTGACGCCGACGCTGCAATGGCGCGAGGCCGACCACATCTATTGGCACGGCTCATCCGCCAGCCGCATGCTGGAAGCCTGCGACGGTGCCGAAGTCTGCGTCACCGTTACCATCATCGACGGCATGGTCATGGCGCGTTCGGCCTTCAATCACTCGTGCAATTACCGGTCGGTGATGGTGTTCGGCCGCGCCTATAAGATCATGGACCCGGCCGAGAAGGAAACGCGCCTGCGCAATTTCACCGACCGGCTGTTTCCCGGCCGCTGGGATATTCTGCGGCCGGTGACAGCCAAGGAATTGAAAGCGACGACGATGCTCGGCCTGTCGCTGGACGAGGCTTCGGCCAAGGTGCGCAACGGCCCGCCGGGCGACGATGAAGAAGACTATGCCCTGCCGATCTGGGCGGGCGTTATCCCGCTGCGGACGCAAGTTCTGCCGCCGATCGACGATCCGCGGCTGTTGCCGAAGCTTAAGCCACCAGCCCATGTGACGGCTTTCAAAATCGGCTAGAAACTGTCAGGATCGGCGTCATGAAGCTCCTCGTCTTCCAGCATATCGCCTGCGAACATCCCGGCATCTTCCGCAAATTTCTGCAGGAGGACGGCATTTCCTGGGATGCCGTCGAGCTCGATGCCGGCGGCGCGATCCCGCCGCTCGACGGCTATGACATGTTGTGGGTCATGGGCGGTCCGATGGATGTGTGGGACCTTGAAGAATGCCCGTGGCTGGTTGCCGAAAAGCGCGCCATCCGCAAGTGGGTTCGAGAACTGAAACGGCCGTTCCTCGGTGTCTGCCTCGGGCATCAATTATTGGCGGATGCACTGGGCGGCACCTGCGGGCCGCAAAGGCCGCCGGAAGTGGGCATTCTCGATGTCGAATTAACGGAGGCGGGTAAGGCGGATCCCGTCTTCGGTTCGCTGCCGTTCCATGCGAAGGCTTTGCAATGGCATTCGGTGCGGGTGGCGCAGGCGCCGGAAGATGCGGTCGTGCTCGCCAAATCCGGTGTCTGCCCGATTCAGGCCATGCGCATCGGCAGCCGCACATATTCGATGCAGTATCATGTCGAGCTCGAACCCGAGACCATCCCCGCCTGGGGCTGCGTGCCGGCCTATGAGCAGGCTCTCGAAGCGACGCGCGGCAAGGGTGCGTTGGCGGCGCTTGCCCGGGAAGCCGATCCGCTGATGCCGGGCTTCATCGCCAATGCGCGCATTCTCTATCGCAATTTCATGGCGGCGGCGCGCCGCGCCCCGATTCAGGGCCGGTCCTGAACCTCGACGCGGCGGATCAGGCCCTTTGGCGTGAAGAAGATCGTCTCGGCACCGTTGCGTTCGATCTTTTTTCCGGTGGACTTAGCCGTGGCCTTGAGCCGCCATTCGGAGCGGACCGCATCGGGTCCGGCATGATAGGTGCGGTCGTCGGTCGCCACCTGATCGGAATATTCGGCGAAATAGCCACGCATGGCCGCCATGATGGCGTGTTTGCCGAGAATGCCGCCGACGCTGGGCGAATGATATTCCGCCTCGTCGGCGAACATGGCGGCGACACTGTCGAGGTCGAGTGCATTGAGCGCCGCATGATAGCGGTTCGTCAGTCCAATCAGATCGCGTGCCATTGCACCTACTCCGCCAGCTTGCCCATGATGCGCACCCAACTTCGTATGCCATGGCGGAAACTGGCGATATTATATTTTTCATTGGGCGAGTGGATGGCGTCGTCGTTGAGGCCGAACCCCACCAGCACGCTGTCCATGCCGAGAATATCCTTGAAGGAGCGGCAGATCGGGATCGAGCCGCCCGAACCCATCAGCACGGCATCGCGCCCGAACTCGTCGCGGAGAGCGCGCGCGGACTTGCCGATCCACGGACTGTTCTCGGGAATTTCGGTGGCCGGGCTGCCGCCGCCGCGGCCGGAGAATTCGACTTTACAATCCTTCGGTATGCGGTCGCGCACGAATTTCTGGAAGGCCTTGAGCACCACTTCCGGCTTCTGCTTGCCGACCAGCCGGAAGGTGAGCTTGGCATGGGCCTTGGAGGGCAGCACGGTCTTGGTGCCGGCGCCCGTATAGCCGCCCCAAATGCCGTTCACCTCGGCCGTGGGCCTCGCCCAAATCTGCTCGAGAACGCCGCGGCCCTTCTCGCCCGCCGCCTGTTTGAGGCCAACCTCGCCCAAGAATTTTCTCTCGGAGAATTTAAGCGCCCGCCATTGTTTCTTCGTGGCCTTGGACAGCTCGGCGACACCATCATAGAAGCCGGGGATCGTCACCTTGCCGGTTTTGTCGTGCAGCGCCGCGATGACCTTCGAAAGGACGCGAATCGGGTTCATGGCCGGCCCGCCATACATGCCGGAATGGAGATCGATGCGCGGACCGGTGACGGTGATTTCCTCGTGCAACATTCCGCGTAGCCTGGTGGTGATGGCCGGCGTCTTGGCATCCCACATGTTGGTGTCGCAGACGAAGGCGGCATCGCAGGAAAGCTCGGCCCTGTTGGCCTTGAGGAAGGGAATGAGGGAGGGCGAGCCCGATTCCTCCTCGCCCTCGATGAGGAACGTGGCCCTGACGGGAAGCGAACCGGTGGTCTTGATCCAGGCCCGTGCCGCTTCCACGAAAGTCATCAGTTGACCCTTGTCGTCGGCCGTGCCGCGGCCATAGAGGCGCTCGATGCCATCGGCATCGGTCTTGCGCGTGGGTTCAAAGGGCGGCATCTTCCACAATTCCAGCGGATCGGCGGGCTGCACGTCATAATGGCCGTAGAAGAGGAGATGCGGCATTTTCGCCGCTGTCAGCTTCGGTGTGTAGTGGGCAACCACCATGGGCCGGCCCGGCGTCGGCCTGATACCGGCATCGAAGCCCAGTGATTTGAGCTCGCCGGCAATCCAGTTCGCCGCCTTGTCGCACTCCGCCTTGTAGGCCGGATCGGCCGAGATCGATGGAATGCGCAGGAAGCCGAAAAGCCGGTCGAGGCTGTTCTCGAATTCGCGGTCGGCGGCGGCAAGGGCGGCATTCAGGTCGGTCATGCGGGGTTCCTTCAAGCGAATTGCGAAATGATGCGGGCCCAGGAGCGGATGCCCTTGTGGAAGCACTCGACGTCGTATTTCTCATTGGGGCTGTGGACGCTGTCGCCGGCGCGGGCGAAGCCGACGAGCAGGCTATCGATCTTCAGATGCTTCTTGAACGACTCGACCGCGGGGATGGAGGCGCCCGAGCCGGTGAGCACGGCGGGCCTGCCCCATTCCTCGGCCAATGCGGCCTTGGCGCCCACCACCCATTTACTGGCGTCATCGACGGAAATGCCGGAACTGTCGCCGCCTTGCGAGACGAAGCTGGCACGGCAGTCCTTGGGCAATCGCTTCCTGACGAAGTCGCGATAGACCTTGCGCACATGCCTGGGGTCCTGCCCCTCGACCAGCCGGAACGACAGTTTCGCCGATGCCTCCGAGGGCAGGACGGTCTTGGTCCCGGCGCCGCGATAACCGCCCCAAATGCCATTCACTTCAGCGGTGGGCCTGGCCCAGATTTGTTCCAGCGGCGTGTAGCCCTGCTCGCCGGCCGGGATACCGAGGCCCACATCATTAAGGAATTTCCTGGCCGGAAACTCGAGTTTTGCCCATTGCCGGCGGAGGGTCGCGGGAATGGGCTTCACGCCCTCATAGAAGCCGGGAATGGCAATGCGGCCATTCGCATCGTGGAGGCCCGCCAGGATGCGGGTCAGAACCTTGATCGGGTTCACCGCCGGCCCGCCATAATAGCCGGAATGCAGATCGATCCTCGGACCGGTAATTCTCACTTCCTCACAAATGCAGTCGCGCAGCCTGGTTTCGACGGCCGGTGTATCGTCATTCCATAATCCGGTATCGCAGATGAAGGCCACATCCGCAGCCAGCTCGCGGCGGTTAACGGCCAAAAACCGGTCGAGATGGGAGCTGTCGCCTTCCTCGTCGCCCTCGAGCAGCAGTGCCAGCCGGAAGGGCAATGATCCGTGGACGGACAGCCAGGCCCGGCTGGCTTCCAGAAAGGTCATCAATTGGCCCTTGTCGTCGCTGGCGCCTCTTGCAAAGATGCAATTCTTGCCGTCTTTCCCTTTTCTGACCTGTGGCTCGAACGGCGGGCTTGTCCACAGTTCGATCGGGTCGGCCGGCTGAACATCGTAATGGCCATAGAAGAGGACATGGGGCGCATGGGACGGAAGGCCCTCGGGTGCGTACTTCGCCAGAACTACGGGCTGGCCCGTAGTGGCGCGGAGGCTTGCCGTGAACCCCAGGGCTTCGGTTTCGTTTTTCAGCCACGCCGCAGCCTTTTTACAGTCACCGTGATAGCTAGGATCGGTGGCCACGGACGGAAACCGCAGCAACTCGAACAGGCGTTCGAGACTGGCCGGCAAGCCGCCGTCGATGCGCTCGAGTACCTGTTGCACATGCGCCATGAATTCGTCCCGATGGAGGCAAGCCGGAATCGCCGGCACTCTCCCATGCCTTCCCCCGCCGCGGCAAGGGTGGCGCCATGAATACCGCTGCCGCCGCCACTTTCTCTCTCGCCCGCGACAGCCTGCAGGCCCATGAACCCAGCCTGGGGCTGGGACGCTTCCGCCGCCGCGGCTACCAGCGTTACCGGCTGCTGCGGTCCAACCTCGATCTGGCATTCATCTGGAAGCGCCGCTGGTTCTTTCTCACCATGATGGTGGGTTTCGCGCTCATGTCGATGCCGACGCCCGCCGGGCTCAATCACCAGGCCCAGATCGTACTCAGCATGTCGATCATGGCGACGATGCTGTTCATCTCCGAGGCGATCCCGCTGCCCACGGTACCGCTACTCATCATCATCGGCGAGGTCGTGCTGCTCAAGGTCGACGCGACCAAAGTGGCGCAAAGCCTGATGACGGATTCGGTGCTGTTCATCATGGGATCTCTGATGTTGGCCGTGGCCATCGTCAGGCAGCGCCTCGACAAGCGCATCGCCTGGTGGATCGTGCGGCTGACGGGGACCAACGTCTATTGGATCAGTTTCGGCATCACCACTGTCTGCGGCGTGCTTGCCGCCTTTATCGGCGAGCATACGGTTGCCGCCATGATGCTGCCGGTGGGCGTGACGCTCATCACCCTCACGTCGAACGATCCGAAGAAAGTGCACAATCTGGCTGCGGTGATCTTGTTCTCGATTTCCTACGGCTGCTCGATCGCGGGTGTGGCAACTCCTTCGGGCGGTGCCCGCAACGCCATCATCATCAGTTACTGGAAGGATTTCTTCTACGATCCGTCCGACCCGTCGACACGGCGCTATCTCATGGATTACGTCACCTGGATCATCTATGCCTTTCCGATGTTCGTGCTGCGCCTGCCGCTGGTGGCGGCGGTGCTGATTTTTACCTTCCGGCCCGAGACCACCGACATGTCACGGGCCATCAGCCGTCTGCGCACGCAGGTCTCGATGCAGGGGCCGATGAAGGGCTCCGAATGGATGACAATTGCGATCTTCCTTGCCACAATCGCCGGCTGGATCGCATTTTCTTCGCAGCTTGGACTTGGTGTCGTTGCCATATCCGGCGCGGCCGCCTTCCTGGTCCTTGGCCTGGTGCGTTGGGAAGACATTAATTCAGGCGTCAACTGGGGTGTCGTGCTGCTTTACGCGGCCGCCATTTCGCTGGGCGTCGAGATGAAGCAAACGGGTGCGGCCGAATGGGTCGCGACCAGCGTGCTCGCCGCCATGAAGACCATCGGAGCGGGCAGCGATCTGGGTTTCAATGCCGCCATCGCTCTGCTGACCATCGGCGTTTCCAACACCATGACGGCGGGTGCGGCGGTTGCCGTTCTCGCGCCCATTGTTCTGAAAACCGCCGTCGCCGCCGGCGAAGATCCGATCAGCGCCGGCTTCGTCACGGCAATCTCCTCGGCCTTCGGCTATCTCACACCAGCGGCGCAACCGGCTTTCACCATTATTTATGCCTCCGGCTATCTCAAGGGAGCGGACTTCTTCAAGATCGGTATCCGGATGATGCTGATTTCCTTCGTGGCACTTCTCCTCATCGCATCTCTGTACTGGCCGCTTCTGAGATAATAGGTTGAACGCACAATGAGAACCGGACCGTTGATCGGCTTTTTCAAACGCACGACCCTTTCGGACCGTCAGGAAGCGGCGGTGCAGAAGACGTTGCAAAATTTGCGGGCGCAGCGGCGCAACCGGTTCCGCATCCTCGCCTGCATCGACGGCAGCGACGAAGCCTTTGTGACGGTGCGTTTCGCCGCCAAGTTTGCGATCAACGACGATTGCGACATCATCGTGCTTTTTGTCCGGGCGATCGACCAGGGCCTGCATTCGGGCGGACTGCAGGTGCGCCTGGCGCGGCAGAACATGATGGATGCGGGCTTTGAACTGCCGGGCGTCAGTCATCTGAAGCGGGCCCTCGAGATATTGAAAGAGGAAGGTATCGACGCGGCATCCTGGCCACGCGAAACGGCGCATCAGGATGCCTGGGGCGATGCGGCGGGCGATACCAAGGTCGAATACAAGAGTGCGCAGGACCGCAATGTCGTGTTGAAGCTCAAGATTGCGCCCGATGTCGCCAACGGCATTCTCGATCAATATGAGCTCGGCCCCTATAATCTGATGATCCTCGGCGAGCCGTCGCGCTGGCGCGGCGAGTTCTCGTCGTTTTTCGATTCCGGCATCGTCCAGACGGTCGCTACCATGGCGCCCTGCTCGGTTCTGGTGGCGCGGCAAAGCCTCGACAAGCAGGGTTTCTTCATCTGTACCGACGGCACGTCGCGCTCGATGCAGGCGGTACGGCGCGCCGCCGTGCTCGCCCATATGACCGGCGAGCCGATCACCCTGTTTTCAGTGGCCCCCAATGAAGCCGCGCGGGCCGCCGCCGAAGAAGCTGTCGCCAATGCCAGGGCTCTGCTGAAGGCGATGAAAATCGAGGTCGCCGAGACGAAGGTGGCGGTGGGAGATCCGGCCGAGGAAATCGTGGAAACCGGCTCTCTCTATAACGTGATCGTGGTCACCGACGAAGGTCGCTCGCGGTTGCAGCGCCTGTTCCGCGGTTCGACCGCCACCGACGCGGTGCGCAAGGCCAGAACCAGCGTGTTGGACGTGCGGTAGCCGTCGCCGCACCGCGATCCGCCCCAAACGTCGTTAACGAATTTCTAAAACTGCATCACAACTGTTAACGGCTATCTCAATTAACCTTTCACAAGATTGCGTTAATTGCAATCCCATTCAACCTCTGCGGGCCAACCTCGCAAAGGTCTTATTGGGAGAGCCGCTGTGTCCAATCGCGTATGCCGCAGTCTTTTGAACATTATCATTGCAGCACTTTTCCTGTTGACCGCAGCAAGTGCAGCCTCCGCCGGCATCATTGTGACGGAAGCCAAGATCGTGGGCGGAAAGCTCATTGTCAAAGGCACGAGCCACACCGGCACTTCCGTGCAGCTCGATGCGCTTAAGGCGGCAGTCATCAATACCGTGACGCGGGAATGGGCATACAGCGTCGTCTATCACCCTGGCGACTGCATTGTCGATTTAAAGCTCATCGGCGCGATGGCCCCACGAGTCAAAGCCGTTGTCGCCTCGTGCGGACCGAGCATCCTGCGGCCACGCGGCGCCTGGAAAATGATCAACAAGTATTTTGCCAACGATCTCGTCACTTACGCCGGCTCAGCTTGGCGCGCTAAGCCGCTCGCCAAAGGCGACGTGAATCTCGGCAAGTCCCCCGGTCTCCTCGTCAACAAAAAATACTGGGAAAAATTCGCGGCCAGGGGCGCCAAAGGCGCCGTCGGTCCGCAGGGTCCGAAGGGCGATACCGGCGACGTTGGTTTACAGGGTGTTGCCGGTCTCAACGGTGCCGATGGCGCAATTGGCCCGCAGGGTCCGGTTGGTTCCGCTGGAGCCGATGGCGCAGTCGGTCCGCAGGGTCTGGTTGGCCCCGCTGGTGCCGACGGTGCAATTGGTCCGCAGGGTCCGAAAGGCGATACCGGTGATGTTGGTCCGCAAGGTCCCATTGGTCTCACCGGCGCAACCGGTCCTCAGGGTCCGAAGGGCAATACCGGCAACTCTGGTCCCCAAGGTGTTGCCGGTCTCAATGGTGCCGATGGCGCAATTGGCCCGCAGGGCTCGGCTGG
>JANMQL010000378.1:0-1835 GCA_031370475.1 Hyphomicrobiales bacterium | reverse complement strand
CCGGAGCAATTGTTATGGACCGGCAGGGCCTCGCTGCTACCGCGCACCGCCGCGAGCTGAGCTTCGATCTCAATCGGCCAATGGGCGCCGCACTCGTAATTGTCCTCGCTGTTGCCGGCCTTGTGCAGCATCGAGCGAGCGACGCGCACATGATCGGGCTCGCCGTTGTGCGAGGAACAGGCAAGAGCCACCTCCTCTTCGGTGAAGCCGTAGCGATCCGCGGCACCCGTCTCGATCACCGGCAAGCACTGGAAGGCCTTGATGGCCGAGCGCGGGAACACCGGAACATCGATGTTGCCCGCCGAGGCAAGAAGCCGCCCGGCTGCATCGCTGACGGCATAGGCGCCGGTGTGGCGGCTTTCGACGATGCCGCCGCGGGTCACTTCGGCGATGACGGGATTAGGCATTGGCGGTTTCCTTGGCGGTCAGGGTGGGAGCGAGCAGGTACCATGCAAAGGCCAGAAGCTGAAGCACCAGAAATAACCCGATGGCCCAGCTATAGCCGCGCGGATCGTAGCCGGTGGCGGTATTGGGAAAGAGGCCGATGATCAGGCCGACCGCATATTGCGAGCAGAAGGCGGCGATGAACATGGCAAAATTGATGGTGGCGTTGGAGCGGCCGGCCAGTTCCTTGCCGATATGGGCGGCGAACCAGGGGAAGGCGAGGATCGCCACCTGGCCGAAGGCGGCAACTGTTAGCCAGGCCGGCAGCATCAGGCCCTCGATGCGGAGAATGATGATTGCCTGGGCCGTAAAATAGAGAAGATTGAAACCGAGCATCACTTGCATGGGGCCTATGCCGCGGCGGCCGAGCCTATCGGCGATGACACCCACGGACAGGATGCCGGCCATGAAGGCCATTGCCATCCACAGGAGATGGCGCGCCACGCCCTCGCGGGTGAGACCCATGACATCGCGGAACCAGGGGCCGGCCCAGAGCGTTTGAATTCCGATCTGAACGCCGGAGGTGAGGCCGAGGAGCGGCGCCAGCCGCCAGAACAGGGGCCGCCGGATGATGGCCATGAGCTCGCCGAACTGGCGGCGGAAGGGAGCCGGCGCGCCGACCGTGTCCTGCCGGGGCGCGATGAGCAGGATCAGGAGGGCCGCGGCGAGAATGAAGCCCGCGAACACGGCGAAGGTGGCGCGCCAGCCAATGAGTGTCACCAGGAATTCAGTGGGCTCGGTCGCCACCACAACGCCAAGCGCGCCGAAGGACATGATGGCCGTATTGGCGAGCGAGCGGCGCTCGATCGGCACCCAGGTGGCGGAGGATTTGTAGCTTGCCATTAACCCCGCCGAGAAGCCGAGGCCGATCAGGGCGCGGGCGGCGAAGAGGCCGATGAAGCCGGGGGCGGCGGCGAAGCCGAGGCAGCCCACGGCCGCCACGCAGAGCAGGCCCGCCTGGACGCGGCGCGGGCCGTAACGGTCAAGTAGCACGCCGAGCGGCAGCTGAAACAGCGCGAAGGCGCCGAGATAGGCGGCGGTGAGCAGCCCGAGTTGGGCGGGCGTGAGCCCGGCATCGGCCACAAGATCGGGAGCCACGACAGCGTTAACGGCGCGCAGCAGATAGGAGAGGAAATAACCGGCGGCGAAGGGGGCGAGCGCCGTGAGGAGGATGCGGAGCGGGGACATGGCAAGAATTTGTTTGCGATCAGGCCTTAAAGGATTACTGCGACAAATGCGACAGTTGCGATTCGCGGGTGCAGCCCTATCTACGCGCTCCGATCGGAAAGGGAACCCGTGAAATGATCAGACGTGCCCTGGTGTTTCAGCATATGGACAACGAGCCGCCCGGGCTGTTCGGCGAGTTCCTGCGCGAGCGCGGCGCTGCACTC
>JANMQL010000361.1:0-1818 GCA_031370475.1 Hyphomicrobiales bacterium | reverse complement strand
GGGCACATGCTTCAATAGACTATGGAATACGCTATTCTGGTGCAGCATGGCGTGGGTTCCCTTTCGTGTCTCGAACGTTGCCGAACGCTCAAAACACAGAAGAATCCATGCCATGCACTTCGTCCACTCAAATCGAACCGGGCATCCACGTCTTTCGTGATGCGAAGTGAAGACGTGGATGGCCGGGACAAGCCCGGCCATGACGAGGTGGGTGGATCTTCAAGGCAGCGCCCGCTCCAGCAGCCCGCTTATATCGTCGTTGGCGAGATCGACGGCGCCGTACATGCTGGCGTGATTGCCGGCAAGCCGGGTCGCCGCGAACAGTTCGGCATGGCGCGGCGACACTCGATTGAGCGCTGCTGCCGCTGCCAGCAGCGCCAGCTTCTCCACCGCCAGCCTTGCGACACGCTCGCCGTCCGGCCGGCGGAAGGCCTTGGCGATGAACGCCACCGCCTCATTGGCGCCCGGCAGCCCCCCGGCTTCCCCGGCGAGGCCTTGCAACACCGCCGCGGCCGCCTCGGCCTCACGCGACAGCGCGCGCAGCACGTCCAGGCACATCACATTGCCCGAGCCCTCCCAGATCGCATTGACCGGCGACTCCCGATAGTGCCGCGCCAGAATGCCCTCCTCGACATAGCCGTTGCCGCCGAGGCACTCCATCGCCTCGTACAGAAATCCCGGCGCGCTCTTGCAGACCCAGTATTTTATCGCCGGCGTGAGCAGCCGCATATATGCCGCCTCATTGGCGTCATCGGGCGCACGGTCGAACGAACGGCAGAGCCGCATCACCAGCGCAATCGATGCCTCGACATGCAGCGCCATGTCCGACAGCACCGCCTGCATCAGCGGCTGATCGGCGAGATGTTTCTGGAACACGCTGCGATGACGGGCGTGATGCAGCGCGTGCGCGAGCCCTGAGCGCATCAGGCCGGCGGAGGCAATCGCGCAATCCTGCCGCGTCAGCTGCACCATCTGGATGATGGTGCGGATGCCCTTGCCCTCGTCGCCGACGCGCTCCGCATAGGCGCCGACGAATTCCACCTCCGAGGAAGCATTGGAACGGTTGCCGAGCTTGTCCTTCAGCCGCTGGAACTGGACCGCGTTGATCGAGCCATCAGGCTTGAAGCGCGGCATGAAGAAGCAGGTCAGGCCTTCATCGGCCTGCGCCAGCACCAGGAAGGCGTCGCACATCGGCGCCGACATGAACCATTTATGGCCGGTGATGCGATAGGCGTCACCGTCGCGTTCCGCCCGCGTCATGTTGGAGCGCACGTCGGTGCCGCCCTGCTTTTCCGTCATGCCCATGCCGAGCGTCATGCCGCGTTTGGTCCACCACGGCGCAAAGCTGGGATCGTAGGCGCGAGTGCCAATGACAGGCATGGTCTTCGCCAGCAGGTCCGGCTGAACGGCCAGTGCCGCCACCGACGCACGGGTCATGGTGACCGGGCAGAGATGACCGGTCTCGACCTGCGCCGCCATGTAGAATTTCGCCGCGCGCACCACTTCGGCCGCCCCGCCGGCCGGCTTGCCGTCGATGGTCCAGGTCGAATTGTGCACGCCGGCATGGGCGCTACGCGCCATCAGCTCGTGATAGGCCGGGTGAAACTCGACTTCGTCACGCCTGACGCCGCGGGAATCGAAGGTCCGGAGCTTTGGGGTGTTTTCGTTGGCAATGCGGCCCCGCGCCGCAATTTCGGCCTCGCCCCATTGCTTCCCGAATTCACACAATTCCTACACAGCCGACGCGCCGCCTTGGGGGGCGACCGCCTCGACCAGCGGCCGGTCCAGCGCGAACAGATTGACATCCTCAAATGGCGG
>JANMQL010000294.1:0-2065 GCA_031370475.1 Hyphomicrobiales bacterium | reverse complement strand
CAAAGTTGGCGATGCGTACCCAGGCGGTGCCGGCGTAGGAGAGTGCAAAGGGAAGCAGCAGCAGGGTGATGGCGACAAGCGCGACACCCGTCCAAAGCAGCTTGCGGCGGTTCATGCCCGGTCACCCACCCGTTCGCCCAGCAGGCCCGAGGGCCGGAACACCAGCACCAGGATCAGCACGACGAAGGCGAAGACGTCCTGGTAATTGGAGCCGAACAGCACGAAATGGCCGCCGTCTGCACAGCGCTCACCCAGCGCCTCGGCAAGCAGTGCGTAGTGGCACAGGTCGGTGAAATCACCGATATAGCCCGCACCCAGCGCCTCGACCACGCCAAGGACCAGGCCGCCGACCATGGCGCCAGGAACATTGCCGATGCCCCCGAGCACGGCGGCCGCGAACGCCTTTAGTCCGAGGACCGAGCCCATGGTGTACTGCGCGACGCCGTAGTAGGTCCCGAACATCACGCCTGCGACCGCGCCCAGCGCGGCGCCGATGATGAAGGTGGCTGCAATGACGCGATTGACGTCCACGCCCATCAGCCGCGCGACCAGCGGGTTCTGCGCCGTGGCGCGCATTGCAGGTCCAAGCCGCGTGCGGTAAACGAGCAGCGCGAGTCCCGCCATCATCGCGAAACACAGGCCGACGATGGTGAGCTGCACGCCGGTGACGACGGCGCCCGCGAACGAATAAGTTGTAAGCGGAATGATCTGCGGAAACGCAAGCACGTTGCGGCTCCAGACCAGCATTGCAAGGTGCTGCAGGACAATGGAGACGCCGATCGCGGTAATCAGCGGCGCCAGGCGCGGCGCCTGCCGCAAGGGGCGATAGGCAAGCCGCTCCATCGAATAGCCGACCAGCATGCACACCGGTACCGCGCACGCTGTGCCGATCAGCACCACCGCCAGCGGCGGCAGGCCCCCCGCGGCGAGCGCGTTGATGACGGTAAAGGCAACCATGGCCCCGATCATTACCAGCTCGCCGTGCGCAAAATTGATCAGCTGGATGATGCCGTAGACCATGGTGTAGCCCAGAGCCACGATGGCGTACACGGCCCCGAGCGTCAGGCCGTTCACCAGCTGCTGAACGAAGATATCCACGGCGTCCCGAGACTAGCAAAAAAAACGGCACCCGAAGGTGCCGTCTTCGCTCCCCCGCAGCGGGGATTACTTCTTCGCTTCGGCCTTCGGTGCGTCCTTCGCCGGCGCGGCTGCCGGTGCCGCAGCGGCAGGCGCAGGTGCCGCCGCCTTCATGAACTCGGCGTAGTCGGTTGTCTTGCCGCCCTTGATGATCGCCACCGGCCCGAGCTTGCCGTCCTTCATGGTGAAGATCGTCATTTCTGCATCCTTGCGGTCGCCCTTTTCGTCGAAGGCGATATTGCCGGTGGCGCCCTTGTAATTGAGCTTGGAGAGCTCGGGCAGGTACTTTGCCGGATCGGCCGAGTTCGCCCGCTTCATCGCCTCGATCAGCAGATTCGCACCGTCGTAGGTGAAGGGCGCGTACAGGATCGGATCGACGTTAAATTTCTTCTTGTAGGCATTGAGAAACTTCTTGTCCGCAGCCTGCGGCGGCAGACCTGCCTGCGAGCACAGCAGCCCATCGGCGGCCGCACCGGCCAGCTTGGTCATGTCGTCGGTGCAGGCACCGTCGCCAAAGGAGAACACCGCCTTGACGCCGAGCTCGCGCCCCTGCTTGAGCAGCGGCCCGCCGGTCGCATCCATGCCGCCGTAGAACACCGCATCGGCGTTCTTGCCCTTGACCTTGGTGAGAATGGCCTTCCAGTCAGTGGTCTTGTCGGTGCCCTTCTCGCGCGGCAGCACCTTGATGTTGGCCGCCTTGAGCGTCTTCTCGACCTCGTTGGCGATCCCTTCGCCATAGGCGGTGGCGTCGTCGATCACGGCGACCAGTTTCGGTTTTTTCGTTTCCGCGAGGTAGCTCGCGATCGCCGGGCCCTGCTGGTCGTCGCGTCCGACCGTTCGGAACACGACCTTGAATCCCTGCTCCGTGAGCTTGGGATTGGTGGCCGAACCGGTGATCACCGGAATGCCCGCGGCGTTGTAAATAGCG
>JANMQL010000284.1:0-8484 GCA_031370475.1 Hyphomicrobiales bacterium | reverse complement strand
CTTGCTCTTGATATCGGCCATCGCCTTGTCGAGCCCCTCCTGGGTCTGCTCGGTGAACGAACTGATGCGGATATAGCCGATGTCGTCGGCCTCGACATTGTACTTCACCGACTGGACGCGGATGCGGTCGCGCACCAGCTTGACGTCGAAGGGTTCGCGGCCGTCGCGCTGGATGGTAAGGGTGATCGGCGTGTTCACCGGACCGCGCATCCGGTCGACCGCGTCATTGAGGGTGAGGCCCTGCACCTGTTCGCCGTCGAGCTTGACGATCAGATCGTTGGCCATGATGCCGGCCTTGGCGGCGGGCGTGTCGTCGATCGGGGAGACGACCTTGACCAGGCCGTTTTCCATGGACACCTCAATGCCGAGGCCGCCGAATTCGCCCTTGGTCTGGACGCTCATTTCCTGGAAGCGCTTGGCGTCCATGTAACTCGAATGCGGATCGAGCGAGGCCAGCATGCCGTTGATCGCCGCCTCGATCATCTTGGCTTCGTCGGGTTCCTCGACATAGTCGGCGCGCACCCGGTCGAACACGTCGCCGAACAGGTTGAGCTGCTTGTAGGTATCGGCATTGGAGGCGGCGGTCGCCGCGCCGAAGGCATGCCAGAGGACGGTTGCGGACACCGCGCCCGCCAGAACCAGACCCAATCCGTGCAATTTCTTTGTCATATTCATCCACGTGCCTCTTTTGTGCCGCCGATCCACCAGGGGGCCGAATCGATTGCTTCGCCGTTTTTCCGGAATTCTATATACAGCACCGGGCTGCCGTCCTGAACCTGTTCACCGATAAGTGTTGCCGGAGACGGCCCGGTTCCCATGGTTCCGACCGGCTCTCCGGCCTTGACAAAATCGCCCGTCTGGGCGCCGATATCGGTCATGCCGGCCAGCAAAATACGGTAACCGCCGCCGGCATTCAAGATCAGCAATTGGCCGTAAGAGCGGAAAGGCCCGGCAAATTCGACGCTGCCAGCCGCCGGGGTTATCACCTGGGCGCCACCACGGGTGGCGACCGCCAGGCCGTGCATGGTGCCGCCGAGCCCGTCGTCGTCGCCGTAGCGCTTGAGAATGCGGCCTTGGGCGGGGTAGTCGAGACGGCCGCGGGCCTTAGAAAATTCGATGTCCGGCTGGTGCAGCGCGGCTTCCTGGCGGCGCTTTTCGAGCTCTTCAGCCGCCGCCTTCTTGGCCAGTTCGGCCTCGGCGCGGCGGCGCTCGGCGGCCAGCCCGTCGATGAGCTGTTTCAGCGTCTTGGCTTTGGAGGCCAGTTCGGCGGCGCGGTCCCTTTCCTGTTCGAGGCGGCCGTTGCCGGCGGCGGCGAGCAGACGTTTGCGTTCGGCCAGGCCGCGCACCTGAGCCTGGGCGGATTCGAGCTCGGCAATCTCCTTGCGGATCTCTGTCTTTTCGGTGGCGACAGTGGCGGTTATCCGCTCAAGGCCGGCAAGCTGGTGGGTCAGTTCCTCAGCCTCGCCGCGCAATTCCGGCACAATGGTTCCGAACATCATGGCGCCGCGAAGGGCTGCGAGCACGTCGCCGGGCTCAACCACCAGAGCGGGCGGCGGGTTCTGTTCAAGCCGCTGCAGGCCGGCGAGGAGTTCGGCGATCACATCCTGCTTGGCCGCCAGGCCGGCGCGGATGATGATGGCTTCCTTGTTGAGCCGGAGAACACGAGCCTCGGCGGCGGCGATCGCTGCTTCACGGGATTGAATGTCGCGGGCAATGCGCACCAGTCTTTGCGCCACTTCTTCCTGTTCGGCCAATGCGGCCTCGACTTCGGCGGCAATGCGATCCTGGAGCGCCTTGGAGAATTCAAGCTGCTGCTCGACGGTGCCGAGTTCCTGCTCCTGGGGCGTCGCCACGCCGGCACCGGCTCCCGGCATCGCCAGCAGAAGCATGGCGGTCGCGGCGGCAAACCTGAGGCCGTGGGCGGGGTTCATAGGGTCTGGAAACTAGGCAGGGCGGTTGTCCGAATTGCGGCTTCGAAATGTTCGACTCAGGGCCGGTGGTAGGGATGATTGACCATAATGGTGACCGCCCGGTAAATTTGTTCGATCAGCATGACCCGGACCAGCCGGTGCGGCCAGGTCATGGGGCCGAAAGAGAGCAGCAATCCGGCACTCTTCCGGGTTTCCGGCGCATGGCCGTCGGGACCGCCGATGAGGAAGGCCAAGTCCCGGGTGCCCGAGTCGACGTGGCGGCGGAGCAATTGGGCGAAGGCGTCGCTGGACATAGGCTTGCCGCGTTCATCGAGGACAATGGTGAAAGCCTTTGGCGGCATCGCCTCCCACAACACACGGGCCTCTTCGCTCTGGCGTTGATCGGCCGTCTGCCCCCGGGATTCGGCGAAATCGGCAACCGCGATGCGGCTCACCCCGGCCTGGGGACCGGCGGCCTTAAGGCGCGTCAGATAGTCCTCGGCCAAGCTCTTTTCGGGTCCCGCCTTGAGGCGGCCCATGGCGAAGACCGAGATCCGCATGACCTAAACGGCGATTCGTTCTTGCGGCGCGTGCTCGGACCACAGCTTCTCGAGATTGTAGAAACTGCGCACCTCGGGGCGGAAGACATGCACCACCACGTCGCCGGCATCGACCAGTACCCAGTCGCACTGGGGCATGCCTTCGACATGCAGGCCCTTGTGGCCCGCCTGCTTCAGCTTCTCGACAAGCTGATCGGCAATGGCGCCTACGTGGCGGTTGGAACGGCCCGAGGCGATCACCATATTGTCGGCGATCGCGGCCTTACCGTTCATATCGATGGTGACAACTTGCTCGGCCTTGGCATCGCCCAACTGGGCGAGAATGGTGTCGAGAAGGCCGGTCTTGGCGCCCTTCGGCTCACGTTTTGCCACGGGCTTCGGCTTCGCTGTGCTCTTACGCGCAGCGGTTTTCTTCGCTGGTACTTTCAGGGTTTTTGTCCTCTTTCAAAAGGCAGGTCTGCATCAGACTGCTGATCTTGTCCCATTGGGGTGCAAGGTGACGACCCTATTAGAGTAGGATGGCGGTCGAGTCCAATCAAGCAAAAGCATGGGAAGGGGTCTATGGCGGGTTAATCGCGCGGATCGCCGTGGAACTTTCCGGGCGCAGCGGCATTTGCAGGAAAATCCAGGTGAGAGGGCCGCTTCCGGGCAGGCTGGCGGCGGCGGCGGCGGGCAATCTTGCCCGATCATAGCGGAGCGCGGCGCGGCCGGAGAGCGCCCGGATCGAATAACCGGGCCGGGCCAGAACGGCGAGCGGCAGGGTTTCGGGGATTTCCGTCCAATCGTTCCAATTGTGCAGATTGGCGAGACTGTCGGCACCCATGATCCAGACGAATTTCGCCCGTTGCAGGGTCGGCGCCAGGGCATCGAGGGTTTCGGCGGTGGTGCGGGAACCGATTTGTTTTTCGAGATCGGTGACGATGAAGCGCGGATGCCTGGCGATGCGGCGGGTCGCGGCCAGGCGCGCGCCATATTCACCGGTCTCGCCCGGATCCTTCAGCGGGTTCTGCGGCGATACCAGCCACCACACCCAGTCGAGCTTGAGCCGCTTCAACGCATAGAGCGCCACCATCAGATGGCCGCGATGGGCCGGATTGAAGGAGCCGCCGAAGAGCCCGATGCGCTGCCCGGTCCCGAATGGCGGCGGGCGGATCAAGGCCTGACCTGTCCCGTGCCGCGCACCTGATACTTGAATGTCGTGAGCTGCTCCAGACCGACCGGGCCGCGGGCATGAAGTTTGCCGGTGGCGATGCCAATCTCGGCGCCGAAGCCGAATTCGCCGCCGTCGGCGAATTGCGTCGAGGCATTGTGCAGCACGATGGCGCTGTCCACTTCATTAAGAAAACGCTCGGCGGTGGCCTTATCGCCGGTGACGATGGCATCGGTGTGCTGTGAGCCGTAGCGGGCGATGTGCCGCATCGCCGCATCCACGCCATCGACGACGCGCAGCGACACGATGGCATCGAGATATTCCGTCGACCAGTCTTCTTCCGAAGCTTGCTTGACGCGGGCATCGGCGGCGCGCGCCGCCGCGTCGCCCCGCACCTCGCAGCCGGCATCGATGAGCGTGGCGATCACCGGCTTGAGGTGCAACTTGGCTCCGGCGGCATCGATGAGCACCGTTTCGGCGGCGCCGCAAATGCCGGTGCGCCGCATCTTGGCGTTGAGCACGATCTGCTTCGCCATCTCCGGATCGGCGGCCCTATCAACATAGACGTGACAGACACCCTCGAGATGGCTGAACACCGGCACACGGGCCTCCTGCTGGACACGGCCCACCAAATTCTTGCCGCCGCGCGGCACGATCAGATCGATGGCGCCGCCGAGGCCCTCGAGCATCAGGCCGACACTGTCGCGGCCGGCATCGGGCACCATCTGAATCGCCGCGGCCGGCAACCCCGCCGCAATCAGGCCGCGCTGTAAGCAGCCGACGATGGCGCCGGACGAGCGGAAGCTGTCGGAGCCGCCGCGCAGGATCGAAGCATTGCCGGACTTCATACACAGGGCGCCGGCATCCGCCGTCACATTGGGGCGGCTCTCATAGATGATGCCGATGACGCCGATTGGCACACGCACCCGGGCGATGGTCATGCCGTTGGGCCGGGACCATTGCGCCATCACGGCGCCGACCGGATCGGGAAGTACGGCGATATCCTCGAGCCCCTGGACCATCGCCGCGATGCGTGCCGGGTTAAGCGTCAACCGGTCGATGAAGGAGTCTTTCAGACCCTTGGTCCCGGCGTCGGCCAGGTCCTTGGCGTTGGCGGCGGCAATCTCGCCCGCATGGGCGCGGATGTCCGCCGCCATGGCCCTGAGGGCCGCATTCTTTGCCGCGGTGGTGGCGAGCGCCAATGCCCGCGCGGCGGCACGAGCGGCGGCACCCAATGCCAGCATCGCCTCGCGGCTGGAAACCGTCACATTCATGTCCGCTCTCCGCCCATCAGCACCATGTCGTCGCGATGCACCAGCTCATCGCGGCCGCGAAAGCCCAGCACCTCTTCGATCTCGCCCGATTTGCGCCCGAGGATGCGCGCCGCGTCCGCCGCATCATAGGCAACCAGGCCGCGGGCGATCTCCCTGCCGGCCTCGGTCATGATACTCACGGTATCGCCGCGAGCGAAAGAGCCTTCGATGCGCTTGACCCCGGCGGGCAGCAGGCTCTTGCCCCTGGCCAACGCCGCGCCGGCACCCTCGTCGACCACCAGATGGCCGACCGGCTGCAGGGTTCCGGCGATCCAGCGCTTGCGCGATTGCAGGGCCGAGGCCTGGGCCAGGAACCAGGTACAGCGAGCGCCTTCGGCGATGCGGCGCAGCGGATTGAGCTCGTGGCCCGAGGCAATCACCATGTTGCAGCCGGCCCCGAGCGCGATCTTGCCGGCCTCGATCTTGGTGACCATGCCGCCGGAACCGATCCCGGAGACGGGCCTGCCCGCCATGGCCTCGATCTCCGGAGTTATCTCGGTCACTTCGGCAATGAAGCGGGCGCCGCTCCGGTCGGGCGGCGCGCTATAGAGCCCGTCGACATCGGAGAGCAGGACCAGGCAATCGGCCGACATCATCGAGGCGACACGGGCGGCGAGGCGATCATTGTCGCCATAGCGGATTTCCGAGGTGGCGACCGTGTCGTTTTCGTTGATCACCGGCACCGCACCCTGGGCCAGAAGCGTCGACAGCGTCGCCCGGGCATTGAGGTGGCGGCGGCGTTCCTCGGTATCGGTGAGGGTCACCAAAATCTGCGCGGCGACGATGCTCCGGGTCCGGAAGGCTTCGGCCCAGGCCTGGGCCAGGGCGATCTGACCGACGGCGGCGGCGGCCTGGCTTTCCTCCAGCCGCAATTTTCCCGCTGCGAGGCCAAGGCTGCGCCGCCCAAGCGCTATGGCGCCGGAGGACACAACGATCACTTCGGCGCCACGCCGCTTCGTGTCGGCGAGATCGGCAATCAGCGAGGCAAGCCATGGGGCCTTGACGGCGCCGGTCATGCCATCGACCAGCAATGCCGAGCCGATCTTGACGACGATGCGGCGGGCGGTGAGCAGGCGCGAAGTCATGGCTGCCAGGCCTCGACGGTCACCCCCGGCTCTTCCTTGCGGGCCTTGCGGCGCGCCGTTTCGATAATGCTGAGCAATTTCTTCATCGCCGCGTCAACGCCCGCACCGGTGGCGCCGGACATGACAATCGGCGTCTTGCGCAGGCGCTTCCTGAAATCGGCGAGCTTGGCCTCGAGTTCATCGGGTGCGACGGCATCGATCTTGTTGAAGGCAATGATTTCGGTCTTTTTCGCCAAACTAGGACTGTAGGCCTTGAGCTCCTTGCGGATGACGCGATAGGCGGCGACCGCGTCGTCGGCCGTCACGTCGATCAGATGCAGCAACACGGCGCAGCGCTCGACATGGCCGAGGAAGCGGGTGCCGAGGCCGTGGCCCTCATGGGCGCCTTCGATCAATCCCGGAATGTCGGCGAGCACGAAGCTGGTGCCGCCGGCCCGCACCACGCCAAGCTGCGGATGCAGGGTGGTGAAGGGATAGTCGGCGATTTTCGGTTTTGCGGCCGACACCGCTGCCAGCAAAGTCGACTTTCCGGCATTTGGCAGTCCGACGAGTCCGGCATCGGCAATGAGTTTGAGCCGCAACCAGATCCAGCGCTCCTCGCCGGCGAGGCCCGGGTTGGCATGGCGCGGGGCCCGGTTGGTCGATGACTTGAAATGGGCATTGCCGAAGCCGCCGTTGCCGCCCTTGGCAAGGCGCACCCGGTCACCGGTCCTGGGCAGATCGGCGATCAGCGTCTCATTGTCCTCCTCGTAGATCTGGGTGCCGGCTGGAACCTTGAGGGTAATATCGCTGGAATTGGCGCCGGCCCTGAGCCGGCCCATGCCGTGGCCGCCGGTCGATGCCTTGAAATGCTGCTGGTAACGGTAATCGATCAAGGTGTTGAGGCCGTCGACCGCTTCCACCCAGACATCGCCGCCATTGCCGCCGTCGCCGCCATCGGGGCCGCCGAGCTCGATGAATTTCTCGCGCCGGAACGAAACAGCCCCTGCGCCGCCATCGCCGGAGCGCACATAAACCTTTGCTTGATCGAGAAATTTCATGATTGTGCCTTGTACCGGTTTGGAGCCGCCGCGCCTAGCCCGTGGCCCCGGTGCCACAGCTCTGGCCGGGTTCTTGCAAGACTCATTTCACCCACATTGCCGACACAATTGGTCAGTCTATCTCGGCCATTAAACCATAAGATACTGGTCATGTGGAGTTTACCTCCGATAATACGGAGGTAAATTCACGGATGAGTGTGTAAGAGGAAGAAACAAGATGAAGAACAATCTTATTGCGGGACTTTTGGTATTCGTTTTTTCTACGGTTATATTCACGCTTCCTGCTGAAGCGTCTTGCAGAGACTCCGGAACCTGTCCGCAAGACATATTCAGCGGCAATTCTTATTCCCGCGGCTCCAGCAACAGGCACCCCGAAGTTGTGGCGATGATCAAGCGCATGGCGCCGAGCTATGGGGTTCCGACTTGGTTTGCGCTGCGCATCGCCAAGGTGGAGTCGGGCTACAATCCGCGGGTCCGCGGCCGGGCCGGCGAATATGGTGTGTTCCAGCTCAAATGTTCGACGGCGCGCAGCATCGGCTACAGCGGCAATTGTTCGGGCCTGCTCAGTGCCTCCACCAATGTCAAATACGGGCTGAAGTACCTGTCGCTGGCGGTCAAAGCGTCGCGCGGCAATCTCAAGCTCGCCGCCTCGAAGCACAATGGCGGATTGGGCCGCAAGACTTTGGTCTATGGCTATGTGGCGTTGGTGTTCTGATCTGGCACAGGGGCGGGTCACAATCGGCCTCCTTTCGCCCTTAACCATTCGCGGCGGGTGAGCTCAAGGTGGGCCACGGGCGTTTTTCGCCCGACGCCGCGCGAATATATCATGTCGTGGCCGACAATCCGGAAGCCGAGCCGGTCGAGAATGCGCCGCGAGGCCTCGTTGCCATGGCGATAGCCGGCCACCAAGCGCTCATGGCCTGCATTCTCGAAGCCATGGGCGGTGACGGCCTTGGCCGCTTCATAGCCGAAGCCCCTGGCCCACGCGGTTTCGGCCAGCCAATAGCCGAGTTCGGCCGAATGGCCTGCCTCCTCCGCCTCATAGCCGATGCCGCCCACGACAATATCGGGGCGGGATTTTTCGGCGATCGACAGGCGCAAGGTTCCGGGAATGCTTCGATTGGCGCGGTCGAGATGGTCGCGGGCATCGTCGAGCCTGTAGGGCCAGGGGATGCGCGCCGTATTGCGCACGATGCGATAATTGTTGAGCGCGGCGGCGAGCGTCACGAGATTGCTCTCGCGCAGGGGGCGCAGCAGTAGGCGTTCGGTCTTGACGATTGGCGACATGGGCATAGCTCGAAATAAAAACGGAGAGGCGGTTTCCCACCTCTCCGTTTCAATTCGCTTGCGCCGGATCGATGGGTCCGGCGGCTAGCGCGCTTTCCGGCGAAGTGGACCCACTTCGCCGGAAAGAAATCGCGCCAGA